>NZ_JBFBAE010000033.1:0-111766 GCF_040689465.1 Amycolatopsis sp. NPDC051373 | reverse complement strand
ACAACGTTCACAGGCGGGTGCCGGACGACCCCGATCCCTCCCGCCGGCCGACGAGACAGGCTCAACGCCGCACACCCAGCTTGAATGTCGGTCACGACTCGCTGGATGGTGATACCGGCTGAGGCGAAGAACGCGTGCGCTCGTGTCCAGAACGCGACCGCGGTTTCTTGGTCTCATCGGGCAGGATTTCGCTGTAGGCCAGCCGGGAGTGGTCGTCCACGGCGTTGTGGAGGTAGCTGGATCCGATCTTGGGTTTGCCGTGACGGTAACGAGCTGTGGTGGTGGCTTTCTTGTTCTGCTCTCCGGTGGCGCGGCCGGTGACACGATGCCCACCGCCGTCGGGGATGTTGCCCAGCTTCTTGATATCGACATGCACGAGGTCGCCGGGCGCGTCGTGCTCGTAGCGGCGGATCGGCCGTGCGGTGGCCCGGTCGAGGTGGGCCAGCCGGGAGCACCGGTAGCGGGTCAGGACTCGGTGAACCGTGGACGGCTTGACCTGTCAGCCATGCCGGCTTCGCCGTGCTCGCGGTAGCACCCGGCCCACCGCACCACGGTGGAGACCGATACCTGGAACCGCTCCGCGGCCCGCCGCAACGGCCAGCCCTCGTCCACGACACACCGGGCCAGGCGCAGCCTGCCGGTCTCAGACAGCGGGGCATTACGGTGGGACACGAGGGCCTCCAGGTAGCCGGTGCAGATGTCGCAATCCACACCGAACCCGGAGGCCCTCCCCCACACCAAGATCATCCGATCACGTGTCGCGCCGATCGCAACCTCCCCAGGCAGTACACCTAGAGCGTCTCGTCGAGCCAGTCGAAGACGCGGGCCGTCGCGAGCCGCTGCGCGCCGACGTGGCAGTGGGCGTCCGCGCCCTCCGCGGCGGTGAACGAGAGCAGCGTCTTCGGGCCGGTGAGCCGTTCGTAGAGGCGACGGGGTTCGGGCTGGGTTTCGCCGTCGCCGTTGAAGAACAGGTCGTCGGCGGCCTCGCAGACGAGCGTCGGGCACTTGATGCGCTCGGTGACGCCGCCGTCGAGGGTGTAGGTCAGGTACTTCGCGAGGAATTCGCGGTCGGTCGCCGCGCCCAGCACGTATCGGCCGTGGTCGGCGGCCCAGCGCAGCGTGGGGTTCGCGGCGCGGCCGGCGGCCAGCAGCTTGTCGAGCTCCTCGTCGTGCGGTGCGTTGGCGCGGCGGTCGATCTCCGCGCGGTCCCACGGCAGGAAAGCCGTTACCGCCGAGCCGGCGTCGAACACCCCGTCCACGGCGACGACCGCCTTGATGCGCTCGTCGAAAGCCGCGGCGCGGGGGGCGAGCAGGCCGCCGAGGCTGAGGCCGAGCAGCGCGACCTTGTCCGGGTCGACGTCCGGGTCGGCGAGCACGAAGTCGAGCACCGGGCCCACCACGTGCTCCCAGTCGGGCCGGAAGACGAGCCCGTCGCGGTGGATCGCGCTCGGCTGGCCGGGGCCGTCGAACGCCAGCACGTGGTAGCCGCGCTCGGCTCCCCCGGCCGCGCCGAAGAAGTGCACATCCTCCGCGCTGCCGTCGAAACCGTTGTGCGCCAACAGAATCGGGCGACGGCCGGTGCCGGGCGCGCGGTAGAAGTAGCCGCGCAGCACATGACCCTCATACGGGATCTCGACGCGCTCGACGCCCGCGAAACCCTCGATCGCGCGGTGGAAGCACTCGACGCTGCGGTCGTAGGCGTAGGCGATGCGCGGGTCGGCAGGGTTGCCGTGCAGGAAGAACTCCGCCGAGCGGTAGTAGGTGGACGCGCGCAAGTACGCGTCGCGGGCGCTGATCGGGTGCGCAGCGGCCACCCCGTCGGCCTCGGCCGCCAGGCGCTCGGCCGCGGCGAGCCACTCGTCGTGCCAGCTGCCGTAGTCGCCGGGCTTGATGCGGGAAGCGGTGGCGACGACCTCGCCGAAGTCCGAACCGCCGTAGCTCGCGTGGCCGAACACGCGGAGCGTCTCGAACCAGAACTGGGGGTCGTCCTCGAACAGCAGCTGCTTCATCGGGCCCTCCTCCTGAGCGGACGATACGGTACCGTCCCGACGTCAACCTACATGGAACGGTACCGTCTCGTCCACCCGCTAGGATGCGATCATGACAACTCGCCGCACGCCCACCGGGGCGGCTGTGCTGCAGCCCGACGTCACGCAGGCGATCACGGAAGCGGTGCTCGACGAGCTCGCGGAGGTGGGTTACGGCCGGCTGTCGATGGAGGCCGTGGCCAAGCGGGCGGGCGTCGGCAAGAGCGCGCTGTACCGCCGCTGGCGCTCGAAGCACGAGATGATCTCGGCAGTGGTTTCGGAGTTCAGCGTGAGCCGCGCGCCGACCCCGGACACGGGATCTCTGCGCGGTGACCTGCGCGAATCGATGCAGGCGGTGTACGACTGGCTCACGCACCCGCGGTTCGCCCGGATCCTGCCGGACCTCATCGCCGAGGGCGCCCGCGACCCCGAGCCGGCCGACGACATGCGCACTCGCATCGGCGGCCCTCGCCGCGACGCCGCACGGCCGCTGTTCGAGCGCGCGATCCAGCGTGGTGAGCTCCCGGCAGACGTCGACATCGAGCTGGCCATGGACCTGCTCGCGGCGCCGATCTACTGGCGCCTGGTGGTGCGCCGGGAGCCCCCGGGCCCCGAATTTCTGGACCGGGTCGTCGAGCACGTGCTCCGCGCACTCGACGCCCGCCCCGTGGACTGACTACGCGCGCTCGGGCTCCCCCGCCACGCGCTCGATGCGCGCGCCGAGGCGGTTGAGGTTCTCGACGAAGTGCGGGTAACCGCGGTCGATGTGGAAGACGTCCCAGACCTCGGTGACGCCCTCGGCGCACAGGCCGGCGAGCACGAGGCCGGCGCCGGCGCGGATGTCGGAGGCCCAGACCGGCGCGCTGGAGAGCTGCTCGACCCCGCGGACCACGGCGTGGTGGCCGTCGGTTCGGGCGTCGCCGGAGAGCCGCATCATCTCTTCGATGAAGCGGAACCGGGCCTCGTAGACGTTCTCCGTGATCATCGACGTGCCCTCGGAGACGGCCGAAAGCGCTACCGCGAACGGCTGCAGGTCGGTGGCGAAGCCCGGGTAGGGCAGCGTCACCCAGTCGACCGCCTTCGGGCGCTCGGGCTGCACGACGCGGAAGCCCTTCTCGTCGAACGTGGTCACGTCGGCGCCCGCGAGCCGCAGCTTGTCCAGCACCAGGTCGAGGTGGTGCGGGTTGACGCCGCGCACGGTCAGGTCGCCCCGCGTCATCGCCGCGGCGAACGCCCAGGTCGCGCCGACGATCCGGTCGCCGATCACGCGGTGCTCGGTCGGGCGCAGCCGCTCCACTCCGTGCACGGTCAGCGTCGACGTGCCGGCGCCCTCGATCTTCGCGCCCATCTCCACGAGCATCGTGCAGATGTCGGCGATCTCGGGCTCGCGCGCCGCGTTGTCGATCACGGTCGTGCCCTCGGCCAGCACCGCGGCCATCAGGATGTTCTCGGTGGCGCCGACGCTCGGGAAGTCCAGCCAGATCTGGGCGCCGACGAGGGACTCGGCGTTGGCGACCACGCAGCCGTGCTCGATCGTGCTCGTGGCACCCAGCTTGCGCAGGCCGTTCTGGTGCATGTCCAGCGGCCGTGAGCCGATCGCGTCACCGCCGGGCAGCGCGACCACGGCCTTCTTGAGCCGCCCGACCAGCGGACCCAGCACGCAGACGGACGCGCGCAGCTTGCCCATTGCCGCCGAGTCCGCGCGGTGCGACAGCTCGGCAGGCGTGGTGATACGCGCCGTGTCGCCGTTGATCTCGACCTCGCAGCCGACGCTGCGCAGGACGTCGCCCATCAGGGGCACGTCGAGGATCTGCGGGCAGTTCGTGATGGTGGTGGTGCCCTCGGCCAGCAGGGCCGCGGCCATCAGCTTCAGCACGCTGTTCTTGGCTCCGACCACGTCGACCTCGCCGACCAGCCGTGCCCCGCCGTGCACGTCGAAGTGCTCGCTCATGGCCGCCAATCATGCCCTCTCGCCCAGTTTCGGCACACGCGGGGCCGGTAGAGTCGAAGGCATGGTCGTTCGCATCAACCGCGTCTACACGAAGGTCGGCGACAGCGGCACCACAGCGCTCGGCGACGGCTCGCGGATCCCCAAAACCTCGCCCCGCCTGGGCGCCTACGCCGATACCGACGAGGCCAACTCCGTCATCGGGCTGGCCGTCGCGATGGGTTCCCTGAGCGACGAGATCGCCGGCGTGCTCAGGCGCGTGCAGAACGACCTGTTCGACGTCGGCGCCGACCTGTGCCTGCCGATCGAGGAAAATCCCCCGTACGAGCCCCTGCGCATCACCGAGGCCTACCTCGAGCGCGTGGAGGGCTGGTGCGACGAGTTCAACGAGCGGCTGCCGAAGCTCACGTCGTTCATCTTGCCGGGCGGCACGCCGGGCGCGGCTTACCTACACCAGGCGCGCACGGTCACGCGGCGCGCGGAGCGTTCGGCGTGGGCGCTCGTGGAGGCGGAGCCGGACACGACGAACCCGATCGCCGTGAAGTACCTCAACCGGTTGTCCGACCTGCTGTTCATCCTCGGCCGGCTCGCCAACCCGGACGGCGACGTGCTGTGGAAGCCGGGCGGCTGAGCAACCGCCACCTTGCGGGTCAGCGCAGCTCCCGGGCGGTCCAGTACCGCTCGTAGTCGACATCCCACGTCGAATCGGCCCCGGGCTCGACGTCCTGGGCCGTGGTCATGTCCTCGAGCCGCACGTGCTCGGGCAGCTTCGCCCAGCGACGCTTGCGGTCGGCCTGTTCCTCGGGCTCCATCATCCCAGGGTAACGGCCGATCAGGACGCGTGCGGCAGCATTCGTCCCGGCGGAGCCGACTCCAGCCAGGACAGGAACCCGGTGAGCGCACCAGGCCCCATCGCGATCTCGATCGCTTCCTGGGTGGGCGATTCACACCGCAGGACAGTGGAACCTTCCGGCACCGCGTACGCCTCCGTGCCGGACGGGTCCCGCCGGTCGGCGATCTGCATGCTCTCGCGCTGGAACACGCGGTCCGGGCCGGACCGGAGGCTCCAGACGCGGTACCAGACGAACTCGTCGCCCTCGTAACGCCCGAGCCCGAGGTGCCAGCTGGCGCGCGGGTTGTCCGGACGCCACCGCAGCGCGACGCTCACGCCACCGCCGCGGCGCATCCGGATCCACCGCTGGCCGTACCAGGCCGCCAGCACGGCGAGCACGATCAGGAGCCCCAGCACCACGATGGCGATCTTCACGGCCCGGCTCCTGCTCGTCGCTCGATCAGACTGTCTGACCGGCCGCGCGGAGCTGGGCCGTTGCCCTCGTGCGCTCCGCCTCGTCGTCCGCGGTCAGGGCCGCCTTGGCCGCGTCGATGTCGATCTCGTCGGAGAGCTCGGCGCTCTCGGCGAGCACGCTCACCCCGGTGGCGGTCACCGACAGGAACCCACCGTGCACGGCGGCTGTGAGAATCTCGCCGTCGGTCGTGTTCACCTTCACCACGCCACCCTCGACGAGCTGGCCCAGCACCGGCTCGTGGCCGGGCATGATGCCGATCTCGCCCTCGGTGGTCTGCGCCACCACGAAGGTGGCGGTACCCGACCAGAGCCGGCGCTCCACGGCCACCAGCTCCACGGACATCTCAGCCACGTAGCACTCCTTCGCTCGGGGTGTCACCACCGAGTGTAATAGGTCCGGCTTCGGTTACGAGAACGGCGGGGGCGGGTGTCCATAATGGACACTGCCCCCGCCGCGCTCAGACTGCGTCTTCTAAAGAGTCACTTCTTGGTGATTTCCTTGTACTTCTTCTCGAGGTCCTCGAGGCCACCGATACCCAGGAACGCCTGCTCCGGGTAGTGGTCGAAGTCGCCCTTCGCGATGCGGTCGAACGACTCGATGGTCTCCGCCAGCGGCACGGTCGAGCCGGGGATCTGCGTGAACGCCTCGGCGACCAGCATGTTCTGCGACAGGAACCGCTCGATGCGGCGCGCGCGCTGAACGGTGAGCTTGTCCTCTTCCGAGAGCTCGTCCATACCGAGGATCGCGATGATGTCCTGCAGTTCCTTGTACTTCTGCAGGATCCGGATGACCTCGGAAGCCACGCGGTAATGGTCCTCACCGACGATGGCCGGGTCGAGGATCGTCGACGTCGACGCCAGCGGGTCCACCGCCGGGAAGATGCCCTTCTGGAAGACACCACGCGACAGCTCGGTGGTTGCGTCCAGGTGGGCGAACGTCGCGGCCGGGGCAGGGTCGGTGTAGTCGTCCGCGGGGACGTAGATCGCCTGCATCGAGGTGATCGACCGGCCTCGGGTCGAGGTGATCCGCTCCTGCAGCTGACCCATCTCGTCGGCCAGCGTCGGCTGGTAACCCACGGCCGAAGGCATGCGGCCCAGCAGGGTCGACACCTCGGAACCGGCCTGGGTGAACCGGAAGATGTTGTCGATGAACAGCAGCACGTCCTGGTTCTGCACGTCGCGGAAGTACTCCGCCATCGTCAGCGCGGACAGGGCGACGCGCATACGCGTGCCCGGCGGCTCGTCCATCTGGCCGAAGACGAGGGCGGTGTCGTTGATGACGCCGTCCTCGGACATCTCCAGGAAGAGGTCGTTGCCCTCACGGGTGCGCTCGCCGACGCCGGCGAACACCGAGGTGCCACCGAAGTTCCGGGCGACGCGGGTGATCATCTCCTTGATGAGCACCGTCTTGCCCACGCCGGCACCACCGAACAGGCCGATCTTGCCACCCTGCACGTACGGGGTGAGCAGGTCGACGACCTTGAGGCCGGTCTCCAGCATCTCCGTCTTGCCCTCGAGCTGGTCGAAGGGCGGCGGGTTGCGGTGGATGCCCCAGCGCTCGAGGTCGTCGCCGTAGCCGGGCTCGTCGAGGCACTCGCCAAGGGCGTTGTAGACGTGGCCCTTGACCTTGTCGCCCACCGGCACGGTGATCGGGCCGCCGGTGTCGGTGACCTCGGCACCGCGGACGAGACCGTCCTGCGGCTGCAGCGAAATCGTGCGGACGAGGTTGTCACCGAGGTGGCTGGCGACCTCGAGGGTCACGGTCTTGCGCAGCTGCTCGAACTCGATCTCGACCTTGAGCGCGTTGTACTGGTCGGGAACGGAACCACGCGGGAACTCGACGTCGACGACCGGACCGGTCACCGACACGATGCGCCCCTTGGCACGCGGGGTTTCAGTACTGGTCATCAATCATCACTTCCTGCTGCGGTGAGCGCGTTCGCGCCACCGACGATTTCGGAGATCTCCTGAGTGATCTGCGCCTGGCGGGCCTGGTTCATTTCCCGCGTCAGGTTGCCCACCAGGTCGTTCGCATTGTCCGACGCGGCCTTCATCGCGGTGCGGCGGGCTGCCAGTTCGGACGCCGCCGACTCCAGCAGCGCCGAGTACAGGCGCGTGTTGATGTACTTCGGCAGCAGCGCACCCAGCAGCTTGTCGGCGCTCGGCTCGAACTCGTAGCTGGGGAGCAGCTCGCCCGCGGGCTTCTGCTCCTCACCTTCGGTGTACTCGACCTCGAGCGGGGCGACCCGCTTGGCGATCGGGCGTTGCGTCAGCATCGAGACGAACTCGGTGTAGACGACGTGGATCTCGTCGACCCCGGCGAGCGCGCCGGGCGCACCCGCCTCGGTGCCGGAGAGGAACGACTCCACCAGCGTCTCCGCCGCCGCGACCGCGTCGGTGTACGCCGGCTGGTCGGAGAAGCCCGTCCAGCTGTCGACGACCTCGCGGCCCCGGAACCGGTAGTAGTTCAGGCCCTTGTTGCCGGTGACGTAGACCTCGGGCTCCTTGCCCTCCTCACGGAGCAGGGCGAGCAGTTCCTCGGTCGCCTTCAGCACGTTGGTGTTGTACCCACCGCACTGGCCCTTGTCGCTGGTGACGACGAGGACCGCGGCCCGCTTCGGGTTGGGGCGCTCGACCAGGAGCGGGTGGTCGAGGTTCGCCGCCGCACCGGCCAGCGCCGAGAGCACCTTGGTGATCTCGTCCGCGTACGGCCGGGAAGCGGCGACCTTCGCACGCGCCTTGGTGATGCGCGCGGTGGCGATGAGCTCCATCGCCTTCGTGATCTTGCCGATCGACTTGGTCGCCTTGATGCGCGACCGAAGTTCCCGGAGTTGTGCGGCCATGAGCTATCAGCTCACTTCTTCGGGGCGGGCTTGTTGACCTTGACGGTCTCCTGCCCGACCTTGTCGGCGTCCATCGCGTCGGCGTTCGACTCCAGGGGCTTGCCCTCGGAGGTCGTGAACTCCTTCTTGAACTCGTTCACCGCGTTCACGAGCGCGTCGCGCGTGTCGTCCTCGAACTTGCCGCTGTCGCGGATCGCACCGAGGACCTCGGTGTGCTTGCGGCGGGCCGAGTCGAGGAACTCGTGGTTGAAGCGGCGCACGTCCTCGGTCGGGACCGAGTCGTAGTGGCCGTTGGTGCCCAGCCACACCGTGCAGACCTGCTCCTCGACCGGGATCGGCGAGTACTGCGGCTGCTTGAGCACCTCGTACAGGCGCGCACCACGCTCGAGCTGCGCCTTCGACGCGTCGTCGAGGTCCGAGGCGAAGGCGGCGAACGCCTCCAGCTCGCGGTACTGCGACAGGTCGATGCGGAGCGAACCGGAGACCGACTTCATCGCCTTGACCTGCGCGGCACCACCCACGCGGGACACCGAGATGCCCACGTCGATGGCCGGGCGCTGACCGGCGTTGAACAGGTCCGACTGGAAGAAGCACTGACCGTCGGTGATCGAGATGACGTTCGTCGGGATGTAGGCCGACACGTCGTTGGCCTTCGTCTCGATGATCGGCAGGCCGGTCAGCGAGCCGGCACCCAGCTCGTCCGACAGCTTGGCGCACCGCTCGAGGAGACGGGAGTGCAAGTAGAAGACGTCGCCGGGGAACGCCTCGCGGCCCGGCGGGCGGCGCAGCAGCAGCGAGATCGCGCGGTAGGCGTCGGCCTGCTTGGTCAGGTCGTCGAACACGATCAGGACGTGCTTGCCCTCGTACATCCAGTGCTGGCCGATGGCCGAGCCGGTGTAGGGGGCGATCCACTTGAAGCCGGCTGAGTCGGAAGCCGGGGCGGCGACGATGGTCGTGTACTCCATCGCGCCCGCGTCCTCGAGCGACTTCTTGACCGACGCGATCGTGGAGCCCTTCTGGCCGATCGCGACGTAGATGCAGCGGACCTGCTTCTTCGGGTCGCCGGTCTCCCAGTTGGCCTTCTGGTTGATGATCGTGTCCACGGCGACGGCGGTCTTGCCCGTCTTGCGGTCACCGATGATCAGCTGGCGCTGGCCACGGCCGATCGGCGTCATCGCGTCGATGGCGGTGATGCCGGTCTGCAGCGGCTCGGACACCGGCTGGCGCTCGACCACCGAGGCGGCCTTGAGCTCCAGCGGACGCCGGGTCGTGGTTTCGATCTCGCCGAGCCCGTCGATGGCCGCGCCCAGCGGGTCGATGACCCGGCCGAGGTAGCCGTCGCCGACCGGCACGGACAGGACCTGGCCGGTCCGCTTGACCTGCTGGCCCTCTTCGATCGTCTCGAAGTCGCCGAGGATGGCCGCACCGATCGAACGGGCGTCCAGGTTCAGCGCCACACCGAGGACGCCGCCCGGGAACTCGAGCAGCTCGTTGGCCATGGCCGAGGGGAGGCCCTCGACGTGGGCGATACCGTCACCGGCGTCGGCGACCACGCCGACCTCTTCCCGGTTCACATCCGGGGCGTAACTCGAGACGTAGTTCTCGATCGCACTGCGGATCTCGTCCGAGGAGATCGTCAGCTCCGCCATTTCGTTCCCGCTCTCGCTTCTGTTCTGTCCAGTGTGCAAAGTCTGTGGTGCGGGCGCACCCGTCAGGCGCGGCTCAGCCTGCGGCGCACCGCCGCCAGCTGGCCGGCCGTGCTGCCGTCGATGACCTCGTCGCCGACGCGGACGACGAGCCCGCCGCCCAGCCGGGGGTCCACCTCGACGTGCAGCGCGAGGGTCCGCCCGTAGATGCCGTTGAGCTTCGACCCGAGCTGGGCCTGCTGCTCGTCGGTGAGAGCGTTGGCGCTGGTCACGTACGCGACCGAACGCTCACGCCGTTCCGCGGCCAGCGCGACCAGCTTGTCGAGCCCGTTGCCGACCCCGCGCCCCTTGGCGCGGCGCACGACCTGCTCGACGAGGGTCTGGGTGACCACGTCGACCTTGTCCGCGAACAGCCCGCGGACCAGGGTCCGCTTGGCGTCGGCGGGAGCGGCCAGGTCGGACAGCGCGGCCTCGAGCTCCGAGGAGCCCGAGACGATCCGTGCGACCTGGAACAGCTGGGACTCGACGGTCTCGACGTTCCCGGTCTTCTCGGCGGAGGTGAGCAGCGCCGAGCGGCCGAGGGACTCGATCCCGTCCACCAGCTCGCGGGGGCTTGACCAGCGGCTGCCCGCCACGGCGTCGAGCACCTTCAGGGCCGGTTCGCTCAGCTTTCCGTCGAACAGCCGGCGGACGAGGCCCTGGCGGCTCTCCGGGCTGGCCGAAGCGTCGCTGACCGACCGGCGCAGGCCGATTTCGCGGTCAAGGAGGTCGACGACCGAGAGCAGCTCGTCCCCGGCAGTCGCGGGGTCGGTACCCGCGTCGGCCAGAACCTCGCCGAGACGGGTCTCGGCGAGGTCGAGCGCTTCACGGCTCGCAGCATGCAGCGTCATCTCTGGTTACTTCCCCGCTCCATTGGTGGCCGACGCGGTCTCGAGCTCCGAGAGGAACCGGTCGACGGTGCCGCGGCGGCGCGCCTCGTCTTCGAGCGACTCGCCGACGATGCGGCTCGCCAGCTCCACCGCGTTGCGGCCCATGTCGGCCCGCAGCTCGGCGATGATCTGCGCCTTCTGGGCCTGCAGCTGAGCCTGCCCCTGCGCGACGATCCGCTGGGACTCGGACTCGGCCTCGGCCCGCAGCTCCGCCTTGATCTGCTCGGCTTCGAGCCGGGCGTCGTCGCGGATCTTCGCGGCCTCGGACCGGGCCTCGGCGAGCTGCGCCTTGTACTCGGCCAGCGCGTCTTCGGCTTCGGCCTGGGCCTTCTCGGCCTTCTCGATGCCGCCTTCGATCTTCTGCGCCCGTTCCTCGTACGCAGTCTCGAAACGCGGGACGACGTACTTCTTCAGGATGAACAGCAGGATCAGGAAGGCGACGATGCCGAGGATCAGCTCCGGGATGTCCGGAATGATCGGGTTGGCGTGCTCTTCGGCCGCCAACACCAGTTCGGTCTTCAGCACAGCGTCTCCTTAGTTGGCGAGAGTGGGGTGACTCAGGCCGCGGAGGCGATGAAGTAGATGACGATACCGATCAGCGCGAGGACCTCGGTGAGCACGAAGGTCGAGAAGCCGATGCCCTGCAGCTTGCCCTGGGCCTCAGGCTGACGCGCGGTGCCGTTGATGACCGCGGCGAAGATCAGGCCGATGCCGATACCCGGGCCGATCGCGCCCAGGCCGTAGCCGATGGCGGCGAGGCCGGGGTTGATGTTGACAGCCTGCTCAGCGGCCTGGGCCAGAACGATGTTGCTCACGTGCGTTTCCCTTCACTTCGGTCCGCGCACTCACGCGGATCGGGGGCTTGTGTGTTTCTCAGTGCTCCGACGCCAGCGCGGCGCCGATGTACCCGGCCGACAGCAGGGCGAAGATGTAGGCCTGCAGCACCTGGATGAAGGCCTCGAGGAAAGTCATCAGGATTGCCAGGACCCAGCCCAGGATCGACACCGGCTTGAGGGCCCAGCCCGAGGTCTCCGTGAGCAGGAAGGTGCCGCCCAGGGTGAACACGATGATGATCAGGTGACCCGCGAACATGGCGGCAAAAACACGGATGGCCAGCGTGATCGGGGTGATGAAGAACTTCTGCGCGAACTCGATCAGGCCGTAGAGCGGGAGCACGAACTTCGGGATCCCCGCCGGCGCCAACTGGTTCTTCAGGTACCCGCCCAGGCCGTGCTTCTTGATGCCCACGTAGTGGTAGACCGGGTAGACCACGAGAAGCGACATGGCCAGCGGGAAGCCGATCCGCGCCATGGTCGGGAACTGGAAGAACGGAATGATCCCGAAGAGGTTGTTCACCAAGATAAAGGTGAACAACGCGAGAACCAGCGGGATGAACGGCTTGAACTCCTTCGAGCCGATCTGGCTCCGCGTGATGTTGTTGCGGCTGAAGTCATAGACGGACTCTGCGATGAACTGGCCCTTGGTGGGCACGATCTTCAGCTTGCGCGAAGCCACCAAGAAGTAGCCGGCGACGATGATCAAAGCGATGATCACCAGCAGCTTCGGCTTGTTCAAGCCCCACTCGCCAGACCCCAAAAACGGCGGCAGCTCGAAGGCATCAGTACCAGGGGGCGTGAAAACAGCACCCTCGGTCAGTACCAGCGCGATCACTGCGCTCCTCCCGGTTCTCCCGGCCGGCGTTCACTCCGCCGGGGGAATCGTCACGATCTGGACTTAACGTACCCGATACGCACGAGCACGCCGGAGGCGGCCAGCCCCACCGCGCAGTGAATGATTCTCATGCCCTGCACAGAGGTTGGCTCGCAAGAGCACTGCCCTGCAATCCACTTCGGACCAGCGGCTGAGGGGCGGAACCATCGGGTCGCCACACTGCTGGTCGCGGTTCGTTTGAGGGAGTGCGCGGGCGAGGCCGCCACCCTTGAAGCGGACCCTACCAGCAGGTCAATCGGTGCCGTACACGCGTACTTCATACCAGCCGATCAGCTCAGGACTTAGGTCCCGAGTCCATCCAGGACCCAAGTCCGGGACGCGCGCGACCGGTTTCGCAACACCACAGGTGAGCGCCTCGGCGAGGTGTGCCACACACCCGAAAGTCGGCTGGCGTGTTTCAGGTCACACACGGATGCCGCAGCGTGCTCTCACTGTCGGTAGCCGAGGGTGCCGGGTTCGCGTCAGGACGGGATGATCGTCGGGATCTTCGTCTTGCGGAAGGCCGCGAACTCGGCCGCGGCGGACACCAGGATCGCCACGATCATGGTGAGTCCCAGCGACAACGGATGCAGCGCGGGCACGCCCTTGAGCAACGTGAGCGCGCCGAACAGCAGCACGACCTTGACCACGTACCCACCGAGCGCGATCACCATGACGAACATCGGGTCCTGGCCCGCGCTGAAGCGCATGAGCCCGAGCGTCGACAGGGCCGCCAGCATCGCCAGCACGGCACCGACCAGCGAGCCGAGGAAGCCATGCAACCCGTAGACGATGCTGAACACCAGAATGCACACGAGCACCGCCGGCGGCGTGACCAGCAGCGAAGCCTTTGTCATCGCGCGAGCAGCCTGCAGCACCACCTTGGCGTGCGGGTTCTCCGTCGCGTCGGTCGAGGTTTCGGTTTCGCTCACAGCTGGGCTCCCTACTCGGTTCGAGATCGAGTGTAGAGAACCCCGCGACCTGGTCTCCTGACCCCCGGCCTGCGACCCAGCAACACAACGGGCTGCCCCGGGTCCACGCGGGCGCGAAAACCGGGGCGGCAGAATTCATTTCCGCGACTGGATGATCGGTCGCGGAAATGAACAAGAATGACCCACGGGACGACCGCCGCGGCGCATTCATCGAAACGGTTCACGCAGCCCAGGGACGGCCGGGATTGGTACAGGCCAGCGCGTTCCCGTCGAGACTGGTCGCGGTCACGATGCCGACCGAAACCGTCCGATGGGGACTGACGCGGCCGATCGCGTTGCGGGCTGGGAAAAGCCGACCGAGAACCCCGCACCGAGCGGCCGTCGTTCGGGCTGTGCCGGCAGCACCGAGACCGACCACTGCAGCGCGAGCGACGCGCGTGCCCGATCGAAGATGCCTGTTCCACAGCACCGTTTTTCCTGATTCGGCCGGAATCGCCCCCGTCGGCTCGGCAGCGACGCCAGCCCCGGGAAAGTCGCCATCATCGAACCCGCAGCCGACAGGCCGAGCGCGATTTGGCGCATCGATTCCTCGCCCCATCGGACATTCACAAGGAGGCGACGGGGACGCCGAGAGGAGGTGAATCGGAATTCGCGAAGACCTCAGCCGGCTCGGCGCCGCGCCCGCAACCGCGGCACCAGGGACACCAGCACGGCCACCACCAGACCCGCCCCGATGACCCAGAACACGGCCGTGTCGTCGAAGAGCGTCACGGACACCGCGCCGAAGGCGAGGATGCCGGCCCACAAGTAGATGAGCAGGACGGCGCGGCGCTGGGAGTGGCCGATCTCGAGCAGGCGGTGGTGGAGGTGCATCTTGTCGGCCGCGAAAGGGCTTTCGCCGCGGCGGGTGCGGCGGATGACGGCCATCACGAGGTCCAGGACGGGAACGAAGAGGACCGCCACGACCACGACCAAGGGCGACAGCAGGGCGAGCGCGTCGGAGGCCGAGAAGCGCGTGTAGCTGACGCGGCCGCTCGCGGACGTGGTCGCGCCGGCGAGCATGAGGCCGATCATCATGGAGCCGGAGTCGCCCATGAAGATCTTGGCGGGCTGGAAGTTGTAGGGCAGGAAGCCCAGACACGCGCCCGCCAGCGTCGCCGCGATGAGGGCCGGCGGGTAGGTGCCGAAGTCGCCGCCGGTGCTGTCGAGCAGGCCCAGCGAGAAGGCGCAGGTGGCCGTCGCGGCGATGAAGCCCAGGCCGCCCGCGAGGCCGTCGAGGCCGTCGACGAAGTTCATCGCATTGACCATCACCACGACCATCACGACGGTCAGCAGCGCGCCCTGGTTCTTGTCCAGCACGAGCACCGAACCGAACGAGTCGCCGGTGCCGCCCCACGGCACCCAGAACGACACCCACTGCACGCCGAAGAGCACGAGGATCCCCGCGCACATGACCTGGCCGGCGAGCTTCGTCCACGCGTCGAGCTCGAACCGGTCGTCCAGCGCGCCGATGAGCGAGATGACGCCGGCCGCCAGCAGCACGCCGACGGAGTCCAGCGAAGCGTCGAAACCGTGGCTCAGCGCGGGCAGCTGGTGCGCCAGGCCCATCGCCGCGGCCACGCCCAGGTAGATGCCGACGCCGCCCATGCGAGGGATCGGCGTCACGTGGACGTCGCGGGCGCGCGGGTTGGCGATCGCGCCGATGCGGATCGCGACGCGGCGGACCACGCCGGTGAGCAGGTAGGTCACCGCCGTCGCGGTCAGCGCGACGAGGAGGTACTCCCGGATGGGGAGAAGTCCTTGCACAGGGGGCATGACCGCGTCACGCCTGCCGGGGGGTCCGAGTCACCGCGTCACGCTACCGCGACCGGATGTGACGCGGTTTGGCGGAGCCTCCCCTGTGGACCGCTCAGGCGAGCGACTCGACGGGCACGCCCATGACCTCGGCGATCGCCGAGCGCGTGACCGCGCCTTCGCGCAGCACCACCGGATTCTCGCCCGTGAGGTCCACGATCGACGAAGCCACGGCCTCGCCGCTCGAACCGCCGTCGAGGTACACCGACACCGAATCGCCCAGCTGGTCCTGCGCCTCGGCCGCGGTGGACGCGGGCGGGCGGCCGGAGACGTTGGCGCTCGACACGGCCATCGGGCCGACGTCGCGCAGCAGCTCCAGCGCGACGGGGTGCAGCGGCATCCGCAGCATCACGGTGCCGCGCGACTGCCCGAGGTCCCACTGCAGGCTCGGCGCGTGCGGGAGCACGATGGACAGGTCGCCCGGCCAGAACGCCTCCACGAGCGCCCGCGCCTGCGGCGGCAGGCCGAGCACGAGACCGTCTACTGTGGACCACGAACCGACGAGCACGCCCACGGGCATGTCCGGACCGCGGTTCTTCGCGCGCAGCAACGCCTGCACGGCGCCGGCGTCGAAGGCGTCCGCACCGATGCCGTAGACGGTGTCGGTCGGCAGGACCACCAACCGGCTCGACCTCACCGCTGACGCCGCGGCGGCCAGCCCTTCGGCCCGGGCCTCGCGCTTGCTGCAGTCGTACACCGCACTCATGCCGCGAAGCCTAGCCCTCGTCCCCGGCACCCGAATGCGGTGGTCAGGTGCCGGGGACGCCGGGTCAGAACCCGATGGCCGCGCAGGTGGTGGTGCTCGTCTTCGCCGGATCGCTCACCGATGTGGCGGTGAGCTTGACCCGCGCCGTGTACGGCGCGCCCGGTGTCCGTTTCGCGTAGGCGGCGATCTGGGCGGTCTGCCCGAACTTCGCCGTCGCCAGCTCATTGGGCAGCCGCACCTCCCAGCCCTTCGCGTCGGTGCTCGCGCTCAGCCGGTAGGTGTCGCTGTCGTACGGCGCCTTCGCCCCGCGTGCGGAACCGGTGTTCAGCAGCCGGAAGTCGCACGTGGCGAGCCCGCCCTTGGTGAACGCTGGCAGCGCCGGCCACAGGTGCGCACCGCGCGCCTGCGGGCCCGCACCGTCGAGCGAGGCGACGGTGACCGTGTACGACAGCACGCCGCGGCGATCCCGTGCGAGGTCGGTGACGAGGAAGTGCAGCCGGTTGGCCTCGTCGGTGTACTCATATGCGCCCGAGGAGCCCGTGCCGGCCTTGAACGCCGCGTCGTTGAGCTGCCGGTAGTCGCCGACGGTGATCTTCACCGGCGTGCCGTCCGGCTTCACGTAGTCGGTGAGGCCGATGTCCTGCGGGTTCGCGTCGACGACCCACTCGAACGGCGCCGCGTCCTTGTTCTTGGTCTTGGCCAGCAGCACGCCGGAGTCGGGCGCGAAGGAGTCCGAGCCCATCCGGTCGACGACCTCGAGCGTGTAGTTGTCGTAACCGCCGCCGTCGCACAGCGGGTCGGTGTTGCGGTCGCACTTCGGGGACTTGTCGCCGCCCGGCAGCGCGATGTTCAGCCCCGTGTAGGCACCCGGTTCCGGCGCCGCCTCCCGCGCGGTGATCCGCGCCGTCACGGGACCGGTTTTCGCGAGCTGGTCGCGGTCGAGCTGCAGCACGTCGGCGGGGTCGACGATGCCGAGCTTCAGCTTGTTGCGCAGCATGTGGTGCGCGCCCATCGAGCCGCCCTCGGTGGCCGGGATCTGCCAGCGCGTGTGCGGGCCGCCGGGACCGTTGAAGCTGCCGCGCGAAAGCATCTCCCACGGGCCGGTGTACGCGCGCTGCGGCGGGACGCCGAACGGGTTGTTGTAGTTGTCGCCGATGCCCAGGATGTGGCTGAACTCGTGGGCGTAGGTGCCCTGGCCGGACGATTCGGCCTGCGTGGAGGAGCCGTTCTGCGCGTTGGGCCAGATGCTCGACGCCGAGGCCCACGACGTCCACGGCACGTAGCGGGTGTCGGCCCAGTTGGGCAGGCTCTCGTCGCCGGGCGGGCCGAACTCGTCCGGCACGGCGTCCTGGCTGCCGAACTTCATCTCGCCGAACTCTTGCCACGTCGAGCTCTCGTCCTGGCCCGCGGAGAGGAAGAAGACGAAGTCGAACTGGTCGGCCAGCGCACCGACGTCGGCCTTCCACGCGGCGCGCGCGTCGGTGCGCAGGTCGCGGTCACACGTCGAGCCCTGCGGGCACGCGTTGTCCTGGAACTCCATGCCGTACTCGAAGGACTTGCCCGGCATGCGGTAGGGCCCGAACGCCGTGAGGTCCACGCCGAACCGGCCGCCGGAGTCCTCCATCCAGTACTCGTTGATGGTGTGGCCGTGGTTGAGGGTTTCCGGCTTGTTGAGGAAGTCCTGGTAGTACTGCGCCACGTCCTCGCGCTTCAGATTGCTCGCCGACGGCCCGGGGTTGCCGAACACCGTCGAGTGCGCCGGCTTCGTGACCACGAAGTCCTCGTCCGCATAGTCCGCGAGCACCACGGCGCCCTTGAACGTGCGCTCGGTCGGCTTGAGCGACGGGTCGGCCCAGTTCGTGCCGGGGACCTTGCGGTAATCGTTCCACGTCATGGCCGATTGGTCGGCCCAGTGCGCGGAGTCCAGCGGCGCGGGCCAGCTGCGGGTGAACGTGTCGGCGTTCGCCGTGCCGGCGGTCAGCCCGGGCAGCAAGGCGACGGCCGCGACGACCGCGGCCACCTTCGAGACGCGCCTTGTCGTGCGCCGGGCAGGGATCCAGGAGGGTCTCATCCACACTCCCCTTCACGATCGGGCCGCCCCGGAGCGGGCGGGCCCGAAGATCGACGGTATTCAGTCGACCGCGGATCGTTAGGGTTGCGAACGAAATCCGCCCCATTGCCTCACGACGAAAGTCGGACAGAGGTGGCGTACCGGCCGAACC
Organism: Amycolatopsis sp. NPDC051373; assembly: GCF_040689465.1. Taxonomy (NCBI): domain Bacteria; kingdom Bacillati; phylum Actinomycetota; class Actinomycetes; order Pseudonocardiales; family Pseudonocardiaceae; genus Amycolatopsis; species Amycolatopsis sp. NPDC051373. The sequence goes on along the minus strand of NZ_JBFBAE010000033.1, from coordinate 93,643 downwards.
TGTCGTTCGAACGGCAGACGGGACGAGCCGGGAGCGGGTTCGAGATGGTCCCTCCAGCTCGGTTCAACCGGCGGTGCTCGGGCTGTCCACCGCGTCGACCTGGCGGCGGAGCAGGCAGAACTCGTTGCCCTCCGGGTCGGCCAGCACGTGCCAGGACTCCTCGCCGGTCTGCCCGACGTCGGCCGGGCGCGCGCCCGCGGCGAGGAGGCGCTCGAGTTCCGCGTCCTGGTCGCGATCGGTCGGGTTGACGTCGAGGTGCAGCGGCAGTTTCCCGCGCTTGGGCTCGTCGCTGCGGCTGAGCACCAGGGTCGGCAGCGGCCCGCCGAAGCCGCCGGGCGGGCCGATCTCCAGGTCGGCGCCCTCCCAGCCGAGCTCGACGTAGCCGAGGACCTCGCACCAGAAGTCCCCCAGGCGCTGGGGGTCGGCGCAGTCGATGACGAGTTCGGTGATCCGGCAGGCCATGCGCGAGAGACTACGGCGAACCGTGCGGTTTCGGCCCGGCTTCAGCCCAGGCGGCGGGCAGTGACGTAGCGGGCCCGGCCCGTGAAGTCGGGGTGGTCCTCGACCGCGGTGAGCACGCGGCGCGCCCGCACGAGCGCCGGCACGGCCGACCCGTGGGTGTCGTCGTGCTCGATCGCCAATCCGCCGCCGGGACGCAGCAGGCGGGCGCCGGCCGCGATGGCGTGGCGGATCACCGCCAGGCCGCTCTCCTCGGCGAACACCGCGCGCGCCGGGTCGTGCTCTGCGACCTCCGGGGGCACGGGCGTGCCTTCGGGGACGTACGGCGGGTTGCATAGCACCAGGTCGACAAGGCCGTCGAGCTCGGCGAACATCGTCGGGTCGCCGATGTCGCCCGAGTAGAGGCGCACGGGGGTGTCGCCCGCGTCGGAGTGCACGTCGGCGTTGTGCCGGGCCCACGCGAGCGCCTGGGGGTCGACGTCCACGGCGTACACGACGGCGTCCGGCCGCTCGTGCGCCAGCGCCAGGGCCAGCGCGGCGGACCCCGTGCACAGGTCGACGACCACGGGGAACTCGCGTCCGTGGAGGAACTTCAGGCCCCAGTCCAGCAGCAGCTCAGTCTCCGGGCGCGGCACGAACACGCCGGGGCCCACGTTCACCGTGATGTTGCCCAGTGCGGCCCACCCGGTGAGGTACTGCAGCGGGATCCGCTTCGCGCGCTGCGCCACGAGCTGCCCGATCGCCTCGATCACGGGCGGGTCGACCAGCGGCACCATCGGCAACCGCCCGCGATCGACCCCGAGCACGTGCGCGGCGATCAGGTCCGCGTCCGTCCGCGGCGACTCCACGCCCGCCTCGGTGAGGATGCGGGTGGCCTCCATGATGGCCAGGCGCAGCGGCTGCCGATTCACAAGTTTTCCCTCACGTCGAAAATCCTCCGCCCAGCGTATCGACCTCCGGCGCGCTTCCGGAGCCGCCTGGCCGCAGGCGGGCCCGGATGCGGGCCCGAAGAAGCACCGTGAGCGTGATCTCTTAAGATCCTGAGGTCCTCCGGGCCGCGGATCAGCGCGTTCGCCCGATCCATTGAGTCAAACGGGAGTCCCGTCATGATTGGCGTGCCTTCGGAGCCCTCGAGCGACAGACGCCGGATCGCGTTCGTCTTCCCTATCTTCAACGAGGAAGGCAACATCGACCTGCTCCACCGGACCGTGGACGAGGTCACCAGGCCGCTGGCAGACCGGTACGAACTCAGCTTCCTCTACGTCGACGACGGCAGCCGCGACAGCTCGCTCGTGCTGCTCACCGAGCTGTCCCGGCGCGACGAGCGGGTGACCGTGATCGAGCTCGCGCGCAACTTCGGCCACCAGATGGCCGTGACCGCGGGCCTCGACCTGGTCGACGCCGACGCGACGATCATCATGGACAGCGACCTGCAGGACCCTCCGCGCGTCGCGCTCGAACTGATCGAGCGCTGGGAAGAGGGCTACGACGTCGTCTACGCGCAGCGCCGCTCGCGGCAGGACAGCGCGTTCAAGAGGTTCACCGCCGGCGCGTTCTACTGGTTCCTGCGCAAGATGGCGGCCGTCGACATCCCCAAGAACACCGGTGATTTCCGGCTGATCGACCGCAAGGTCGTGGACGAGCTGCGCAAGTACCGCGAGCGCGACCGCTTCCTGCGCGGCCTGGTCTCCTACATCGGGTTCCGCCAGACCGCGGTGCTGTTCGATCGCGACAAGCGCCACGCGGGCGTCACCGGCTACCCGCTGCGCAAGATGCTGCGCTTCGCCGCCGACGGCATCCTCGGTTTCTCCGTCACGCCGCTGCGCATGATCAGCCGTCTCGGCTACCTGATCTCCGCGCTCAGCTTCGTCGGCGTGCTCTACGTCATCGGCGTGAAGCTGTTCGCGCCGGCGACCGCGGTGCCCGGCTGGGCGTTCATCACGATCGCGATGTTCTTCCTCGGCGGCATCCAGATCATCATGCTCGGCGTGCTCGGCAGCTACATCGGCCGCACGTACTCGCAGGTGCAGAACCGGCCGCTGTACGGCGTCGCCTCGGTGCGGACGGGTCTCGCCTCCGACGCTCGCGTCACCTCGAATCCGACCGGGCGCGCTGCGGAAACCCTGGAAACCCTGGACACCGTCGATGCGGTCCAGGCGGAGAGCAGGGCCTGATGAAGCTCCTGACCGCGCAGCAGATCCGCTTCGGTGTGGTCGGTGTCGCCAACACGCTCGTCGACGCGGTGGGCTTCGCGCTGCTGTACTCCAGCGTCGGGCTGCCGCTGTTCGTCGCGAACCTGTGCTCGACGACCGCGGGCATGCTGCTGAGCTTCGTGCTCAACCGCAACTTCACCTTCCGCGCCAAGGACGGCGACGTCCGCAAGCAGGTGCTGCTGTTCTTCGCCATCACCGCGTTCGGGCTGTGGGTGGTGCAGGCGGCGGTGATCTTCGCGGTCGGGTCGCTGCTGCCCCACGTCACGGTGCTCGTGCCGAAGTTCGCCGGCATCGCCGTGGGTCTGGTGTGGAACTACGTGCTCTACCAAAAGGTCGTCTTCCGGCAGCGGACCCCGGTCCCGGTGGCCGCCACCGAACAGCCGGGAGGCACGGTATGACCGCCACGGTGACCGCCGAGGAGCTCACCTCCGAGGACGAACCGAAGCAGCCCGACGCGGTTTCGCGCGTGCCGCGCTGGCTCACGGGCGACTTCGCCCGTGTGCTGGCCGTGGTGCTCGCGTGGAACGTCGTGCTGATCGCGGTGGCGTGGCTGTTCGGCCCGTCGTCCCCGGTGAGCGAGGGCGTGCCGAAGACCGGCATCGGCTCGACCTGGAGCCTGCTCGCGCACACCTACCGCTGGGACGCCGGCAACTACGGCGACATCGCGCAGCACGCCTACACCAGCAGCTACGTGCCCCTGCGCGCGTTCTACCCGGTGTTCCCGATCTGCGTGTGGCTCGTGCAGACGATCAGCTTCCACCTGATCGGGATCCTCGTCGCGGGCTTCGTGGTCAACGTGGTCGCGACGTGGCTCGCCACCACGGCACTGCTCAAGATCGCCCGCTTCTACTTCACCGGCGCCCGTGCCCAGTGGCTGGTGGTCGCCGCGTTCCTCACCGCGCCCACGGCGTTCTTCCTGCACTCGTTCTACAGCGAAGCGGTCTTCTGCGCGCTGGGCTTCTGGGCCTACCTGTTCGCGCTGCGGCGCCAGTGGCTGTGGATGGGCCTGTGCCTGATCCCGCTCACGGCCTCGCGGATCACCGCGGCGGTGTTCGTGGGCCTGTGCTTCCTGGAGTTCTGGCGCTCGAAGGACTGGAAGCTGCGCGGCCTGCTGAACTGGCGGTTGCTGTGGTTCCCCGCCGCGTTCGTCGGCCTCGGCGCGCACATGCTGTACATGAAGATCCAGACCGGCAGCGCCATGGCGAGCTTCAACGCGCTCAAGGGCGTGGCCACCTGGTCGTACCACAAGTTCAACCCGAACATCTTCGCCACCGGCTGGACCGAGACGAAGCTGACGGCCCACGCGCTCCTCGGCGACACCCCGATGGACGGCTGGACGCTGATGAGCCACGTGCTGCCCACCATCGGGCTCGCGTTGCTGCTCGTGTCCTCTGTGTACATCTTCATCGCCTTGCGCGCCAAGGGCATCCCGCTCGCACTGTTCGGCATCGCGTCGATCGTGATGCTGACGATCAACAACAACGTGGTGTCGGTGCACCGCTACCTGTTGCCGTGCCTGGTGATGTACGTGGCGCTCGTGCTGTTCGCCGAGCGCAGGCCGAAGCTGCGCGGTGTGGTCTACGGCGTGCTGTACGCGAACACGACGATCGGCGCGCTGATCTTCCTGCGCTTCGTGTCGGGGTACTGGGCGGGCTGACCGCGGCGAGTGCCGCGGCGCCGGCCTGGTGGCGGTGACCGGGATGCCCGCACACACTGCGGCCCGGCACCGCCCTGCCTACACTCGGCCGGGTGCGAACCAAAGACCTCCGCTTCGGTCTCGCCATCTTCGGCGCTTCCCTCGCTCTGCTCCTGGTCCGTTTCCTCATCCCCCGACCCATCGGCATGGCCGACAACGGCGACGGCTGGCGGCTGCTCTGCAAACTCGGCGGCAAGCAGCTCGACCGCCCGTCGGAGGGGTTCGTCCGGTTCAGCTACGGCGCCGGGGTCCCCTGCACAAGCGACTACGTCTCGAGCCAAACCTGGCTCGACTGGCTGGCGAGCAAAGCCGGTCACCTCTTCGGCTCGAGCGCCGTCCTGAACCTGCTGGTCCTCGGCGTCGGTACCTGCGTGCTCGTCGCGGTGGCCATCACCGCCGCGGTCACCGGCCTCGACCTGGAGCGCCGCGGCAAGGTCGTCGCGACGGTCCTGCTGCTGATCGTCATGGGCGACTCCGCGTTCTTCGGCTACTTCGCCTCCACGCTCAGCGAGGGCGCGGCCTTCCTCGGCATGCTGCTGATCGCCGGCGGCCTCCTGCTGATGCACCGCGACCGCGCCCAGCGCTACGCCGGCGCCGCCTTCACCGTCCTCGGTGGACTGATCGACATCAATGCGAAGTCGCAGACGCTGTTGCTCATCCCCGTTTTCGTGCTCGCGGTGCTGCTGGTGAAACCCCAGGGCGAGCGCGGCAAGGCCCGCTGGGCGCTGCCGCTCGCGGTGCTCGTGCTCGTGGGCGGCGGGACGTTCGCGGTACAGTCGCACGGCGACCCGGCCAACGCGGAGTACCGCGAGGCCAACGTGTACAACGCGATCTTCGATTCCATTGCGGACGGCAAGCACGACACGAACGCCGACCTGGCCGCACTCGGACTTCCACGATCGTTCGCGCGCTACATCGGCACCGGCTGGTGGACCCCGGGCTCGGCCAGGACCGACCCGCTCTACCCGCGGTACCGCGACAAGATCAGCCGCCGCAACGTGCTGGCGTACTACGAGTCGCACCCCGCGCGCGTCGCGCAGATCCTGCAGCAGGGCGGTGTGAACACGCTCACCGCGCGCCCCGACAACCTCGGCAGCTTCGGTGAGCTCTCCGGCCGGCCACGGCTGTCGAAGGAGCACCGCGTGCCGGTGTTCTCCGGGCCCGCCGCGCTGGCCGCGCCCGCGGGGCTGTTCGTACTGGTTCCCCTGTGGCTGCTGATGATCTGGGCGGCCGTGCGCGCCTTCCGGCGGGGGCGGCACGAGTACGGCCTCGTGGTGCTGATGCTGACGTTCTTCGCCATCGGGCAGCTCGGGCTGTCCGCGCTGGGCGAAGGCGTGGAAGGCGTGAAGCACCAGCTGCTCACGCTGTTCCCGACCGTGCTGGCGCTCGCGTTCGCGATCCTCAGCCTGCTGCCGCGCGCCGAAGAGCCGCCGAAGCCGCAGAGAGAACGCGAGGACGACGAGCCGCTGACCGAGGAGATCGCGGCCGCTGTCTGAGGCGGCTGAGGTGTCCGAGGCGGCGGGGCTGGCTCAGCCGGACTGACTCAACCGGACTGGGCGGCCAGGCGCTCCTCGCGGTCGGCCGTCGCGAGGGCGTCGAGGACGCCGTCGAGGTCGCCGTCGAGGACCTGGTCGAGGTTGTAGGCCTTGTAGTTCACCCGGTGGTCCGAGATGCGGTTCTCCGGGAAGTTGTACGTGCGCACGCGCTCGGAGCGGTCGACGGTGCGGACCTGCGAACGGCGGGCGTCCGAGGCCTTCGCGGCGGCCTCTTCCTCGGCGATGGCCTGCAGGCGCGCCTGCAGCACCTGCAGCGCGCGGGCGCGGTTCTGGATCTGGGACTTCTCGTTCTGGCACGAGACGACGATGCCGGTCGGCAGGTGCGTGATGCGCACGGCCGAGTCGGTGGTGTTCACGCTCTGGCCGCCGGGGCCCGACGAGCGGAAGACGTCGATACGCAGGTCGTTCGGGTCGATCTCGACCTCGACCTCTTCGGGCTCGGGGTAGATCAGCACACCCGCGGCAGACGTGTGGATGCGGCCCTGCGACTCGGTCGCCGGCACGCGCTGCACGCGGTGCACGCCGCCCTCGAACTTCAGGCGCGACCAGACGCCGTCGACGTCGGCGGTCTTGCTCTTGATCGACAGGGTGACGTCCTTGAAGCCGCCGAGGTCGGACTCGGTCGAGTCGAGGACCTCGGCCTTCCAGCCGTGGCGCTCGGCGTAGCGCAGGTACATGCGCAGCAGGTCGCCCGCGAACAGGGCGGACTCCTCGCCGCCTTCGCCGGACTTGACCTCCATGACCACGTCGGAGCCGTCGTACGGGTCGCGCGGCAGCAGCAGCTCCGTGAGGCGGGACTCGAGGTCGGGGATCTTCGCGGCCAGCTCGTCGGCCTCTTCCGCGAACGTCGAGTCCTCGGCCGCCAGCTCCTTGGCCGCGGAGAGGTCGTCGCGCGTCTGGTCGAGCTCACGCACGGCGCGCACGACGGGGCTCAGCTCCGCGTAGCGACGGCCCAGCTTGCGGGCCTTGGCCTGGTCGGCGTGCACGGCCGGGTCCGCCAGCTGCTCTTCCAATTGGGCGTGCTCGGCGAGCAGCCCCTTGAGCGAAGTCGAATCCACTTCCGCGCCTTCTTCCGGGCCTAGTACCACCAACGACAGAATTTCACCGACAGACAGCAAACGGCGCCCACTCGCACGTGCGAGTGGGCGCCGTGGGCGAAGCTACTTGGCGTCGTTCTTCTGCCGCTTGCCGTAGCGCTTCTCGAAGCGCGCAACCCGGCCACCGGTGTCCATGATCTTCTGCTTGCCGGTGTAGAACGGGTGGCAGTTCGAGCAGATCTCGACGTGGATCGCGCCCGAGTCCTTGGTGCTGCGGGTGGTGAAGCTGTTCCCGCAGTTACAGGTGACCTGAGTCGTCACGTACTCAGGGTGAATGCCGCTCTTCATGGTGTCCTCTCTTGTTGGCCCCGGGTCCCCAGGATCGGGGTGAACCGGTGCCGGACTTCAGCGGGTCATTGTGCCAGACGGGCTGACGGTGAGTTCAACCAACCCTCCTGGCCTGGTATTCCTCGGCTCAGCGGCCGTCAGCCCCAGACGCGGTGAAGGGCACTGTGGGGGAATCGGATTCCCCCACAGTGCCCTTCACGGACGGTGAAACGGTGGAGCTCAGTCCTCGTCGTTCGCGCCGAGGGCCGTCTTCGAGACCTGCATCAGGAACTCGATGTTGGTCTTCGTCTTGCGCAGGCGCGAGATCAGCAGGTCGATGGCCTGCTGGGAGTCCAGCGCGTGGAGCACGCGGTGCAGCTTGTGCGTGACGGCGAGCTCGTCCGGCGAGAGCAGCAGCTCTTCCTTGCGGGTGCCGGACGGGTTGACGTCGACCGCGGGGAACACACGGCGCTCGGAGATCTTGCGGTCGAGCTTGAGCTCGGCGTTGCCGGTGCCCTTGAACTCTTCGAAGATCACCGTGTCCATCGTGGAGCCCGTCTCCACCATCGCCGTGGCGAAGATGGTGAGCGAGCCGCCGTTCTCGATGTTGCGCGCGGCACCCAGGAAACGCTTCGGCGGGTACAGCGCGGTCGAGTCGACACCACCGGACAGGATCCGGCCCGACGCGGGCGCGGCCAGGTTGTAGGCGCGGCCGAGGCGGGTGATCGAGTCGAGCAGCACCACCACGTCGTGGCCCATCTCGACCAGGCGCTTGGCGCGCTCGATCGAGAGCTCCGCGACCGAGGTGTGGTCGGCCGGCGGGCGGTCGAAGGTCGAGGCGATGACCTCGCCCTTCACGGACCGCTGCATGTCCGTGACCTCTTCCGGCCGCTCGTCGACCAGCACGACCATGAGGTGGCACTCGGGGTTGTTCGTGGTGATCGCGTTGGCGATGTCCTGCATGATCGTGGTCTTACCGGCCTTCGGCGGCGACACGATCAGGGCGCGCTGCCCCTTGCCGACCGGCATGATCAGGTCGATCACGCGGGTGGTGAGCTTGTGCGACTCGGTCTCGAGGCGCAGGCGCTCGTTGGGGTAGAGCGGGGTCAGCTTGGTGAAGTCGGGGCGGCGCTTGGCCTCGTCAGGCTCCAGGCCGTTGATCGAGTCGACGCGCACCAGCGGGTTGAACTTCTGCCGCTGCTGCTCGCCGTCACGCGGCTGCCGGACGACACCGGTGATGGCGTCACCGCGGCGCAGGCCGTACTTGCGGACCAGCGAGAGCGACACGTACACGTCGTTCGGCCCGGCGAGGTAGCCGGACGTGCGCACGAACGCGTAGTTGTCGAGCACGTCCAGGATGCCGGCGACCGGCAGCAGGACGTCGTCCTCGCGGATCTCCGTGTCCGGCGAACCGCCTTCGGCGCGCCCGCCCCCGCTGCCCCGGCGACGGCGGTCGCGGAAGCGACGGCCGCGACGGCCGCCCTCTTCGTCGTCCTCCGGGCCCTGCGAACGGTTGTCCTGCTGGCCGCGGTTGCCGCTGTCCTGCTGGTTGTTGCGCTGGCGGTTGTCGCGGTTGTCCCGGTTGTCCGAGCCGCCGCGGTTGTTGTCGCGGCCGCCCTGACGCTCGGCGCGGTCACCACGATCGCCACGCTGCTCACGGTCACCACGCTGCTCACGGTCGCCACGCTGGCCACCGTCACGCTGCTGGCCACCGTCACGCTGCTCGCGCGGCTCACGCTGGCCGTCGGGCGCGCCCGCGGCACGGTTCGAGCCGCGGCGACGACGGCTGCGGCCGCCTTCCTCCTGCTGCCCGTCGGAGTTCTGCTGGCCGCCGTGGTCGTTCTGCGCGGGCTTCTCGGCCGGCGCCGCTTCGGTTCCGAAAGCCGAACCGTTGGTCTCGGCCTTGGGAGCCGGCGCCGCCTCGGCGCTCGGGGTCTCTTCGCGCTTCTTCTCGGCCCGGGCCGGCTCTTCGCTCTTCGCGGCCTTCGAGGCCTTGGGAGCCGGAGTGTCGCCGACGCCGTCGAGCGGGAGAGTCTCCGCCGTGGCGGTGCGCTTCTTGGTCTTGCCCTGCCGCTCGCGGATCGCGGCGATCAGGTCACCCTTGCGCATCCCCGTGGTCTCGCCCACACCCAGTTCGCCCGCCAGCTGGCGGAGTTCGGCGATGACCATCCCCGACAGGCCCCCGGTGCGGCGCTTCGGAGCGGCCGCGGCCCCATTCGTCTCAGCGGCCGCGGCGGGGGTCTCCACGTCGCCGCTCAACAGATCGGTGTTGCTCACACATGTCCTTCCTGACCGATCCACGCCTCCAGGTGGATCAGCGGACTGCCGCCGATCGCGTCTGATCGCGAAACGGCATTTGCTTCCGATGCGGGCGAGTCGCGCCTAGCCGTGCGGAACACAGCGAGAGCGTCGCCAGCACAGGGGTGTTTGCCTCCCCCAAACGGAGGAAACGGAATTCGGCACCGCCGAAACCGGAAACCCGCCTGCGTCCCTCCGCGTCCCGCTTGCCAGGCGGCGCAGAGTTGGCGGATCGACGAAGGATGCGGACCGGAGGCTCGCGAGGAGCGAACAGGACCGGCATCGGGTGCGGAAACGCACGGTGATCGAACGCCCCCGAGGGTAGACCGCCCTGTGGACGGGTGCAACAACCACCCCCCCGCGTGGCGCACGTTCCGCCCGCCACGTGACCGGGGCTTTACTGAGCCGCAACCTGAACACCCGTCAGGTCCACGCCCAGCTCGGCGACGTCGAACCCCTCAACGTCGCATTCCGGCGGCAATATTCCCGTCGTGGTGAGGGCGAGCACCGTCGGACCGGCGCCGGAGATCGTCGCCGCCACGCCGTGCGCACGGAGCGTGCGCACCAGTTCGGAGCTCGCGGGGTACGCGCTGGCCCGGTACTCCTGGTGCAGCCGGTCTTCCGTGGCGGCCAGCAGCAGCTCGGGTTTGGTCGTCATGGCGAGCACCGAAAGCGCTGTGCGGCCCGCGCTGTGCGCCGCGTCGGCGTGCGGAACGTGCTGCGGCAGCAGGCCGCGCGTGGCGTCCGTGGACGACTTCAGCGCCGGGATCGCCACCACAGGACGGATCTTGGTACTGGGCTCCACGCGTTCGGCATGGAAGCGCCCGTTTTCGCACCACGCCACCACGAGCCCGCCGAGCAGGCTGGCGGCCGCGTTGTCCGCGTGGCCCTCGAACTCGGCCGCGAGCTGCAAAGCCCCGTCGTCGAGCGCGACGCCCGCCAGCGCGTAACCCAGCGCCACGCCGGACACCACGGCGGCGGCCGAGGAACCGAGTCCGCGCGCGTGCGGGATCTTGTTGAAGCAACGCAGGTGCAGGCCCGGCGGGCGCACGTCGAGGTGCGCGCACGCGCGGCGGATCGCCCGCACCACGAGGTGCGTCTCGTCGGTGGGGACGTCGGCGACCCCGCCGGCGCCGGCATCGACCACCTCGACCTTGAGGCCGTCCTCGGTCACCTGCAGTTCGACGACGTCGTGATACGCCAGCGCCAGGCCCAGCGCGTCGAATCCCGGGCCGAGGTTGGCCGTCGAACCCGGCACCACGGCCCGGAACGACGCGCCCACCGGCAGGCCCGAGGAGCCCGTCACCGCAGGTCCAGCGCCGCGGCGACCGCCGTGGGATCGACGGCGAGGGGCTCGACCTCGACGTTGCCCTCGAGCGCGGTCGCGGGGTCCTTGAGGCCGTGGCCGGTGACCGTGCACACGACCGTGCTGCCCTTCGGCAGCCGGCCGTCCGCGGCGGTGGCGAGCAGGCCGGCGACGCTGGTGGCCGACGCGGGCTCCACGAACACGCCCTCGCGTCCGGCCAGCAGGCGGTAGGCCTCGAGGATCTTCGCGTCGGTGATCGCCTCGAACAGGCCGTCGGACTCTTCCTTCGCCTTCACCGCGCTCGCCCACGAAGCCGGGCTGCCGATGCGGATCGCCGTCGCGATGGTGTCGGGGTCCGAGACCGGTTCACCCAGCACGAGCGGCGCGGCGCCGGCCGCCTGGAAGCCGAACATCCGCGGGGTGTTCTTCACCACACCGTCTTCGGCGTACTCCGAATACCCGGCCCAGTAGGCGGTGATGTTGCCCGCGTTGCCCACCGGCAGGCAGTGGATGTCGGGCGCCTGGCCGAGCGCGTCGCAGACCTCGAACGCCGCGGTCTTCTGGCCCGCGATGCGCACCGGGTTCACGGAGTTCACCAGCGTCACGGGGTAGTCGGCCGACGTCTTGCGCGCGAGCTCGAGGCAGTCGTCGAAGTTGCCGTCGACCTGCAGGATGCGCGCGCCGTGCAGCACGGCCTGGGCGAGCTTGCCCATCGCGATCTTGCCTTGCGGCACAAGCACCGCGCAGGTGAGCCCGGCGCGCGCCGCGTAGGCGGCCGCCGACGCCGACGTGTTGCCCGTCGACGCGCAGATCACGGCCTTGAGCCCGCTCGCCAGCGCGTGGGTGATGGCCACGGTTATGCCGCGGTCCTTGAACGAGCCGGTGGGGTTCGCGCCCTCCACCTTGAGGTACACCGTGCAGCCCGTGAGCTCCGACAGGTGCGCGGCGGGCAACAGCGGGGTGTTGCCCTCGCCGAGCGTCACCACCTGCGCGCCGTCCGGCACGGGGACTCGGTCGCGGTACGCCTCGATGATCCCGGGCCACGCACTCATTGGTCTTCGCCTTCCACCCGCATCACGCTGACAACCTGGTGCACCACATCGAGCTTCGCGAGCTCGTCCACAGTGGACTGCAACGCCGCGTCGGGCGCCAAGTGGGTGACCACCACGAGGCTCGCCGTGTCGTTGGCGTCGCGCTGGCGCACGGCGGCGATGCTCACGCCGTGGCCCGCGAACGCCTGCGCCACCTGGGCGAGCACGCCCGCGCGGTCGGCGACGTCGAGGCTCACGTGGTAGCGCGTGGGCGTCTGGCCCATCGGGCGCACGGGCAGCGCGGCGTGCGCCGACTCGCGCGGACCGCGGCCGCCGATCACCCGGTTGCGGGCCACGGCGACGAGGTCGCCCAGCACCGCGCTCGCCGTGGGGGCCCCGCCGGCACCCTGGCCGTAGAACATCAGCTCGCCCGCCGCGTCGGCTTCCACGTAGACGGCGTTGAACGCGCCGCTGACTCCCGCGAGCTGGTGGCTGCGCGGGATCATCACCGGATGCACGCGCGCCGACACGGACTCGGCGCCGTCGTCGGCCGTCACGCGCTCGCAGATCGCCAGCAGCTTCACCGTGCGGCCCAGCACGCGCGCGGCGACCAGGTCGGCCGCGGTGACGTCGGCGATGCCCTCGCGGTGCACGTCCTTCGCCGTCACGCGCGTGTGGAACGCCAGCGAGGCGAGGATCGCGGCCTTGGACGCGGCGTCGTAACCGTCGACGTCGGCCGTCGGATCGGCCTCGGCGTACCCGAGGCGGCCGGCCTCGTCGAGCGTCTCGGCGTAGCCCGCGCCCGTGGTGTCCATCGCGGAGAGGATGTAGTTGGTGGTGCCGTTGACGATGCCCATCACGCGCGTGATGCGGTCGCCGGCCAGCGATTCGCGCAGCGGGCGCAGCAGCGGGATGGCGCCGGCCACAGCGGCCTCGAAGTACAGGTCGACACCCGCGGCGTCGGAGGCCTCGAACAGGTCCGCCGAGTGCTCGGCGAGCAGCGCCTTGTTGGCCGTGACCACGGCCTTGCCGGCGCCCAGCGCCGCGAGCAGCCAGCCGCGCACCGGCTCGATGCCGCCGACCAGCTCCACGACCACGTCGACGTCTTCGCGGACGACGAGCGCGGCCGCGTCGTCGGTCACCAGGTCCTGCGGCAGCTCGGGGTGCTTGTCGGGGCGGCGCACGGCGATGCCCGCCAGCTCCACCGCGGCCCCGGCGCGCGCCGCCAGCTCGTCCGCCTGCTCGGTGAGCAGCCGGACGACCTCGCTGCCGACGGTGCCGCAGCCGAGGAGGGCGACCCTGATCGCTCGTCCGTCCGATGGAGACACTGTGGACACTTCTCAAACCTCCAGGCGCAGCATGTCGTCCGTCGTCTCCCGCCGCAGCAGCACGCGGGCGCTGCCGTTGCGCACGGCCACCACCGCCGGGCGCGGCTGCCGGTTGTACCCACTCGCCATCGAGTAGCAGTAGGCACCGGTCGCCGCGACGGCCAGCAGGTCGCCGGGAGCAAGAGTGTCGGGTAGCCAGCAGTCTCGGACGACGATGTCGCCGGATTCACAGTGTTTTCCCACGACTCGGGACAGAGTGGCGAGCACGGGCTCGTCACCTTCGCTCGCGGAGCGGGAAACCACCCGGCAGTCGTACACCGCGTCGTAGAGCGCCGTGCGGATGTTGTCACTCATGCCGCCGTCGACGCTCACGTAGCGGCGGGTGCTGTTGTCACCCAGTGCGACGTCCTTGATGGTGCCGACCTCGTACAACGTGATGGTGCCCGGGCCGGCGATCGCACGGCCCGGCTCCCCCGCGATGCGCGGCACGGGCAGGTCGGCGTACGCGCACTCCTTGCGCACGATCTCGCGGATCTGTGTGATCATCTGCGCGGGCGGCGGCGGATTGTCCTTCTCGGTGTAGGCGATGCCGAAGCCACCGCCGAGGTCCACGAGGTCGAGCTGGTCGAGCAGCTCACGGCCGTGCTCCTTGGCCAGGTCGCCCAGCAGCCCGACCACGCGGCGCGCGGCGACCTCGAAGCCGTCGGCGTCGAAGATCTGCGAGCCGATGTGGCTGTGCAGGCCCACGAGCTTGAGCGACGGCGCGTTGAGCACCCGGCGCACGGCCTCGGCCGCGTCGCCCGAAGCCAGCGAAAAGCCGAACTTCTGGTCCTCGTGGGCGGTGGCGATGAACTCGTGCGTGTGGGCCTCGACGCCGACCGTCACACGCACGAGGACCGCTTGCACGACCTCGCGGCGCGCGGCGATCTCGGCGAGGCGGGCGATCTCGTAGTAGGAGTCGACCACCACGGTGCCGACGCCGGCCTCGACCGCCGCGTCGAGCTCCGCGATCGACTTGTTGTTGCCGTGGAAGGTGATCCGCTCGGCCGGGAAGTTGGCGCGCTGCGCCACGGCGAGCTCGCCGCCGCTGCACACGTCGAGGCTCAGGCCCTGCTCGGCCACCCAGCGGGCGATCTCGATGGACAGGAACGCCTTCGACGCGTAGTGCACCAGCGCCGGGTCGTCGAACGCCTCGGCGTAGTCGGCGCACCGGGACTTGAAGTCGGCCTCGTCGACCACGAACAGCGGCGTGCCGTAGGTCTCGGCGAGGTCGCGCACGTCCATCCCGGCAATGCGCACGATGCCGTCGCCGGCGCGATAAGTGTTGCGCGGCCACACTTTCGCGGGCAGCTTGTCGAGTTCCTCGGCGCTCGCGGGCGGGAACCCGGAGGCGTCGGCATGGGGGTAGACGTCGGCGTGGCGGGGGCCCGCGGGGTGCGCCATTTCTTACATCCGTTCCGGAGCTGAGACACCGAGCAAAGACAGGCCGTTCGCCAGCACCTGGCGGGCGGCCTCGCACAGGGCGAGCCGGGCGAACGTGAGAGGGGTGGCCTCTTCGTCGCCCTGCGGCAGCACCCGGCCCACCGTGTAGAACTTGTGGTACGCGCCGGCCAGCTCCTCGAGGTAGCGGGCGATGCGGTGCGGTTCCCGCATCTCGGCGGCGCGGCGGACGGTGGCGGTGAACTCGCCGATCGTGCGGATCAGGTCGCCCTCGGCGGGCAGGGTCAGGAGTCCGAAATCGACATCCGCCGCGTCCTTTTCGGACCTCAGTCCGAGATCGGCGGCGTTGCGCTGCAAAGAAGACAGCCGGGCGTGCGCGTACTGCACGTAGTAGACCGGGTTGTCGTTGCTGTGCTTGCGCAGCAGGTCGAGGTCGACGTCCAAAGTGGAGTCGACGGAGTAGCGGATGAGCTCGTAGCGCGCCGGGTCGACACCCACGGCCTCCACGAGGTCCTCCATCGTGATCACGGTGCCCGCGCGCTTGGACATGCGCACCGGCTTGCCGTCGCTCACGAGGTTCACCATCTGGCCGATGAGGACCTCGACGGTGTCCGGGTCGTCGCCGAAGGCGGCCGCGGCGGCCTTCAGGCGCGCGATGTAGCCGTGGTGGTCGGCGCCGAGCATGTAGATGCACAGGTCGAAGCCGCGGTTGCGCTTGTCCTTGAAGTAGGCGAGGTCGCCGGCGATGTAGGCCGGGTTGCCGTCCTTCTTGATGACCACGCGGTCCTTGTCGTCGCCGTACTCGCTGGACTTGAGCCACCAGGCACCGTCGGCGAGATAGAGGTTGCCGGAGTCCTTGAGCTGCTGCACGGCGGCGTCGACGGCGCCGGACTCGTGCAGCGAGTTCTCGTGGAAGTACACGTCGAAGTCGGTGCCGAACTCGTGCAGGCTCTGGCGGATCTCGGTGAACATCAGCTCGATGCCGACGCTGCGGAACGTCTCGTGCCGCTCGGCCTCGGGCCGCGACAGCGCGCTGGGCTCCTGCTTGAGGACCTCGGCGGCGATGTCGTTGATGTAGCCACCGGCGTAGCCGTCCTCGGGAGCGGGCTCGCCCTTGGCGGCGGCGATCAGTGACCGGACGAACCGGTCGATCTGGGCGCCGGCGTCGTTGAAGTAGTACTCGCGCGTGACGTCGCCGCCCTGCGCGGCCAGAACGCGGCCCAGCGCGTCGCCGACCGCCGCCCAGCGCGTGCCGCCGAGGTGAATCGGGCCGGTCGGGTTGGCGGAGACGAACTCGAGGTTGATCTTGCGGCCGGTGAGCGTGTCACCGCGGCCGTAGGCCTCCCCCGCGGCGAGCACCTGGCGCACGACCTCGCCCTGCGCGTCGGCGGCGAGGCGGAAGTTGAGGAACCCCGGGCCGGCGACTTCGGCCGCGTCCACGCCGTCGGCGGCCGCCACGACCTCGGCCAGCGCCTCGGCGAACTCGCGCGGCTTCAGCCCGGCCTTCTTGGCCACCTGGAGCGCGAGGTTCGTCGCGTAATCGCCGTGGTCGGGGTTGCGCGGGCGTTCGATGGTCACCTGCTCCGGCAGCACGGCGGCGTCGACGCCTCGGGCGTCGAGCACCTGCACGGCGGAAGCGCGGACCAGGTCGGCGAGAGCGGCGGGAGTCACTCGCCGAATTCTAGGTGTGCCCAGGTCGGACGCTTACGCCGGTCCGACCTGCGGTTGTCGCACATCACCCTGGAGTGATCGTGAGAGGCGTTCACGGTGATCAGACGTCCGGTCTCTACACTGGCCGACGGGCAGGGTCCGTCCGGATCCCTCCATCATCTCACGAGGAGATCGCGGCAAACCATGGCGAAAGGGACAACCAGTAAGAAGGGGACGTCCACCGGCGGAACGCGCGGCAAGTCCGCGAACGCGGTGAAGGCCGCGCGCGGCAAGTCCGTCGTGGGGAAGAAGGGCACTCCGTGGGGCACCATCGTCGGTGTCGTCGTGGTGGTGGCCCTCCTGGCCAGCGTCGTCACCTACTACATGGTGAAATCCGCTCCGCAGCGCGACCAGAAGTCCCGCGAGGAGGCGGCCTCGTCGTTCGCGCCGACGGCCACTGACCCCGACCCGTCCAAGAAGATCCCGGGCGTCATCACCGCGACCTACACCGGTTCGGTGCACGTGCTGCCCACCGAGCGCGTGGCGTACGACCACAGCCCGCCCTTCGGCGGCCCGCACGACGGCAACTGGGCGGCCTGCAACGGCGTCGTCTACCCGACCGCGGTGCGCACCGAGAACATGGTTCACACGCTCGAGCACGGCGCGATCTGGATCGCCTACAACCCGGACCTCGTCAAGGGCGACCAGGTGGACCTGCTGGCCGCTCGCGTCAAGGGCAAGACCTACATCTCGATGTCGCCGTACCCCGGCCTGGACAAGCCGATCTCGCTGCAGTCCTGGGGCCACCAGCTCAAGCTGGACAAGGCCGACGACCCGCGCATCGACGAGTTCATCGCCGCGCTGCGGACGAACCCCAACGGCGTGTACCCCGAGATCGGCGCCTCGTGCGACGCGCTCGGCCCGGGCCAGTTCGACCCGAGCAACCCGCCGCCGTTCGACCCGAGCAAGCCGGGCCCCGACGCCAAGCCGATGAACTACGGCGGCAGCTCCGGTGCCGTGCCGGAGGGCGGCATGCCGGGCACCCCCGGCCAGCCCAGCGCGCCGGTGACGGCGCCGTCGGCTCCGGCAGGACAGTGATCTCGCGGTGAGCACCGAAGCAGACCTCGAACCGGACGTCGACGAGCCCGACGAGCGGCCCGCGTGGTCGCGCTGGGTCGTCATCGGCGGGTCGATGCTCGCCGTGCTGCTCATCGGCGTGGCGATCGGCGTGTTCGCCTCGCGGCTCACCGACGGCAGCGACGCCGCGCCGGCGATCCCCGGCGCGGGTTCGGTCGAGGTCGGCTTCGCGCAGGACATGTCGACGCACCACCTGCAGGCCGTGACCATGGCCAACTGGGCCCGCGACCACAGCACGGACCCCGAGGTGCGGCAGCTCGCGTTCGACATCGAGTCGTCGCAGACCGAGCAGGTCGGGCGCATGAAGGGCTGGCTCATGCTGTGGGACCAGCCCGAGCAGGCGCCCGGCGCGTACATGACGTGGATGACCGAGCCGATGGGCCACGCGGGTATGCAGGTGCCCACCAGCGCTCCGGCCAACGGCGCCCCGATGCCGGGCATGGCCACCGACGCGGAGATCGCCAAGCTGCGCTCGCTGACCGGCCGCGCGATGGACGTCGACTTCCTTCAGCTCATGCTGCGCCACCACCAGGGCGGCACGGCGATGGCGGAGTACGCGCAGGACCACTCGAACCTGCCGGCGCTCAAGGCGTTGTGCCGCAGCATCCTCGTGTCGCAGGGCGCGGAGATCAACCAGATGAAGCTGATGTTGCAGGCGCGCGGGGCGGCTCCGCTGCCGGCGTCCTGAGATTGTTGTTTCCAGGGCCGCTCCCGTTCTTCGGGGGCGGCCCTTTTTTCTAGTGCTGCTTCCAGTCGGCGAACCGGATGCGCGGGATCTCCTTGACGTCACCGACGGTGCCCCACTCGTCGCCGCCGAGGCGGGCCAGCGGCCGCAGCCGCTCGATCACGGGGTGGTCGCCGTCGAGCACGTCCTCGGCCACCGCGACGTGCACGACCCGGCCGAACACCACCGTCGACGTGCCGAACCCGACCGTGCTGTGCAGCTCGCACTCGAACGCCACCGGCGACTGCGCCACCCGCGGCGGCTTGACCTTCGTGCTGGGCTCGCGTGTGAGCCCCGTCGCGTCGAACTCGCTGTGGTCGGGCGGGAAGTCGGTGCCCGTGATGTTGATCTTCTCGAACAGGTGCTCCGGCGCGAGGTTCACCACGAACTGCCCGGTGGCCTCGACGTTGCGCAACGTGTCCTTCCGCCCCACCGACGTGAACTGCAACACCGGCGGCGCGGCCGAGGCCACCGTGAAGAACGAGTGCGGCGCCAGGTTGTCCACGCCGCTTGCCGAGGTGCTCGACACCCACGCGATCGGCCGCGGCACCACGGTCGCGGTCAGCAGGCGGTAGAAGGCGAACGGGGCGACGTCGGCGGGATCGAAGTCCTTGCGCATGCCCTTGGTCTACCAGGTGGTCGCGGTGGACGAGGGGCGCACCTCGTCCACCGCGCCCGGCTCCTGTGCAGAGGCAGAAGGCGTCAGGACCGGTTCCCCACGACGTTCCACTCGCCCGGTTCGGCCAGCGCGAGGACGTGGGCCAGGCCGGCGTCCTCGAAGGCGGGCGGGAACGTGTCGATGCCCTCGGAGAAGTGGGCCCAGCCCTGGATGTGGGCGGGCAGGACGGTCTTCGCGCCGAGCACCGCGGCCACAGCGGCGGCGCGTTCGGAGGTCAGCGTCAGGGGGCGGCCGTCGAACTTCGCCGCGACGCGGGCGGCGCCGGCGAAGAGGACCGCGACGTCGATGGGCCCCACCTTGTTCGCGATCTCGGCCGCCACGCGGACGGAAGCGTTGTCACCGCTGAGGTACACCGTCGGCAAGCCGGTGCCCGAGAGCACGAAGCCGATCACTTGGGAGTTGATGTGGCCGGTGTCGTCGCGGTCACCGTCGGCGGGGCCGTGTTCGGCCGGCACGGCCTGCACGGTCAGGTCGCCGCCGCCGTCGCCGCGCGGGATGGTGATCGTCTCCCAGGCCTCGAGGCCCTTGGCGTTGGCGCCGAGCAGCTTCGCGGAGTTGGCGCCGGTCAGGAGTGTCTTGGCGGTCAGGGCGTATTCCTTGCCCTTGACGTCCAGGTTGTCGGGGTGGGTGGCGCGGCTCACGAGCACGACGTCGACGTCGCCGAGCCCGGCCTCGTCGACGGCCGGACCCTCGAGCTTGGTCAGGTAGGCGTGCGGACCCGGTTCGTCGAACGTCGGGTCCACCACGAACCGCAGGCCCGCGATGTCCACGACGGTGGTCGGCCCCCCGATCACGCCGATCCCGAACTCCTGCCGCTGCAACTGATGCGTTCACTCACGAGCATTCCCCTTGGTGGTCTGTTCGGCAGGCGCGCTGCGGGCTACCAGGACAGTTCCTGGCACCGGCGCGCGCACTGCGGTCCTTCGACCTGCAGCGTCGCGTGGTTGATGGAGTACCGGGCGGACAGGAGGTCCTGTGCCTTGGTGAGCACGGTGGACTGCTCGGCCTCGTCGCTCATCGTGAGGTGGGCCGAGGCGACCTCCATGCCGGAGGTGAGGGTCCAGACGTGCAGGTCGTGGACGTCCGAGACGCCCGGCAAAGCCGCGAGCTCCGTGCTGATCGCGCCGACGTCCACGGTGTTCGGGGCGTGCTGGAACAGGATGCGCAGCGCGCGTCGGGCCAGGGTCCACGTGCGCGGCAGCACGAACAGGCCGATGGCGACACCGATGATCGGGTCGGCGTAGCGCCAGCCCGTGGTGAGGGTGATCGCGCCGCTGATCAGCACACCGACAGAGCCGATCAGGTCGGCGAGCACCTCGAGGTACGCGCCGCGGACGTTGAGGCTTTCGCGCGCGCCCGAGCGCAGCACGAAGAACGACACGATGTTGGCGACCAGGCCGGCTCCCGCGGCCAGCAGCACCGGCAGGCCCGCCACCTCGGGCGGGTCGGTGATGCGGCCGATGGCCTCGACCAGCACGTATCCGGCGACGCCGAACAGCAGCACCGCGTTGCCGAGCGCGGCCAGCACCTCGGCCCGGTACATGCCGAACGTACGGCTGAGCGTCGGCCCGCTGCGGCGCGCCAGGACGATCGCGGTGAGCGCCATCCCGACGCCCAGGACGTCGGTGAACATGTGGGCGGCGTCGGAGATCAGCGCCAGCGAGCCCGTGGTGAAGCCCACCGCGAACTCCAGCACCATGAAGCCCGCACCGATGACGAGGGCGATCAGCAGCGCTCGCAGGTAGCGGCCGGACGCGCTCGCCGGGGCGGCGGCGTGCCCGTGTCCGTGTCCGTGGCCCATGACGTCGCCTCCCCCTCGTTTCCGCAGGTCACCACCGGTGCGGGGCCCTTCGCCAGGTCCCTTTCGCAATATATAGTCGCATGCGCATATGTGCAATACAGGTAAGCCTAAGTTCACTGTAATCGGGCACACAGGCCGATACCCATCCCCGGATGAGCACTCCCGCCTGGTGGGATCAGCGCACCAGGCGGAAGAACCCGCGCACCTGCTCGACGAGCGACTCCGGCTCCTCCATCGCGGCGAAGTGCCCGCCGTGCGCCAGCTGTTCGAACCAGCGCAGGTCGGTGAACCGCTGCTCGGCCTCGCGGCGCGAGGGCCGCGTGATCTCCTTGGGGTACAACGAGATCCCTGAAGGCGCTGTGATCTTGTTCCGGAACCCCGAGCCGAAGCTCTCCCAGTACAGCCGCGCCGACGACGTGGCCGAGGCCGTGAACCAGTACACGGAGATCGCGTCGAGGATCTGGCGGCGGGTGAGCGCGTCTTCCGGGTGGCCGTTGTTGTCGGTCCACGCCCAGAACTTCTCGGCGATCCAGGCGGCCTGGCCGGCGGGTGAATCGGTGAGGCCGTAACCGAGCGTCTGCGGGCGCGTGGACTGCTGGCCGGAGTAACCGCGGCCGGTGCGGCCGAACTCCTGCGCCGCGGCGAGCGCCGCCTGTTCCTCGGGCGTCGGGTCGTCGAATTGCCCCAGCGGCGCGGCCGCCATGTTCACGTGGACGCCCGCCACCCGCTCCGGTGCGACCTCGCCGAGTGCTCCGGTCACGGCCGAGCCCCAGTCGCCGCCCTGCGCGCCGTAGCGCTCGTAGCCGAGCGAGACCATCAGGCTGTCCCACGCCCGCGCGGTCCGCTCCACACCCCACCCGGCCTTCGCCGGCTTGTCGCTCCACCCGTACCCGGGCAGCGACGGCGCGACCACGTGGAACGCGTCCGCCGGGTCTCCCCCGTGGGCGCGCGGGTCGGTGAGCGGGCCCAGCACGTCGAGGAACTCGAGCACCGAGCCGGGCCACCCGTGCGTGATCACCAGTGGAAACGCGTCCGGCTCGGGCGAGCGCACGTGCAGGAAGTGGATCCCGAGCCCGTCGACGGTGTCGCGGAACTGCGGGAACGCGTTCAGCCGGTCGGCGAAGCCGAAGTCGTAGTCCTCGGCCCAGGTGCGGCACAGCTCCTGCGCGTAGGCCAGCGGCAAACCCTGGGACCAGTCGTCCACCGTCTCGGCCTCGGGCCACCGCGTGCGGCGCAACCGTTCCCGCAGGTCCGCGATGTCGGCCTCGGTCACGTGGGCCTCGAACGGTTCCGCTGTCACCCTTGCTCCCTCCGTCGGCAAGATCAACGCTAGCAGTGTCGGCCTCGAAGGTGACCCCTGCGGAACACCGGGCGAACCGGGGTGCGCTAAGCTGACGTCGTCGCGCAGCGATGCGCCCTTGTAGCTCAGGGGATAGAGCACTGCCCTCCGGAGGCAGGTGTCGCAGGTTCGAATCCTGCCAAGGGCACATTCTTCACGTAAACGAATCGGCGGTTCTCACTCGCGAGTGAGAACCGCCGATTTGTATGCCGTCACTGTGGCCGACTCAGCTGCCGCTGATCAGTGCTTCCGGGAACGTGCCGACGAGGGTGTCGGTGAGGTTGCCGATCGTCGAGAGGGCTTGCGACATGCCCGGGATCGGGTCCTGGCTGTCGCCGAGGCCGGGGACGACGTTGCTGCTGCGCTGAAGCAGCGCGATGGCCGGGACGGCGGCTTGCACGACCGTGGCGTTGACCGCCCGTGCCGCCAGACTCGCGGTGGGGTTCGGCGGCGTGGGGACGGGCGCCGCGGCACCGGGCGCGCTGTCGCGGACTGCGGCGCCGGCCCCGACGTACTGGTCCGCGAAGTCGAGCATGCGCGCATTGCTGTCCGGCGCGCTCTTCTCCAGCTGGAGGTCGTGGGCGGCGTTCGGGACGACGTCGGCGAGGACTGTCGCGTGAGGACCGTAGAAGGGGCGCTCGAAGTCGGCCATGGCCGCGGAATCCGAGCAGCTCGGGCCGAGCAGACCGCAGATGAACGGGTCGTGCTGTCCGACAACCGTGTAGACGGGGATGTTCAGCGTGCGGTCGACGTTGAGGA
Organism: Amycolatopsis sp. NPDC051373; assembly: GCF_040689465.1. Taxonomy (NCBI): domain Bacteria; kingdom Bacillati; phylum Actinomycetota; class Actinomycetes; order Pseudonocardiales; family Pseudonocardiaceae; genus Amycolatopsis; species Amycolatopsis sp. NPDC051373. The sequence continues at coordinate 70,863 of NZ_JBFBAE010000033.1, read as the reverse complement.
CGTTGTAGCCGGCCAACGTCGCCAGCTCGACGAGGTTACCGGTTTCCTTGAGCTGCTCGTCCTTCGCGACCACACCCGGGTCGGTCGAGGTCGCGTTGCCCAGATAGAAGCCGCGGCGGGTGTCGGGGTAGCTGGTCAGGTACGCGGGGTCGAGGCCGGCGCCGGAGAACTTCGGGTCGAGCGACGACGGGTAGTCGTCGGCGATGATCTTCGTGACCACGTTGGTGTAGTTCAGCGAGTGCGCGATGCCGGTCGGCATGATGGCGTCGACGTCCTGGTAAAGGCCCGCTTCCGTCATCGTGAGGATGCCGCCCAGGCTGTGCCCGACCTCGATCACCTTGTCGAAGCGGGTGCCGAGCTTGCCGGCACGCAGGGCGGTGATGACCTGGTGGACGGTGCTGACGTCGGCATAGAAGTTGTCGAACGCGCTCAGCGGGTGGGTGGACTGGCCGTCGCCGAGGCGGTCGATGTTCATCGTCGCGTAGCCGCGCCGGTTGGCCGCCCGCACGTAGGAGTAGGTGTCCGGCTCGTACGGCAGGTCCCAGTAGTACCGCGCATAGGACCAGCCGTGAACCAGGATTTGCACGGTGGTGGCGCCGGGCGGGACGCACAGCGTGCCGGCGATGGTGGCCGGCTGACCGGCCGCGGTCACCGCAACCGTGACGTTCTTGCAGTCTGTTGCTGGATTTTCCGCGGCGAAGACGGGCGTCACGACGCTTCCGGTGGCCACGAGAAGGGCGGCCAGCACGGTCGCTGCGCGCCGGCGCCGTAGTGAATGAGTGTTCTTTATGAGCGGCATGGGTCGACCTCTTTGTCATCCTGAACCATGGACTTCTGCGCAAGAAACCCTCTGGTGAGCGCGAAAGTGGAAGGTGTCGAGGGCTGCGGCTAGCTAGTGAACTGTGATTCACTAGCTAGCGGACAGTACCACGGTCGAGCCCGGGCGCAATTCACGTGATCGGGTTGTTCTGCCCCGCAAAACGGGAGTGACGCTCGCCCTGCGGCGGCTTGGGGCGCGGGGGTGCGAGGTACGATCGGAAAGTCCGCCGTGGAGGGAGGTACCGGTGAAAGAGGCGCAACGGCCTCGGCGCGATCCCGCGCGCAAAGCCCGGATCCTGACCGCGGCCGCGGAGCTGATCTCGCGCAACGGCTACCACACCGTGGGCATGGCCGAGATCGGGCAGGCCGCAGGGATCGTGGGATCGGGCATCTACCGGCACTTCGACAGCAAGTCGGCGATCCTCGCCGAACTGCTGGAGCAGGTGATGGACCAGCTGTCCACAGCCGCTTCGTCCATCGTGGACGAAGCGGGCGACGACCGGCGCGCGGTGAGCGAGCTGATCGGCAACCACGTGCGCATCGCCATCCACGACCGCCGGATCCTCCAGGTGTACCACCGCGAAGCGCGCAACCTGCCGGAGAACGACCTCCGGCGACTGCGCCGCGCCCAGCGCCACTACATCGAGGAGTGGGTCGGTGCGGTCGCTCCCCTGCGCACCGACCTGGCCGACGGCGAGATCCGCGTCCTGGTCCACGCGGCGATCGGCAGCATCCAGTCCATTTTGTTCTTCAACTCCGGCCTGCCGGTACCGCAACTGGCCGCGTTGCTGGTCGGCGCGGCCCACGCCTGTCTCGGCATCGACGCGGCCTCGCCCGCGGTCGTCGTCGAGGCGGACGAGGAATGGCCGGACGAGCAGGGCGCCTGACCGGCACTCGGCCGCTCGGGGGCCGCCGCCGCGGCTGAGCGCAGCGCGGCCGTCGCAGTTTCCCGCTCGTGAAACCCGCGAGAAACAGACGGCCGAGCGCGCTCGCCTACGCTGGCGGGCGGTTGCGCTCGCGGAAGGCCGTCAGGCCGGCGCGGATTTCCGGGGCATGCAGGTAGGCCGTGAAGGTCTCGTACTCCAGGTCGAGGGCTTCGGCGGTGGGCAGGTCGCGGGCGGCGTTGGCGACGCGTTTGACTTCGGCCAGAGCGAGGGCGCTGTGGGTGGTGAAGCGGCGGGCGAGGGCGAACGCCGCGTCGAGCAAACCCTGCGCCGGCACGACTTCCTCGATGAGACCCCAGGCGTGGAAGCGTTCGGCGGGTTCGAGGTCGCCGGTGAACAGCAGGCGGCGGGCGACGTTGGCCGGGAGCTTGCGTTCGATGCGGACCGCGCCGCCTCCGCCGGGCAGCATGCCGTAGCGGACGTGGCCGTCGCCGAGAAGGGCGCCCTCGGCCGCGACGACGGCGTCCGCGGCGAGGACCAGTTCGAACCCGCCGGCGACGGCGTGACCGTTGACGGCGGCGATGACCGGCAAGGGTGAGTTTTCCCAGCGGCTGAACAGGTTCCCGGCGCGCCGCACGAAAGCCAGCAGGTCCTCCTGGCCGCCGTCCAGCCGGTCGAGCACTTCGGGCAGGTCCGCGCCGACGCAGAACGCGCGCCCGGCACCCGTCACGACGATCGCGCGGCACGCCGAGGCGGCAATGCGGTCGAGCGTGGTCTCGAGGTCGGCCAGGAGCTCGTCGGACAGGGCGTTGAGGCGGTCCGGGCGGTTGAGGCGGACGAGGGCGATCGAGTCCTGGTAGGTCAGGTCGACCAGGGTCATCAGGCTCCTCCACAAAGGACGGCGAAGCGCCGGAGATCACGATAGGGCGAGCGGGATCCTCAGCCGCGCGACCCGTAGAGGCCGGCGTGGCGGCCCCGAAGCTTGTACTTGAGGACCTTGCCGCCGACGGTCTCGGGCAGGGCGTCCTCGAAGACGACTCCCTTCGGGGTCTCGTAGCCGCCGAGCGCGGCGCGGCAGTGCGCGATGAGCGACGCTTCGTCGGCCTCCGCGCCGGGCCGCAGCACGACGACCGCTGTCACGGCTTCGCCCCAGTGTTCGTGCGGCAGGCCGATCACGGCGGCCTTCTCGACGGCCGGGTGCCGGTGCAGCACCGCCTCCACCCGCAAGCTGGACACGTTCTCACCGCCGGACTTCACGATGTCCTTGAACCGGTCGACCATCACGCGCAGGCCGTCCTCGTCCACCACGGCGCTGTCCCCGGAGTGGAACCAGCCGCCGCGGAAGGCCTCGCGGGTCGCGTCCTCGTTGAGGTAGTACCCGGACGTGACGGTCGGGCTCCGGTACACGGCCTCGCCGGGGATCTGCGGCTCGTGCAAGAGGGACGCGCCGGTCTCGTCGACGACGTCGGAGGCGAGCAGCGGACTCGGCACTCCGACGTAGTTCAACGCGGGAGCCGTGCGTTCGTAGACCTCCGGCCACTTCGCCGGCCAGAACCGGTGGCACGCGATCGCCTCGGTCTGCCCGAAGATGCCGAGCACGACCAGGCCGGGCGCTTTCCGTTGCAGGGTCTCGTAAACGGCCGGCTCGAGCGCACCCCAGCCGTAGACCAGCACCGTGAGGCTGGAGAGATCGCGACCGGATTTCTCCGCGTCCGCGGTCAACGCGGCGACGAACTGCGGCGAGCCGGCCCACAGCGCGGTCGGCCGCTCCTCGTCGATGGCCAGGGCGACCTGGTCGGGCACCGGCCGGCGTCCGAGGACCAGCGAACCCCCGGCGAGGAACGCCGAGAAGGTGAACACCTGGTCGCCGACGTGGTAGATCATCGGCAGGTAGGTCAGCACCTTGACCTCGGTCTCCACGCGGAGCCCGCGCGTCAGCGAGACGGAGAAGTTCAGCGCCGCGAGGTGGCTGGCCGAGTGCGAGATCATCGCGCCTTTCGGCATGGCCGTGGTGCCGGAGGTGTAGAGCAGCTGCCAGATGTCGTCGCCGTGGATCTCGACGTCGGGCTCGGTCACCGGCCGATCGGCGAGGAACGCGCCGAACGTCGGGCTGTCCGCCACCGCGCCGCCGCCGATGGTGATCGTCGCGGCGACCGGCAGCCCAGCGCTCTCGAAGGCCGTCCGCGCCCGCGGCCACAGTTCGGCGTCGACGATCGCCGCCTCCGGTGCGGCCTGGCCGATGAGGTACTCGAGCACGTCGGTGGCGAGCGCGGGGTTGATCGGCATGGCGACCATCCCGGCCTTCGCGATGCCGATCTTCGCCAGGTACGCCTCAACGGAGTTCTCGCAGAAGAGCGCGACCCGGGCGCCCGGTTCGAGCCCGCGCGCGGCCAGGGCGTGGGCGAGCTGGTTGGCGATCTCGTCGGCCTGGCGGAAGGTGACCGAGGCGAACCGCTCCTCGCCGTACGCGCCCGGCCGGCCGGTGACCGCGACCTTGTCGGGGTAGCTCCACGTCAGGCGTTCGAACACGTCGCCGACGGAGGTCCGTTCCCAGCGGTTGACCGCGCGGCGGCCTCGCAACGTGGTGACGTCGATCTTCCCGAACAGGTCCACACCAGCCTCCTTGCCGAATGCCAGACGCCGCACAGCATCCAACTTGACGCGCGCACTGGCAAGACCAAAGTCACTAGCCATTCACATCGTTACCCGATCAGTGCAGCTTGCATGGAGCCCGATAGTGAACAACGATGCACTCACCAAAGGCGCGTTCAGGAGGGCACCGGAATGCCGATCCCCGTGGGAGTCAACGTCGGCCAGTTCTTCCGCGGGGTGCCACCACGGTGGGACGAGCGCGTCCGGGAGATCGAGGACCTCGGCTTCGACGGGATCTGGTTCGCCGAGGCCTACGGCTCGGACGTGTTCACCCCGCTCGCCTGGTGCGCCGCCCGCACGACGCGCGTGCGCCTTGGCACGGCCGTCGCGCAGATCCCCGCCCGCTCCCCCGCGGCCACCGCGATGGCGGCTGCGACGCTGGACCACCTCTCCGGCGGACGCGTGGTCCTCGGCCTCGGCGCCTCCGGCCCGCAGGTGTCCGAGGGCTGGCACGGTGTCGCCTTCCCCCGTCCGCTGGCTCGCACCCGGGAGTACGTCGAGGTCATCCGCCAGGTCCTGGCCCGCGAAGCCCCGCTCACCCACGACGGGGAGTTCCACCGCCTTCCGCTGCCGTCGGGCACCGGGCTCGGCAAGCCGCTGCGCTCGACGCTGCACCACCTGCGGCCGGACCTGCCGATCCAGCTGGGTGCCGAGGGCCCGCGCAACGTCGCGCTCGCGGCCGAGATCGCCGACGGCTGGCACGCGATGTTCTTCTCCCCCGAGGCCGACGCGTTCTACCGGGCCGCGCTCGACGCCGGTTTCTCCCGCCGGCCCGGTGGCCGCCCGGCGCGCTTCGAGGTGATCGCCACGGTGCCGGTCGTCGTGGACGAGGACGTCGAGCGCGCGGCCGACCACGTCCGGCCGGAGCTCGCGCTGTACATCGGCGGCATGGGCGCCCGCGAAGCGAACTTCCACCACGACGTTTTCACCCGCGTGGGTTACGCCGACGTGGCGACGCGGGTGCAGGACCTCTACCTCCGCGGCGAGAAGCGGGCCGCCGCGGCCGCGATCCCGACGGCGCTCGTCGAGGAGGTCGCCCTCGTGGGGCCGGTGGGCAAGATCCGCGAGGACCTGTGCCGGTGGGAGTCCACTGTGGTCGATTCGCTGGCGGTACAGGGACTGCCGGACGACCTCGCGCTCGTGGCCCGCGCCGTGCTGGGCTGACCTCCGCACGGCCGCGCGCTCCCGGCTCACCCGCTCGCCTCCGGTTCGACTGGCGACACTCCCAGGCAGGCGTGCGCCGCACCGCGCAGCAGCTCCGTCAGCCGGTCCGCGGGCAGGCCCGAATGGTGGAACAACACCGACTGCACGCAGCCGATCGCCGAGTGGACCAGCACCCTCGCCTCGCCTTCCGCCAGGCCCGGCCGCAGCGGCCGCACCGCTGCCGCCCAGCCCTCCAGGTATTCGCGCTGGGCCCGCTGCAGCCGGCGCAGGTCCTCGGCCGGGAGGTTGCGCGCCTCCAGGTGGTACACCTGCAGGATCCGCCGCTCCTCCACGGCCACGCGGACGTGGTGGCGCACCAGCTCGGTCACCGCGGTGCGCGCGTCCGGCGCGGTCGCCAGGATCTCGGCGGCCGCCGAGTCCAGCAGGTCCATGACCCGGTACAGCAGCGCGGTCAGGATCGCCGCCTTGCTCGGGAAGTGGCGGTAGACCCCGGTGCTCACGATGCCCGCCGCCGCGCCGATCTCGGCCAGGCCCACCGCGTGGTAGCCGTGTCGCGAGATCAGCTCGGCCGAGACGGCCAGGATCCGCTCCTTGCGGTCCGGGTCGCGTCTCGGCGTACGCACATCGTCCACTGTGGACTCAGCCCCGCAGGAGGTGTTCCGGGACGTCCGCGAGCCGGCTGCGAAGGTACTCGCCCAGCCCCTTCGCCTGCGGGTCGGGCCGCGTCGCGGAGGCGACGCCCGCACCGAGGATGCCGACGACCACAAGGTTCACCGCGCGCAGGTTGGCGAGCTCGTAACGCCGAATGTCCAGCTCCGCGGCCTCCGGGAGCAGTTCGCGCACGCGCTCGACGGTCAGAAAACCACGCAGCCACGCGTACTCCTCGTCGGTGCGGACCCACACCCCGATGTTGGCGTTGCCCCCCTTGTCCCCGGATCGGGCTCCCACGATCGTCCCGAGCGGCAGCCGCCGGGTCGGCCCGGCGGGCACCTCGGCCACCGCCGGTTCCGAGACCTCAGGAGCGACCGCCGTCACCGGGCTGTGCGGGATGGTCCGCACGGTCCCGTCGGGCAGCGTGACGCGGTGCTCCACTTCGGACGCGGGGATCAGCGTCGGCCAGTAGACGCCGTACGCGCTTTCCGCGGACGGCGGCGTCGTGGTGTGGAAACCCGGGTAGCCGCCGAGCGCGAGCTCCATGGTGGTGTTGGAGAACGCGCGGCCGACCTTGCGCCGGTCGGGGTCCTTCACCGTCACGCGCAGGTGCGCGGTGGCCTCGGCGTTGGTCGGCGCGTCGGGGTGGTCGAACCGCAGCAGCCGCACGTCGAACTCCGCGAACCGCTCCCGTCCGCCCAGCAGCTCGACCAGCTGCTGCTCGGCCCACGCCGCTTTCTCCTCGATGCGGGTGCCGGTCAGCACGAGCGTCATCGTGTTGCGGTACCCGCCCTCGTAGTTGAGCGCCACCTTGAGCCGGTCGGTCGGCGCACTGCCCCGCACGCCCTGGATGCGCACGCGGTGCTCGCCCTCGGGCACGAGCTCGAGGGTGTCGAAGTGGGCCACGGCGTCCGGCCCGAGGTACGCCGGCTCGGCGATCTCGTACAGCAGCTGCGCGGTCACGGTGCCCACGGACACGAGCCCGCCGGTATCGGCGTGCTTGGTGATCACGCTGGCGCCGTCGGTGTCGACCTCCGCGATCGGGAAACCCGGGTACCGGCGGTCGGTGACCTCCTCGAAGAACGCGTAATTCCCGCCCGTGGCCTGGGGTCCGCATTCGATCACGTGGCCGGCGGCCATCGCGCCGGCGATCTTGTCGTGGATGTCCGCGTCGTCGCGGGTCCAGCCGTGCCACCACGCCGCCGGGCCGACCACCACCGACGCGTCGGTGACCCGCCCGGTCACGACCAGGTCCGCGTCCGCGCGCAGTGCTTCGGTGATCCCCCACGCGCCGAGGTAGGCGTTGGCCGAGACCGGGCGCACACCGGCGTCGGCGAGCTTGCGGCCGGTGTCAAGGTGCGCGAAGGCGTGGCCGGCCGCCTGCAGCTCGTCGAGCCGGGGCACGAGGTCGTCTCCGTCGACGTACGCGATGCGCGGGTGCAGACCGAGCCGTTCGGCCAGCACGCTGAGTTCGGCGGCGAGCCCGGCGGGGTTGAGCCCGCCGGCGTTCGAGACGATGCGGACGCCGCGGTCGAGGCAGGTGCCCAGCACGTGCTCGACCTGCGTGAGGAACGTCTTCGCGTACCCCGTCGCCGGGTCCTTCTGCTTGGCCTTCCAGAGGATCAGCATGGTCAGCTCGGCGAGGTAGTCGCCGGTGAGCACGTCGATCGGGCCGCCCTCGACCATCTCGCGGGCGGCCTGCAGCCGGTCGCCGTAGAAGCCCGAGCAGTTGCCGATGCGCACGGCTCGGCCGCCGGTCGTGGTCACGATGGTCCTCCCGCATGACTCAGGGGCGTTCGCCCGGTTCCGGGGCTGCCGGCGAAGGTCTGGGCGACCGACAGCCACTCGGTCGCGACCGGGCCCGCCACCTCGAGAGCGGTGTCGTCGCGGTGGCGGCGCTGCGTCACGACGAGGCAGAAGTCGAGCGCAGTCCCGGTGACACGGTCCGCGGCCTCGGCCGGACCCCACGTCCACACGGCACCGGACGGGGCCGTGAGCTCGACCCGGATCGGCTCGGCCGGCGCGGGTTTTCCGTTCAGGGCGAAGGAAAACGCGATGGTCTGCACGCCGAGGTGCGCGATGTGGCGCAGCCGGTCGGTCGGCTCGCGGTCACGGCCCAGCGCGTCGGCGACGTCCTGTCCGTGCGCCCAGGTCTCCATCAGCCGCGCGGTGACCGAGGACAGGGCACTCATGTCCGGGCCGTACCACGGGAGCCGCGCTTTCGGGTCGAGGTCGCAAAAGGCGGTGACGAACTCGCGGCGCGTCCGGTCGAACCAGGTGCGGACCGCTTCCGCGGGCAGCGTCGCGTGTTCGGCCGCGACCCGGTCGGGGAAATCCATGCCACCGGCCACGAGGGCGTCGGCGGCGAGCCGGAACGCGGCCGGGTCGACCGCGGCTTGCGTCGCCGTCTCGTCGAAGTACGCGAGGTGCGTGAGCTGGTCGCGGACGGTCCAGCCCACCGCCGGGGTCGGCCGGGAGATCGCCGCGTCGTCGAGGTCCGCCACGAGGTCCTGCAGCACCCGGGTCTCGGCGACGAGGTCGTCGAGCACCTGCCGCATCGAAACGGCCACGTCAGCGGCCCTGCCAGACCGGCGTGCGCTTTTCCTTGAAGGCCAACGGGCCTTCCTGCGCGTCCTCCGACAGGTACACGGGTTCCCAGATCTCCTCGGCCAGGTCGTAGGCCTCAGCCCGGCTGTGGCCGGCCGACAGGTAGGCGGTGCGCTTGGCGGCAAGCACGGACAGCGGCGCGTTGGCCGCGATGCGCTCGGCCAGCTGCTGCGTGCGTTCGCGCAGGCCGGCCGCCGGGACGACGTCGTTGACCAGCCCGTGCTGCTGCGCCCGCGCGGCGCTGACCGGGTCGCCGGTCAGCAGGATCTCCAGCGCGACCCGCGGCGGCACGAGCCAGGACAACGGCGCCGCCCACGGCGAACCGCGGCCCACCTTGACCTCCGACACGGCGAAGCGCGCGTGCTCGGCGGCCACCACGAGATCACACTGCTGGGCGAGCAGGAACCCGCCGCCGTAGGCGATCCCGTTGACCGCGGCGATCGTCGGCTTCGGCACGTCGACGTTGCGCCCGAACTGGGGAAGGAAGTCCGGGGGCGGCACCCTCAGCGCGGTCTCGTTCATCTCCTTGAGGTCGCCGCCGGCGCAGAACGCCTTGTCGCCGGCGCCGGTCAGGACGAGGACTTTCGCGTCGTCATCGGCGTTGAAGCGGTGCACGCCGTCGAACAGTCCTTTTCGGACCGCCTCACTCAACGCGTTGCGCGCCTCGGGGCGGTCGATGGTGAGCCAGGCGACGCCATTGGTCACCTCGTAGCGCACGGGGGTCATCCGGCCTCCTCTTCGGTGATGACGGCGACGATCTCGCCCGATTCGACGGTCTGTCCCAGCTCGACGGACAGCTCGGCCACGAGCCCGGCGACCGGCGCGCGCACGGAGTGCTCCATCTTCATCGCCTCGAACACCACGATCACCGCGCCGGCCTCGACGTGCTGTCCTTGTTCCGCGACGACCCGGACGACCGTGCCCGGCATCGGCGCCAGCAACGAACCGGGCGCGGCGTCCGTGCCGGGCTCGGGCAGCCGGGGTCGTTCGGTGAAGGTGGTGCCGCCCAGCACGCTGTCGCAGTAGACGATGTCGCGTACCTGGTGCACGTGGACCGTGCGCCGGATTCCGTTCACGCGCAGGTCCACTCGGTCCGGACGCGCGTCGAGGACCGCGAGGCCGTCCACAGGGGAACCGTCCACCCGCGCGTCGAGTCCCTGGCGGGTGAAGCGGTAGGCGACGTCCACGTCGGTGTCCCCGAGGCGGTACTCGGCGCGCTGCGGGGCGCTCGCGACGTTGCGCCACCCCGTCGGCACGACCCGCTGCACCTCGGCCCGGGCCCGCCGGTCGGCCTGACTCGCGACGGCGGCCGCCAGCGCGTGCACGGTCACCGCCTCCTTGCCGGGCACGCCGATCAACGCGGCGGGATCGTGGCGCGTGAGGTAACCGGTGTCGGTCGCGCCGGCGGCGAAGCCGGGTTCACGCAGGATCGCCACGAGCAGGTCGCGGTTGGTGACCAGACCGTGGATTTGCGCTTCGGCAAGGGCTCTGGCGAGTTTCCGCACGGCTTCGGCGCGCGTGCGGCCGTGCGCGATGACTTTGGCGAGCATGGGGTCGTAGTGCGTGCCGACCACTGAGCCGTCGCGCACCCCGGTGTCGACGCGCACCCCCGGCAGGGCCGGGATCCGGAAGCGGTGGAGGGTTCCGCTGCCCGGCAGGTAATCGGCCGCGGGATCCTCGGCGTAGAGGCGCGCTTCGACCGCGTGCCCGCTGATCGCGGCTTCGGTGACTTCGACCGGCAGCGGAGCGCCTTCGGCGACGCTCAGCTGCAGAGCGACGAGGTCCAGCCCGGTGATCTCCTCGGTGACCGGGTGCTCCACCTGCAGGCGCGTGTTCACCTCGAGGAAAAAGAACTCCCCGTTGGGCGCCATCACGAACTCCACGGTGCCCGCGCCGGTGTACCCGATCGCGGCACCCGCCGCGACCGCCGCGTCGCCGAGCTGCTTGCGCAGCGCCTCGTCCACGGCCGGCGACGGCGCTTCCTCGATGATCTTCTGGTACCTGCGCTGGATCGAGCACTCACGTTCGAAGAGGTGCACGACGGTGCCGTGCGCGTCCCCGAAGATCTGGACCTCGACGTGGCGCGGGTTCTCCACGAACCGTTCCAGGAACACGGTTCCGTTGCCGAACGCCGACGCCGCTTCCCGCCGCGCGCTCGTCACGGCTTCGACGACGTCCGCTGCCTCGCGCACGATCCGCATCCCGCGCCCGCCACCGCCGAAGGCCGCCTTGACCAGCAGCGGGAAGCCGATGTCCTCGGCCATCCCGGTGACGGTCGCGGCATCCGTGTCGGTGGTGTCGTCGATGGTGGCACCGGGCAGAACGGGAACGCCGGCCTTCGCCATCAGCTCCTTGGCCGCGATCTTCGACCCCATGGCCTCGATCGCCGCGACCGGCGGCCCGACGAAAACCAGCCCGGCTTCGGCGCAGCGGCGCGCGAAGCCGGCGTTCTCGGACAGGAACCCGTAGCCGGGGTGGATCGCGTCCGCGCCCGTGGCCAGCGCGGCTTCGACGATGAGCTCGCCTCGCAGATAGGTCTCGGCCGACGACGAGCCGGGCAGGAGCACGGCTTCGTCGGCGGCCTCGACGAACAACGCGTCGGCGTCCGGATCGGAGTGCACCGCGACGGTGGCGATGTCCAGGGCTCGCGCGGAGCGGATGACCCGTTCCGCGATCTCGCCGCGGTTGGCCACGAGCAGCTTCCGGATCGGGTGGGTGCCCGGCGTGGTCCGGCTGGTCATCAAGGTGGTCCTCACATCCGGAAGACGCCGTAGCCACGCTGGCCGGCGACGGTGTTGGAGTGCGCGGCGGACAGCGCGATGCCGAGCACGGTGCGGGTGTCGCGGGGGTCGATGAGGCCGTCGTCGTAGAGCCGCGCGGTGACGAAGAACGCGTGTGATTCCTTCTCGATCTGCGCCTCGATCGCCGCGCGGTTGCGCTCGTCTGCTTCGAGGTCGAACTCCCGCCCGTTCGCCGCCGCCGACTGCTTCGCCACGATGGACATGACGCCGGCCAGCTGCGCGGCACCCATCACCGCCAGCTTGGACCCGGCCCACGCGAACATCAGCCGCGGGTCGTACGCGCGGCCGGACATGCCGTAGTTGCCCGCGCCGAACGACGCGGCGAGGTTCACCGTGATGTGCGGAACCTTGCTATTGGCAACCGAGTTGATCATCTTGGAGCCGTCCTTGATGATCCCGCCCTGCTCGTAGTTCTTGCCCACCATGTAACCCGTGGTGTTCTGCAGGAACAGCAGGGGCGTGTCGGTCTGGTTCGCGAGCTGGATGAACTCGCTGGCCTTCTTGGCTTCCTCGCTGAACAACACCCCTCGCGCGTTGGCCAGGATGCCCACCGGATAGCCGTGCACCGAGGCCCAGCCGGTGACGAGGCTGGTGCCCCACAAGGGTTTGTACTCGCCGAAGCGTGATCCGTCGACCACCCGCGCGATGACCTCACGCGGGTCGAAGGGCACCTTGATGTCCGAAGGCGCGAGACCGAGCAGCTCCTCCGGGTCGTACAGCGGCTCGTCGGCGGGCAGCGTCGGGCCGGGGCCGAGCTTGCGCCACGTGAACTCGGCGACGATCTGGCGCCCGATCCGGATGCAGTCGCGCTCGTCGGCCGCGAAGTAGTCGCACAGCCCGGAAACCTTGGCGTGCATGGCCGCGCCGCCGAGCTCCTCGTCGTCGGCGTCCTCGCCGGTGGCCATCTTCACCAGTGGCGGGCCGCCGAGGAAGACCTTGGCCTGGCCGTCGACCATCACCGCGTAGTCGCACATGCCGGGCACGTAGGCGCCGCCCGCGGTCGAGTTGCCGAACACCAGCGCGACCGTGGGGATCGCCAGCGACGACAGCTCGGTGAGATCGTGGAAGATCTTGCCCGCGTGCACGAACAGCTCCGACTGCGTGGGCAGGTCGGCACCGCCCGACTCGACCAGGTTGATCACCGGCAGGCGGTTGATCCGGGCGATCTCCAGCGCTCGCAACGTCTTCTTCAGCGAGTACGGGTTCATCGCCCCGCCGCGCACGGTCGGGTCGTGCGCGATCAGCACGCACTCGACGCCGGAGACGACGCCGATCCCGGTCACCACCGAGGCCCCGACCGGGAACTGCGTGCCCCAGGCCGCCAGTGACGACAGTTCGAGGAACGACGCGTCGCGGTCGAGCAGCAGCTCGATGCGTTCGCGGACGAGCATTCGGCCGCGGTTGCGGTGGCGCTGCTGGTAGCGGGGCCCGCCGCCGGCGATGGCCGCCTGGATCTGCTCGTCGAGCTCGGCCAGCACCTGTTTCTGGTGCTTCAGGTTGGTCTGGAAGGTCTCGTCCGCGGTGTTCAGCGCGGACCGCAACACGGTGGTCATCTCGCGGTGGTCCGTTTCTCTCGGCTCGCTTGTCTCGGGCTCAGTACGAACGGGGCAGCCCGAGGCTGTGCTGGGAGACGTAGTTCAGGACCATCTCCCGGCTCACCGGCGCGACCTGCAGCAGGCGCGCGATGCCCCAGTACGGCAGCAGGCCGTATTCCGTGGCGAACCCGTTGCCGCCGTGCGTCTGGATCGCCGCGTCCACGGCGGCGGCGGCCGCCTCGGCCGCGGCGTACTTGGCCATGTTCGCGGCTTCGCCCGCCGGTTCGCCGTGGTCGTGCTGCCAGGCCGCCTTCGCAGTCATCAGCGCGGCCAGATCGGTCTCGATCTTGGCCTTCGCGAGCGGGTGCGCGATGCCCTGGTGCTGCCCGATCGGCGCGTCCCACACCGCACGGGTCGACGCGTAGTCCGCGGCCTGGCCCAGCACGTGGCGGGCGATACCGACGCACACGGCCGCGCCGGTGATGCGCTCCGGGTTCAGCCCGTGGAAGACCTGGTGGAAGCCGTTGCCCTCCTCGCCGACGAGCGCGCTCGCGGGCAGGCGCAAGTCGTCGAAGTGGAGCACGAACTGCTTCTCCGGCAGCTTCGCCGACACTGGGAGCCGTGTCGCAACGAAGCCAGGGGTGTCGGTGGGCACGAGGAACAGCGACAACCGCGCGCGCCCGGTGCTCTCGTCACGGCCGGTTCGCGTGACGAGCAGGACGGCCTCGGCCTCGTCGACGCCGGAGATGTAGTGCTTGGTGCCGTTGAGGACGAAGTCATCGCCGTCCCGCACCGCGACGGTCGAGAGCCGGTGGGTGTTGGACCCGGCGTCGGGTTCGGTGATGCCGAAGACGACCTTCGCCTCGCCAGAAGCCATGCGCGGCAGCCAGTGCTGTTTCTGCTCGGCGGTGCCGTAGTCGGAGATCATCTCGCCCGAGATGGCGGCGGAGACCATGAGCAGCAGCAATGGGCAGCCTGCCGCCGCGGTCTCCTCGCACACCATCGCGAGCTCGGCCAGGCCGGCGCCACCGCCGCCGTACTCCTCCGGCAGGTTGATCCCCAGGTAGCCGTTGCGGCCCAACTCGGCCCACAGCTCGGCGGTGGGCTCGCCGGCCTCGGCGCGCGGGACGTAGTACTCCGGCCCGAACTTCGCGGCGATCGCCCGCACCGTGTCCCGGAGATCCCTGTGTTCCGAGGCCTCCTGAAAGTCCACACCGACTCCTTCGTCCGTCCAGCACCCTAGTGCATAGTGGTTCACTACGGCCGCTTTGGCAAGCGAGGACGTCGACGTCACCTGACCAGGAAGACCCAACCCTCCGGGATGACTCAGGCTCGTTCATCCCCCGCGGAATTTAGTGAATCGCGAATAACTTGACCTGAGCACGCCGGCGAGCTGAGCCCACGCTCACCCGGTCGGCGGCGCGGACCTGGCGCCGGCCGCTCCGGCCGACGCGGTGCCCGGGGCCGAGCCGGGCAACGAAAAAAGGCGCCGCCGGGCGAGTTCGCCCCGGCGGCGCCGATTTCCCAGGCGGTCAGCTGTGCGAGATCGTCAGCCCGTAGAAGGAGACCCGTGCGCCCTTCGTCGTGCTGCTCGACGAGGACTGGTTGTACGAACCGGCCTTGAAGTACTGCTTGTACGCCTTGAACGACGACGGAATGCTGTAGTGCGTCGTGCTGCCGTTCACGGTGAGGTCGATGGTGTTGCCGCCGGAGATCCCGATCGTGTAGGTCCAGGTCTTGCCCACCGCGACGTGGCCGACGGTGTGCAGGGTCTGGCCGCCGTCGGGCGAGTTCTCCGTGCCCAGCACGATGTCACCACTGGAGCGGTAGTACAGCTCCAGCAACGGTTTCGTCGACGAGCCGCCGGTACCCAGGTGAACCTGGCCGACGCACACGTTCGACGTCACCGACACCACGCGCAGGGTGGCGCTGAGCTTGTGCGAACCACTCAGCGACCAGTTCGCGGCCGATCCGTCGCGGTTCATCTCCCGCAGCTCGGATCGCGCGTAGTTCGAATTGGGCGTGGTGACGCCCTTTTCCGGCGCCCAGAACACCATCCCGCCGTCACGCGTATCGGTGTAGAAATAGCTGTCCTGGAACCCGTTCGGCCCTTGCAGCCGAGACGACGAGATGGTGGTCGGCGAGCCCGGTGAGCCGACCGGCTCCTGGAGCTGCCAGGTCGACAGGTCGAAGTTGCCGCCAGGAGCCACGGACGGGCTGCCCAGCACGGACTGGCCGGTGGCCGGCGCTGCCTCCGCGGGCAACGCGGTTGCAGCCACGAAAGCGGGAATCGCCAGCACGACGAGCGCGGCGCGCATGCGCATCGCAGTTTCCTTTCGCACGGTGGGGACCTCTGTGCCATTTATTCAGATATGTGAATTAATGTTGTGGAAACCCGGCGGCGAAAGGAAACGTTAAGGTTGCGGTCGCATCAAGTCAAGGATTGATATGATGCTCGACGCGCCTCGGCGGCCCGCCACCGCGAGGCGACGGACCGCCGAGTTCCGATTACCGGAACGAACTAGAACGCCTTGCCCGCGTCACGGGCTGCGGTCAGGGCCGCGGCGCGGTCCTGGTCCGGGGTGGCAGTGAGGATGGTCGGCTGGAAGCGGACCTCGGTGACCTCGGTGACGCCGACGAAGCGCAGCCAGTCCTTCACGTACGTGGAGTGGAAGTCGGCGCCGAACTGGATGGGGACGCCTTCGGAGTAGACGTCGCTGGTATAGATCGTGGCGGCCTTCTTGCCGTGGACCAGACCCGAGTAGCCGGCGGCCGGGTCGAGGCCGAAGACCATGCCGGGCTGGGTGAGCGTCTGGGCCTGCGCCCACACCTCGGCTTGCTCGCCTTCCGGTGCACCGCCGGCGAACACGGCGAGCTTGGCGCTCGCGCCGGCCGGTCCGAACTGCGGCGGCGAGCCGTCCCAGAGGTCCAGCGTCTTCACGACCGTGCCGGGGTTGGCGTCCTCTGTCAACGAACGCGGAACGGACGGACAGGAAAGGAGGGCCGATGGAACCGGAATTGCCCCCGCTCGGGCTGAGCGACCATCCGGCCCTCGCGTTCCTCAACACCGCGGCCACCGCCGAAGGCGCCGAACTGATCCCCGACGGCGCGGGTTATCTGCGGTGGCTCGAGCTCACGGGACTGATCGACGATCGCGCCGCGGTGCTCAACCGGTTCAGCGCAGCCGAGTTGGACGCGGCGGCGCTCGAAGCCGTCGAGTTGCGCGAACGCCTGCGCCCGGTGGTCCAGGCGTGGGCGGGCGGCGATCCCACGGCACCGGACGAGGCTTTCCTGGCCGCGTGGAACGCCATCTTCGCCGAAAGCGGCCGCAGCCTGCAGATCCACCGTTCCGGCGCCGTCGTCGATCTGGAGGACCGGTGGACGTGGACCACGTCCCGGTCCCTTCTCGCACCCGTCGCGCAAGCGGCGGCCGACTTGTTCGCCCACGGCGACCGGTCGCTGGTCCGCAACTGCGAGGGACCGGAGTGCCCGCTGTGGTTCTACGACCGCACCAAAGCGCACCGCCGCCGCTGGTGCTCCATGGCGACGTGCGGGAACCGCGCCAAAGTGCGTGACTTCCGGGCGCGGGCCACGAAGGAAGTTCCTTAGCCCCGAATCACCGACGAGCGAACCGTTTTCAGCGCTCGACCGGCGTGATGCGGGTGTTGCGGAGGTGTTCGTAGACGATCGACGTGCGGACGTCGGCCACTTCGGGGCGCGCGGTGAGCTTGTCGATCACGAAGGCGTAGAGGCTGGCGTTGTCGGGGACCGCGACGTGGAGGATGAAGTCCTCGGTGCCGGTCGTGACGTAGAGGCCGAGGATGTCGGGCAGCGTGGTGACCCAGTTGCGGAAGCCTTCGATGACGCGGCGCGACGGCGGGCGCACGCGGACCGCGACGAGGGCCTGGACCGAGCGGCCGATGGCGGGCAGGTTCACGTCGAGGGTCGCGCCCTGGATGATGCCGCGCTGGCGCAGCGCGCGGGTGCGGTCGAGGGCCGTGGTGGGTGAAACGCCGACGGCGGCGGCGACGTCGCGGTTGGTCTTCCGGACGTCCGACTGCAGTTCTCGCAGGATGGCCTTATCAAGTTCGTCCACGTCCGCCTCCACGGAGCCAAATCCGATACTTGTACGGATCGTAGGCGAGTCCACTGGTTGTTCGTCTAGCTTCACGGGTGAAGAGCGGTACGGACAGTCAGGGAGGCGTGGTGTTGACCGAGGAAAGTGCGCCGATCGGGTTCGCCCCGGAAGAGGTCGACCCGACCGTGTCGACGCGGACGGCTCGCTTGAAGTGGGTGGTGGTCGTCGACAGCAGTCTGCCGCCGGGGCGCGCGGTGAACGCGGCCGTCTGCGCGGCCGCGGCGACGGCGCCGAACATCACGGGGCTGCTCGGCGACGACGCCGTGGATGCCGACGGGCAGGCGCATCCCGGGTTGCCGTGGACGGGGTGTTCGGTGCTGGCCGCCGACGGTCCGACGCTGCGCACCATCCGCGCCAAGGCCGCGGCGTCGCCCGGGTGCTTCGTGGCGGACATGCCGGTGGTGGCGCAGCACACGCTGGTGTACGCCGACTACCTCGCCGGCGTGAAGGAGACCGCCGGCGAGACGCTCGACTACTACGCGGTGAGCATCGTCGGGCCGCGCAACCGGGTGGGCAAGATCGTCGGGAAGCTGCCGTTGCTCCCGTGACCCGCTAGCGCACAGCCTCCGAGGCGTAGTCCCACAGGCGGTCCGCCGCGACCGGGTCCAGGGCCCAGCGCGCGACGCCCGCCATCGCGTCCACGCCGGCGGCGGCGAGGTGCGCGCCGCCGTCGATGGCCGGCGATTCCTGGTTGTCCTCGAAGTAGCGGCCGGTCACGCCGTCGAGCAGCGGCGACGCGGCGAGCAGCGTCGGCGTGGCGGCGCCCTGTTCGGGAGTCTTGAAGTAGGCCGGGGTGGTGGCGTTGCCGTCGGCGTCGAGGGCGCCGAGCAGGCGCAGGCCGTCGGGAGTGAGGTGGCGCAGGAGGTTCGTGCGGATGACACCCGGGGCGCACGCGTTG
The DNA here is from genome assembly GCF_040689465.1 of Amycolatopsis sp. NPDC051373. Classification (NCBI taxonomy): domain Bacteria; kingdom Bacillati; phylum Actinomycetota; class Actinomycetes; order Pseudonocardiales; family Pseudonocardiaceae; genus Amycolatopsis; species Amycolatopsis sp. NPDC051373. The sequence goes on along the minus strand of NZ_JBFBAE010000033.1, from coordinate 52,714 downwards.
GCGTGGACGCCTTCGCCGGCCAAGCGGCGACTGATGCCGACGGCAAGCAGCACACTCGCGGTCTTCGACTGCCCGTAGGCGACGAGCGGGTCGTAGGGCCGCTGTTCGAAGTGCGGGTCGGGGAAGGAGAAGTCCGTCAGCAGGTGCGCGCCGGAACTGAGGACGACGACACGCGCTCCACTGCCGGAGCGCAGGGCGTCGCGCAGACCGGTGACGAGCGCGAAGTGGCCCAGGAAGTTGATGCCCAGGTGCATTTCCCAGCCCTCGGCGGTGACCTCGCGCTCGGGCAGCGCCATCACGCCGGCGTTGGCGACCAGCGCGTCGACCGGCCCTTCCCACTGCGCGCAGAACGCGCGCACCGAACCGAGGTCGGCGAGGTCGAGCGCCACGACGTCGACCTGCGGAAACTGTTCGACGAGCTGCTTGGCGTGAGCCGGTGTGCGGGTGGCGATGGTGACGTGCGCGCCCGCCGTGGCGAGCGCGCGGACGGTCTCGGCGCCGAGCCCTGAAGCGCCGCCGGTGACGATCACGCGGCGGCCGGTGAGGTCCACTCCGGCGAGGACCTCGGCGGCCGTGGCTCGCGCGCCGAACGGGGTGGTGATGGTGGTCATGGGGTCCTTCGCGGGAAGAGTCCAGTGTGGACGGTGGAAGAGCTCGCCTCCGCAGGGAAGGCGGAAGCGAGCGGGTGCGTCAGGACGCGGTGGGCGTGTAGTGGCCCGGCACCATCCGAGTCGACACGCCGAAGCGGTTGAACGCGTTGATCGTGGTGATCGCCGCGATGAGGTGGGCGAGCTCGGTCTCGTCGAACTGTTGCGCCGCCTTCGCGTAGACCTCGTCGGGCACGAAGCCTTCGGTGAGCACGGTGACGGCCTCGGTCAGCTCGATCGCCGCGATCTCGCGCGCGGTGTAGAAGTGCTTCGACTCGGCCCACGCGTCCAGCTGCAGGATGCGTTCGGCCGACTCGCCGGCCATCAGCGCGTCCTTGCTGTGCATGTCGAGGCAGAACGCGCAGTGGTTCAGCTGCGACGCGCGGATCTTGACCAGGTTCACCAGGTCCTCGTCGAGATGCTTCTTCGCCGCGGTGTCCAGGCGCAGCATCGCCTTGAACACGTCGGGGGCGAGCTTCATCCAATCCAGGCGCGGGGTGTGCTCGGGCAGGCGTTCAGTCGTCATGAGATCACGCTAAGCGCCGCTACCCGCGCGCACGTGGTCCAATTCCGGCCGTCGATCGTGGGCCAATCCGGTATGGCGCAGTGCACAGTGGACAGCCCCGCGAACGTCCCTACAGTGGGAAGAACCGACTCCCCTGGAGGATCCCCGTCATGACCTCACCGTCCTGGAAGGACACCGGACCGTGGCTCGTCGCGCTGGACATCGACGGCACCCTGATCCGCGAGGACGGCTCCCTCAGCGATGCCGTGGTCACCGAGGTCCGCCGGCTCGACGCGGCCGGGCACCACGTCGTGCTCACCACCGGCCGCTCCGCCGTGAGCACCATCCCCGTGCTCGACCGCCTGGACATCACGCCTCGGTTCCTGGTTTGTTCCAACGGCGCCGTCACCCTGCGCCAATCCGGATCCGGCTTCCAGCGCCACCATGTGGAGTCGTTCGACCCGGCCGAAGTCCTGTGTGCCATCCGCACGCACCTGCCGAACGCCCGCTTCGCCGTCGAGGACCAGCTGGGCCGCTACCGCTGCACCGAACCGTTCCCCGACGGCACGACCGGCCTCGACGACGCGCAGGCCGCGGTGCCGTTCGAGGCGCTGCTGACCACTAAAACCACCCGGGTCGTCGCGTTCGCACCGGGCCACAACATGGACGATTTCCTCGCTCTGGTAGCAAAAATGCACCTGCGGAACGTGAGCTTCGCCCTCGCCTGCACCCCGTGGCTCGACCTCGCCGCCGAAGGTGTGAACAAGGCCGCGGCGGCCGAACGCGTCCGCGTCGAGCTCGCGATCCCCCGGCACCGCGTGCTCGCCGTGGGCGACGGTCACAACGACATCGAGCTCCTTGCCTGGGCCGCCGAACGCGGTCGAGGTGTCGCGATGGGACAGTCCCCCGCCGAGCTGATCGCCGCCGCGGGCGAGCTCACCGGGACCGTAGTCGAAGACGGCCTCGCGCAGGTGCTCGCGACGCTATGACCGCGGCAGCACCGAGCACAACGCCGCCAACGCCCCCGACCACGCGCTGTCCGACGGAGTCGCGTACCCGACGACCAGCCCGTCGCGCCCGCTGTCCTCCGGCAAAGACGGGTGCGCGAAATCCCCCAGCCCGTCGAGCGCCAGACCCACCCGCGCACCGGCGGCGATCACCGACCGCTCGGTGCCCGGCGGGAGGTCGAGCACCGCGTGCAACCCGGCCGCGATCCCCGAGACGCGGATCCCCGGCGCGTGCTCCGCGACGGCCGCCACCAGCTGGTCCCGGCGCCGCCGGTAGCGCAGCCGCATCGCGCGGACGTGCCGGTCGTAGTCGCCGGACGTGAGGAACTCGGCGAGCGTCAGCTGGTCGAACGAACCCGGCGCCCAGTCGACGTGGCCCTTCGCGGCGATCACCTCGTGCGTCACCGAACGCGGCAGCACCAGCCACCCGAGCCGCAGCCCTGGCGCCAGCGACTTGCTCGCCGTCCCGAAGTAGCAGACGCGCTCAGGGTCGAGGCCCTGCAACGCGCCGACGGGCTGGCGGTCGTACCGGAACTCCCCGTCGTAGTCGTCTTCGAGCACCAGACCGCCCGTCGACCGAGCCCAGTCGACCGCGGCCGCGCGCCGGTCCGGGCGCAACGCGCCGCCGGTCGGGTACTGGTGCGCGGGCGTGAGCAGGACCGCGCCGGCGTCGAGCGAACGCAGTCCCTCGGTGCACGTGCCGTCCTCGTCAAGCGGTAGAGCCGGTGTCTCCAGGCCGGTTTCGGTGAGCAGGTCGTAGTACTGCGGCACGCCGTAGGTCTCGACGGCGACCGTCCGGACTCCCCGCGCCCGCAGCACGCTGCCGATCAACCGCAGCCCGTGCACGAACCCCGCGCAGATCACGATGCGCTCGGGCGACGCGTAAACGCCGCGGGCGCGTGCCAGGTAGTCGGCGAGCGCCCTACGGAGTTCGACGCGGCCGCGCGGGTCGCCGTAGCCGAGAGCTTCGTGGGGCGCGGCCATGATGGCGCGCCGGGACGCCGCGAGCCACTGCGCGCGCGGGAAACTCGCCAGGTCCGGGTTGCCGGGCAGCAGGCTGAACCGCGTGTCCGGCGTGCGGATCGGCGTCGGCCGACGAAGCGCGACGCGGTCGGAGCCGGGCGTCGGCGCGCGGCGGGGCTCCGCGCGGCGGGCGACGCGCGTGCCCGAACCCTGCTGCGCGGTGAGCCAGCCTTCGGCCACGAGCTCGGCGTACGCGTCGGCCACGGTGTTGCGCGCGATCGACAAATCGGCGGCCAGTGTGCGTGACGACGGCAGCTGTGCGCCGGGCAGCAACCGGCCCGTGCGCACGGCTTCGCGCAACGCGTCCATCAGCGACGTCCGCAGGCCGTGGCGGCCGCGAAGGTCCAGGTGGTCGAGGTGCAGATCGGCGCCGAGGCCCTCGGCGGAGCGTCTGCCCTCGGGTGAAGTGGCCCGTGTTCCCACCATGGAAATGGACCATACACCTGACCCAATCGCAACCTAGCGTGGGTTTTGAGCCCAGCGCGCGGGCCACCAATCCGGTTGCTACTCACCACTGTGGCCCGACACCTGTTAGGAACGCCATGACCTCCCTCGACGTCCGGAAAACTCCCGGACCTCCACGCCCCGGCATCAGCACGGGGTTCGCCGTCCTGCTGGCCGTTGTCTGCGGCATCGCGGTGGCCAACATCTACTACGCCCAGCCGCTGCTGGAGGAGATCGGCCACGACCTCGGTGTCGGCGCCGCCGGGCTCGGCTTCGTGACGACCGTGACCCAGGTCGGCTACTTCGCCGGCCTGATCCTGCTGGTGCCGCTGGGTGACCTGCTCAATCGCCGCGTGCTCATCCCGATCGGCTCGGTGATCGCCGCGCTGGCGCTGCTCGCCGTGGCCGTGTCTCCCGGACCGGTGATGTTCTTCATCGCCAGCGGCGTAGTCGGGCTCGCGACGGTGGTGCAGCAGGTGATCATCGCCTACTCCGCCGTGCTGGCCAGCCCCGAATCCCGCGGCCGTGTGCTCGGCATCGTGACCAGCGGCGTCGTGATCGGCATCCTGCTCGCGCGGACCGTGGCCGGCCTGCTCTCCGACGCGTTCGGCTGGCGCTCGGTGTTCGTCGTCTCCGCCGTGCTCATGCTCGGCGTCGCGATCCTCCTCGGCCTGCGGCTGCCGCCGGAGCTGCCGAACCGGCCGTCTGTCTCCTACCGCAAGCTGATCACGTCGATCGTCACGCTGACCGCGCGCGAACGTGTGTTCCGCGTGCGGAGCCTGATCACGATGTTCATGTTCGCCGGGTTCGGTGCGCTGTGGGGTTCGATGGCGCTGCCGCTGTCCGCCGAGCCGTGGAACTTGTCGACGTCGGCGGTCGGGCTGTTCGGCCTCGTCGGCGCGGCGGGCGCGTTCGGTGCCGCGCGGGCCGGGTCACTGGCCGACCGCGGCCGGGCGCAGTGGGTCACCGGCATCACGCTCGTGTTGTTCACCGTGGCCTGGCTGCCGATCGCGTGGCTGCCGAAGTCGCTGATCCCGCTCATCGTCGGCATCATCGTGATCGACTTCGCCGGCCAGGCCATCCACGTGACCAACCAGCACCTCATCGTGGGCCTCGACCCGAACGCGAGCAGCCGCCTGATCGGCAGCAACATGGCGTACTACTCCGTGGGCTTCGGCGGCGGCGCCGTCGCGGCGACCACGGCGTACAGCGCGTGGGGCTGGACGGCGGTCTGCGTCCTGGGCGCCGGGTTCAGTCTGGTGGCCCTGCTGGTGTGGGGCGCGGACCGCCTCTCGGTGGCCCGCTCGGCGCGCCTCACTTCGGCGGCGGCCTGAGTGTCCGCTGTGGACGGACGGGCCCGGGGAACACGTCCCCCGGGCCCGGTTTCACGCGATCCCTCCGGGCGGCGCCGAGCTGCCGTGCGCGGCGACCTCGTAACGCCGGCCCTGGTGGTCCAGGATCCGTACGCCGCTGCGCACGGCGTCAAGTACACCACCGGCGCGCTGGTCGCCGACGACCTGCCGTCCGTTCCGGAACCGCCGGATCCCGTGCTCCAGTACGTGCCGACCACCGCACCCGGCGCCCGCGTTCCCCACGCCCGCCTGGAACACGACAGCCGCGCACTGTCCACCTTGGACCTCGTCGAAGGGCTGGGGTTCGCGCTGCTGACGGGCGTCGGCGGCGAGGCGTGGCAGACCGTGGCCGACGACCTCACCACCCGCACCGGCGTGCGCGTCGACGTGCACGTGATCGGCGGGCACCGGCCCGGCGACCTCGCGGACCCGCTCGGCGAATGGGCGGACCGGCGCGAGGTCACCACGAGCGGCGCCGTCCTCGTGCGGCCCGACCGGCACGTCGCCTGGCGTGCACCCGAGTGGTCCGCGCCTGCGGCCGCGAAGCTGTGCGCCGATTTCGTCCGGATCCTGGCCTTGAGTCCACTGCATACCCATCGGACAGGAGACCGATCGTGACCCGACCGACCCGGACGACCGTCGAGAAGTTCTACAAGCGCGTGGGCGCCGTGGTGCTCGCCGCCATGCGGCTCTGACCGAGGATGGCGGCCGAGGGCGCGAATTGCCCGATTGGCCCACGGTTCTGGGGCAGTAATGGACCACGGACACGTGCCACATGGCACGTAGCGTGGTTGCTGTCAGACAGTTCCCAGAACCAGGAGAAGTGATGAAGGTATTCCTCGCCGGCGCCTCCGGAGTGCTCGGGCAGCGGCTGATCCCGCGGCTGGTCGAGGCCGGGCACGAGGTCGGCGCCATGACGCGGTCGGCCGCCAAGATGGAACCGTTGATCGGCCTCGGCGCCGTCGCGATCCTGTGCGACGTCTTCGACCGCGACGCGCTCGTGCAGACCGTCCGCGACTTCAAGCCGGACGTCGTGCTCAACGAGCTCACCGACCTGCCCGACGACGTCACCAAGATCGGCGAACACGCCGAGCGCAACGCGCGCATCCGCACCGAGGGCAACCACAACCTGATCGAGGCCGCGCGGGCGGCCGGCGCGCCGAAGATCCTCGCGCAGAGCGTGGCGTGGCAGCTGCCCGACGGCCCCGACGCCGTCGCGGTGAAGGACCTCGAGCAGTCGGTGCTGGCCGAAGGCGGCGTGGTGCTGAGCTACGGCCAGTTCTACGGCCCCGGCACCTACAACGAAGGTGCCTTGCCCGCCGAGCCCCGCGTGCACATCGACCGCGCGGCCGAGCTCACGGTCGAAGCGCTCGACGCGCCGACGGGTGTCGTGACGATCGTCGATTGATCCGGGAAAGCGCCGGCCGGCTGAGCCCGGCCGGCGTCAGCCCGGGCACGTCACGCGAACGACGAGTCCAAGCCGTTTTCCTGCGCGTAGGCGATCAACGCCTGCGGTGCGCGTTCGATGTGCGCCCCGAGGAGTGCCACGGCCTGATCGGTGTCGCGTTCGAGCGCGAAGTCCTTGAGGCGACGGTGTTCGCCCGGAATGTCGCGCTGGTGGTCGTCGGTCAGCGCCCAGTACCAGCGCCGGTAGAGCTCGGCGCTGTCACGCAACGACGTGGCGATCGCATCGAGCCGCGGGCTGGCGCAGCCGGCCAGCAGCGCGCGGTGGAAGTCGCGGTGGGCCAGCGTCCAGCCTTCGTTGTACGAACCGTCTTCGAGGATCACCGGCGTGCGTTCCAGCGCGTGGTGCGTGCCGAGCACCGACGTCTCCCAGTCAACGCGCACGTCGGCTCGGGCCAGTTCCTCAACGCTGCCAACGAACGCTTCCCCACCGTCGTCCTCGGCTCGGTCGCGGCGAGCCGGCTCGGCTTCACCCGCGTCGACGCCGCCCGGCCCCAGCAGGTGTACGTCGGGCGGTCGTGGTTCACCGTCGTCGGGATCCTCGACAAAACGCCGCTGTCGCCGGACATCGACCGCTCCGTGCTCGTCGGCTGGGCGGCGGCGCAGTCCGAACTGCACTTCGACGGCAGCCCGACGGTGATCTACGTGAAGGCCGACGAGGCCCAGGTCGAGGCCGTGCGCAAGGTCCTGCCGGCCACTGTGGACCCGCAGCTGCCGGGCCTGGTCCAGGTGAGCCTGCCGTCGGACGGCCTGCTGGCCAAGCGGGCCATTCAAGCGACACTGTCCACTTTGTTCCTCGGACTAGCCGGAGTCGCGTTGCTCGTCGGTGGCATCGGTGTCGCGAACACGATGGTCATCTCCGCTGGAACGCCGCCGCGAGATCGGGTTGCGCCGCGCACTCGGCGCGAACCGCGATCAGATCCGCGTGCAGTTCCTCACCGAGGCCGTCACGTTGTCGGCGATCGGCGGGCTGGCCGGGGTTGCGGCCGGGGCCTTGGCGACGCTCGCGTACGCGACTTACCAGCACTGGCCGGTCGTGATTCCGCCGGCCGCGCTCGTCGGGGCGTTGGTGGGCGCGGTCGTGATCGGCGTGGTCGCGGGCGGCTACCCGTCGATCCGCGCCGCGCGGCTCACACCGACCGCGGCGCTGGCGACGACGTGACCACCGGTCACGGATGGGGGTGCGGGTGGTCGTGCCCGGCCGGGCGAAGAGCGAGTGCCTCGGCGCGCGAGGCGACCTCGCCGCCGGGCACCGCGCCGGTGTCGACGAGTACGTCCTCCAGCGCGGCGAGCCAGTGGTGGTAGTAGCTCCAGCCGCCGGCGCGGTCCGCTTCCCAATCACCGATGCGCGCGATGAGCGCGGCCTGGAACCGCGGCCAGTCGAACGCACCGGCTTCGTAGAGCGACACCGCCAACCCGAACGCGCGGCTCTCCCACGGCGCCGCGAACAGCAGTTCACCGTTGGCGCGCGGCGGTGCGGCGACCCCGTCGACGCTCAGCGGCGCGCTCACGGGGCCGCCACTTTCGCGACGCCGACCATCGCGTCGCGCGTGACGAGCTCGACGAGTTCGTCTTCGGAAAGGCTTTCCGTGCCGGCCGGGCGCTCCGGCAGCACCAGCCAGCGCACCTCGCTGCTGGAATCGCGGACGGTGATGCGCACGTCCGCGTCGAGGTCCAACCCCATCTCCGACAGCACCTTGCGCGGCTCACGGACCACGCGCGCACGGTAAGCCGGGTCCTTGTACCAGCTCGGCGGCAGGCCCAGCAGCGGCCACGGGTAGCAGGAGCACAGCGTGCACACCACCACGTTGTGGTCCTTCGCGGAGTTCTCGACCACCACGATGTGCTCGCCCTGCGGCCCGCCGAAACCGAGTTCCTTCGTGGCCGCCGTGCCGTCGGCCAGGAGGCGCTCGCGGTACGCCGGATCAGTCCACGCCTTCGCGACGACTTTGGCTCCGTTGAGCGGACCGATGTTCGTCTCGTACGTCGTGATGAGCCGGTCGACCACCGCCGGGTCGATCAGGCCGCGTTCGACGAGCAGTTGTTCGAGCGCCTCCGTGCGCGGCTGCGCAACCTCGTCGACGCCGGTGTGCTGTCCGTCGAACCGGCCTCGGACGGCAGCGCCTATCGCGAGTACGTGCTGACGAAGCGCGGCGAGGACTTGTTCGACCTGGTGGTGAGCCTGCGGCAGTGGGGCCAGGATCACGCGTACGAACCCGGCGAGGACCACGTGCTGCTCGTGGACCGCGAGACGGAAGAGCCGATCCCCCGGCTCACCTACGTCACGCCCGACGGCACGCCGATCCACGCCGACGACACCCGCGTACTCAAGTAATACCGTCCACTTCGGACGGATCAGTACACCTCGGCCAGCCCGGCGAGCACGGCGTCGAGGAATCCCGGGAACCGCGCGTCGAGATCCTCGCGGCGCAGGCACACGAAGTAGTTGCGACCTTCCAGCTTCGTGCGCGTCAGCCCGGCCTCGCGCAGCACCTTCTTGTGGTGCGACAACGTCGACTTGTGCAGCGCGGCCAGCAGACCTTCCGGCCCGCACGGGTGGAACTCACCGTCGGCGAGGGTGACCAGCACGCGCATCCGCGCGTCGTCCGCGATCGCGTTGAGCACGTCGTCGAACCGGATGTCGGCGACAGCCGGTTCCTCCAGGTAACGAGCCACAGCACCTCCTCGGCGACCTCAGTCACAATTGTACCAGATTCATCAAACCGTCCTTGACGCGAGCGGTTTCGCCTTCTTATGGTTTGACGTACATCAAACCTTCCTCGAAGGGATTCTCCCGTGTACCGACGCCTGCTCGTTCTCGCTCTGGGGACGTTCGCCGTGGGAACGGACGGCTTCGTGATCGCGGGCATCCTGCCCGAGATCTCGCGCTCGTTGCACACGAACGCCGCCGCGACCGGCCTCCTGGTGACGATGTTCGCCTTCACCTACGCGGTGTCGTCGCCGATCATCGCCGCCACCACCGCGCACTGGCCGCGCAAGCGGCTGCTGATCGCCGGGCTGCTGATCCTCGCGGTCGGCAACGTCCTCACCGCCGCCCTCCCGCTCTACGGGCTGGTGCTCGCCAGCCGCGTGATCGCGGGCCTCGGCGCCGGGATGTTCACCCCGACGGCCAGCGCGACGGCGGCGTCGCTGGTCGAGCCCCACCAACGCGGGCGCGCGCTCGCCGTCGTCATGGCCGGCCTCAGCTCCGCGACCGCGCTGGGCGCGCCGATCGGCACCGTGATCGGTTCGCAGACCAACTGGCAGACGACGTTGTGGTTCGTCGCCGCGCTCGCCGTGCTGGGTGCCGTGGGCGTCGCCGTGCTCCTGCCCGCGATCCCCGCCGCGCACGTCGCCGGGCTGCGCGAGCGACTGGCCACGATGAAGGACGCGCGCATCGGCTTCACGCTGCTCACGACGTTGCTCGTGTTCACGGGCCTGTTCACCGACTACACGTTCGTCGGCGAGTCGTTCGACCGGGCCACCGGCGGCAACGGCATCGCGCTGGCCATCCTGCTGTTCCTCTGGGGCGCGGGCGCCACCGTCGGCAGCGTGACGGCCGGGCACCTCACCGACCGCATCTCGGGTCAGCGCATCATCGCGGTGGCGGTCGTGGTCGTCGGCATCGACTTCGCGCTGCTTCCCTTCAGCAGCCGTACCTTCGCGACGGCGGCCGTCGCGCTGTTCGTCTGGGGTGTCTGCGGCTGGGCGACGCTGGTGCCGCTGCAGCACCGGCTGATCGAGGTTTCGCCCGAGCACGCGCCGGTGAGCATCGGCCTCAACGCCTCCGCCACCTACCTCGCGACGGCCGCTTCGGGCCTCACGGGCGCAGCGGGGATCGCCGCGTTCGGCGCCTACAACCTCGGCCCGTTCGGCCTGATTTTCCTAGCACTGGGCCTGGTCGCGTCGATCGTGTCGGCCCGGTTCGTCCACACCCGGCGGTCGGCCCCGGCAGCGCCGGTTCCCGCCGCGGCCGAGCACTGAGACGTCCGAGTGACCCCGCGACCATCCGGGTCACTAGGGCTTCTCGGCCTCCTGCGACTCCACCGCGTCGAACGCCGCCTGGTTCCCGCGGATCCGCGCCTGGTGCTCGGTCGACCACGTGCCCAGCGCCAGCACCGCCGACAGCAGCGACGAACCCAGCTCCGTGAGGGTGTACTCCACGCGCGGAGGCACCTCCGGGTACGAGGTCCGTTCGACGAACCCGCCACGCTGCAGCTGTTTCAACGTCAAGGGGCGACACTGCCGGTCACCGTCCACCTCGCGTGAGGAAATCCCGTTGCGCGCCAGGGCCATTCCCGTGCGCGTCACGCTGATGCGGACCAAGGAAGCACTTTCTACAGTGGACTCACTACCCCAGAAAGACCCTCAGGAAAGAGGTGGCCGGAGTGGACCACGACGTTCCTGTTCTCATCGTCGGTGGCAGTCTCATCGAGATGACCAGCGCGGTACTCCTCGGGCAGCAGGGAATTCCCTCGCTGGTCGTGGAACGACACCCGGGCAGCGCGATCCACCCGCGCGCCGCGCTCATCCTTCAGCGCTCGATGGAGATCCTTCGCGAAGCCGGCATCGAAGACGTGATCCAGCGCCGGTCCGCGGAACAGTTCGACCAGGAGGCGGCGATCATGGCCGTGGAGACGTTGGCGGGCAAGGAGATCGCCTGGTACTTGCCGACGTTGAACGAAGGCGTGCGCGACCTCGCCCGTGCCGGCGGCTCTTCGCGACGCAGGTCGCCATCGAGCCGGTGCTCGCCGAACGGGCGCGGGAACTCGGCGCCGAAACCCGGTTCGGCACGGAGGTCACGAGCTTCACCGACCACGGCGACGGAGTCACGGCCGTGCTCCGCGACCGCGCCACCGGGACCACGTCCACGGTGCGGGCGCGGTACCTCATCGCGGCCGACGGCGCGCACAGCGGCATCCGCGAGCGGCTCGGCATCGGCCTCGGTGGCCACGGCGTGCTTTCGAAGAGCGTGACGATCTACTTCCGCGCAGAGATGGCCGCGCTGGTGCGCGAGCGCAGCCTCGGCGTGATCATGGTCGTCAACCCGACGTTGCAGGGCTTCTTCCGCATCGAAAAGCCGTACCGGTCCGGCTTCCTCGCGGTGCACGGGCTCGGCGACCCGCAGCACCCCGACAGCGACCTCTGGACCGGCCTCACCGACGAGCGGTGCGTGGAACTCGTCCGCGCGGCACTGGGCGTGCCCGACATCGACGTGGAGATCGACGACGTCATGAAGTGGGAGGCGACCGCGCAGACCGCCGACCGGTTCTCCAGCGGCAACGTGTTCCTCGTCGGCGACTCCGCGCACTCGATGCCGCCCTACGGCGGCTACGGCGGCAACACCGGCATCCACGACGCGCACAACCTCGCGTGGAAGCTCAAGGCCGCGCTCGACGGCACCGCCGGCGCCGGGCTGCTCGACACGTACGAAGCCGAACGCCGGCCCGTCGCCCGCTTCACCGTCGAGCAGGCCTACGCCCGCTACGTCACGCGCGCGGCGCCGTTCCTCGCCGCCGGCGGGATGGAACCGCTAGTCGGTGACGCCGACATCGACCTGCGTTACCGGTACGTCCCCGGCCAGGTGCACGGAAACCCCCGTGAACTGGCGGGTTCACCCGGCAGCCGCGCCCCGCACCACGTGCTCACGCGCGACGGCGCACCGATCTCGACCCATGACCTGTTCGGCCGCCGGTTCGTGGCTTTCGCACCGGCCGGCGCCGACGGCTGGGCCGCCGCGGCGACCGCCGCTGCCGCGACGACCGGGATCGCGCTCGACGTCCACCGGGTCGGCCGCGCCGACAGTTTCACCGATACCACGGGCGGATTCTGCGCCGCGTATGGCATCGGCCCCGCCGGGCTGGTCCTGGTCCGCCCCGACGGAGTGGTCGCCTGGCGCGCTTCGGACGACACTCAGGTGGCGGCCGAAACCGTCGCCACCGCGTTGACCTCGGCGCTCGGCCATGCGGCGCGGCCCCGCCCCGGCGAACCAGCGGTCCACAGCTGAGCCCGCCGGACACACTTGGCACCCACCCTCCGGAAAGGAATCCCATGGCCCACATCGAAGGCAGCCACCACGTCACGCTGTCCGTCGGCACCGCGCAGGAAGACGTCGACTTCCACGTGAAAACGCTCGGGATGCGGTTCATCAAGCGGACCGTGCTGTTCGACGGCTCGACCCCGATCTACCACCTCTACTACTCCAACGCGGCCGGCGATCCGTCATCCGTGGTGACCTCGTTCCCGTGGGCCCAGGCCGGGCTGTTCGGGAAGCGCGGCACGAACCAGGCGCGGGAGGTCCAGCTGTCGGTGCCCTCGACGTCGCTGTCCTACTGGCACCAGCGGCTTACCGAGCACAAGGTCGAGGTGCACGACGCCGAGGTGTTCGGCGACCGCCGCCTGCTCTTCCGCCACCCGTGCGGCATCGAGTACGTTCTGGTCGGCAACGACGGCGACCCGCGCGTGGGCCACCCGGGCAACGGCGTGCCGCCCGAGCACGCGATCCACGGCATCCACGGCGTCGGCGTGCACGTGGCGACACCGGACCGGATGGTCGAGTTCAGCCAGGAGACGTTCTTCGGCGACAGCGCGCTCACCGAAGAAGGCGACCGCGTGGCGCTGCGCATCGGCGGCGAGAAGATCGGCAACAACGTCGAGCTGATCGTCAACAACACCGACGAGCAAGGCACCTGGCGCTACGGCGCCGGCACGATCCACCACTTCGCGTGGAACCTCGGCACGCTGGCCAACCAGGACGAGGTGAAGTTCCAGGTCGAGGGCGCCGGCTACACCGACATCAGCGAGCTCAAGGACCGCAAGTACTTCAAGTCGGTTTACGTCCGCACCCCCGGCGGCGCGCTGTTCGAGCTCGCCGTGACCCACGCCGAAGGCGGCTGGACCTGCGACGAGTCGCCGCAGGAACTGGGCACCGCGTTCCAGCTGCCCGAGCAGTTCGAGTCCCGCCGCGCGGAGATCTTCGGCAAGCTCGAGCACATCGAGGTCTGACGCGACGGCCCTCCGGCGGGACACCCCGCCGGAGGGCCGTCGTGGTTTTCAGGGGTGCACTTCGGGGCGAGAGGAACGAAGGTTTGTCGGACAACAAGCACTTGACCAGGCCCGTGCAGCAGTGGGGCGAGCCCCTCGACCAGGCGCGCGTGGCCGTGCTCGCCGTGCACGGCCGCGGGCAGACGCCGGACTTCATGCGCGGCGTGGCGAAGGACATCGACGCGCCGGGCGTGCGCTACTACGCGCCCCACGCGGCCGGCGACACCTGGTACCCGCTGCCGTTCACCGCTGCGCTGCAGGACAACGAACCCGACCTGACCCAAGCGCTCGCGGCCGTGCGGGCCACGCTCGCCGCCATCGGCGCCGACGGCTTCGACCGGCGGCGGATCGTGCTGTGGGGGTTCTCGCAGGGCGCCTGCCTGCTCGCGCAATTCGCCGTACACGAGCACCCGCGGGTGGGCGGCCTGGTCCTGTTCACCGGCGGCTATCTGGGAACGGCCGAGGTCGACGCCGCGCCGGGGAACCCACTCGCCGGGGTCCCCGCGCTGGTGCGCAGCATCGAGCACGATCCGTGGGTCGCCGCGCAGCGGGTCCACTGGACCGCCGAAGCGCTGACGCGGCTGGGGGCATCGGTCGATCTGCGCATCGACCCCGGTGACGAGCACGTGATCACCACCGAGGCCAGCACCTCGGCGGCCGCGCTGCTGGCCGGGATTCCGGGCGCGTGAGCCCGGTGGAGTTCGTCTACCGCGCGTTGCCCGTCCGGGTGCGGTTCGCGAGCGGCGCGGCCGCGCGGAACCTCGCGGCCGAGGTCGCGGAGCTCGGCCTGATCCGGCTCATGGTGATCGCCGACGCGCCGTCCGCCGACGAGGTGACGCGCGAAGTCGCCGACCGCATGGTCGTGCGGTTCGACGACGTCCGGCCGCACGTGCCGGTCGACGTGGCCGAGGCCGTCCGCCGGGCTGCCGCGCTGCATTCGGTCGACGGGCTGGTCACCGTCGGCGGCGGCTCGACCACCGGCACGGGCTAAGCCGTCGCCCTCACCACCGGCCTTCCGCTGGTCTGCGTGCCGACGACGTATGCGCGCTCGGAGGTGACGCCGGTCTGGGGCACGACGAGCGCGGCCCGCAAACAGACCGGGCGCGACGACCGTGTGCTGCCCCGCGCCGTCGTCTACGACCCGGACCTCACGGCCACGCTGCCGCGGCCGGTCGCGGTGTCCTCGGCGCTCAACGCGGTGGCGCACTGCGTCGAGGCGTTCTGGGCACCCGGTGCCAATCCGGTCACTTCGGTCGTGGCCGCGGAAGGCATCCGCGTGCTCGCGGCCGGGCTCCGCGCGTCCGGAGCCGCGCAGCGTGAGCAGCTGCTCTACGGCTCCTACCTGGCCGGCTCGGCGTCGCCGTGGCCGGGTCCGGGCTGCACCACAAGATCTGCCACGCCCTCGGCGGCGCCTTCGACCTGCCCCACGCCGAAACCCACGCCGCCGTGCCCCCACGTGCTCGCGTTCAACCTCGCCGCGGCGCCGGACGGGCCATCGCGGGCGCGCTCGGTGCCGACGACGCCGTCGCCGGGCTCCAGGCTCTGTACCGGCAGGTGGGGGCGGTGGCGGACCTGCGTGCGGTCGGGTTCCCGCTCGACCGGCTCGACGAGGCCGTCACGGCCGTGTGCGAACTGCTGCCCATCCCGAACCCGCGGCCGGTGGACGCCGGCGCGGTGGAGCGGATCCTGCGGGCCGCCTGCGCGTGACGGCCGTCAGCCGGCCGAGGCCTCGCGGCGGAACTCGGCCGGCGTCACGCCGTACTCGTCCTTGAACGCGCGGCCGAAGTGCGAAGGCGTCTTGAACCCCCAGCGCCGGCTGATGGCCGCCACCGACATCTCGCCCGACGAGACGAGGTCGCGCTGGCCCCGCTCGAGGCGGCGCGTGCGGATCCAGGCCGAAGCCGTGGTGCCGTTCTGCTGGAAGATGCCCTGCAGTTTCCGCAGCGAGATGAATTGCGCGGAGGCGATGGCCGCGGGTGACAATTCCGGGTTACCGAGGTGTTCGTCGATGTATTCCCGGATTTGTCCGGGAATGACGTTCCCCTCGATTTTCCCGTCACCCCCGGCCACGTCCAGAATGCTTTCGAACATCGTCGAGACGAGGTCGAGCGCGTTGCGGGCGGCGAGGTAACGCGTGCGGCCGGAGATGTCCTCCATGACGTGACCGAGCGTCATCAGCAGCGCTCCGGTCGCGGGGGCCAGCCCGTCGCGCGCGCTGATGCGGGCCGCGGTGAGCTGGTCGACGTGCGAGCGCGGAAGCCGCAGCAGGCGCTGCGGGAACTTGATGCAGACGTTGCGGTAGCCGGCGCTGCTGACCACCGTCGCCGGGCGCGTGCCGTCGAAGACCGTGAGGTCACCGGGCTGCAGCACGGCCGTGCGGCTGCCCTGGTGGAACTCGCCCACGCCCGCGACCTGCAGGCACAGCACGTAGTCGGGGCGGCAGTCGCGGGCGATCGTGTCGGCGCTGCGGTGCGCGACGTGGCGGCCGGTGGCCATCTCGATGAAGTCGACGTCGGCGATCTTGCGGTTGCGCAGGTAGCCCCGGAAGTGCTGCGGATCGTCGGACTCGACGGTGAACGCGAGGAGCGACTGGGCGAGCAGCGCGCTCCAGCCGGAAGTGCCGAGCGCGTTGTACTCAGGGTGAGCGGCGGTGGTAGTCGAAGGTGCTTCGCCGTGCCGCATCCGCCACCTCACAGCCGCCTACTCCGAAATCAGTACCGGACACCTGAACCGGAACCGAACGGCGCTATTTCACCTCGCCGTCAGAGCACATTTCCGTTATCGTCCGCCCAGCTCCGGGGTTTGTCAACTCGCCTTGCGGGCCGCCGGTTTTCGCCCCCGCCGGCCAGTCCGTTCGGGCCCCGGTCGGTGTCGCCACGCGAACCCCGGCGGGACCCCTCGCGGGGTCGCTTGGACCACGGCGCGGCGGGAGGGTGGCCCCCGTGACAGGGCCCGGAAGGGGTTCGCTAAGCTGGTTTCCCGACAGCGCGCGATTAGCTCAGCGGGAGAGCGCTTCCCTGACACGGAAGAGGTCACTGGTTCAATCCCAGTATCGCGCACGTAGTCCGATGTGGACTCACCTGGAGGGCGATTAGCTCAGGGGGAGAGCGCTTCGTTCACACCGAAGAGGTCACTGGTTCGATCCCAGTATCGCCCACCACCACGATGGCCCCGGATCACTCGATCCGGGGCCATCGTGCTGTCCAGGGCCGTGCTGTCCAGGGCGCGGGCGGGCCGGCCGCCGGCGCGATGTTGTGGTTGACGCGGAACAGGTTCTGCGGGTCGTGACGCCGCTTGAGCTGTGCGAGCCGCTCGTAGCGCGCGGAACCGTACGCGGCGCGCACCTCGGCTGGAGTCGTGCCGTCCCCGGCGGTCAGCAGGTTGGCGTTGCGCTCGTCCTGCGACCACGGCGCGAGCGTCTCCACGAGGGCGTCCAGCCGAGTCCCGGGCTCCTGCCCACCGGACGCGACGAGGGCCCACGGCGCACCGCGGCCGGCGACGGCGTTCGGCACGGCCGGCTCGTCGGCCAGCGCGCCGCCCAGCGCCCGCAGCTCCACGAAACCCGGTTCGGTCCCGGAATCCGGGCCCGCCACGGCGAGCAGCGCGTCGGCCGCCTCGGCCGGGAACGACCGCAGCACGGCCGAGCGCTCCAGCCAACCCGCCGGCACCGACGGGTCCAGGTGCAGGCGGTGGCCGTCGCGGTACGCGGTCTCGGCGACGGTGTCACGCACGGTCCGGGCGAGCGCCCGCAAAGGCGCGAGCGCGGCTTCCGCCTCGGCGGGCGAACCGAGCGACGAGAACCGCACGTGGACCACGAACTCCGCCGGCCGCGAGCGGTGCCGGAAGGCGATCGACGACGACATCTCCCGCGACAGCTCCGTCACCCACTCCCGCCAGGCGTGCAGGACCGTCGAGGCGTGCTCGCCCGCGAAGAACAAGCCGCCGCCGTAGAAGGACTTCACGGGAAACAGAGCGAACTCCATCGACGTGACCACGCCGAAGTTCCCCTTGCCACCCCGCAGGCCCCAGAACAGCTCGGGCTCGGCGTCAGCGGTCACCTCACGCAACGGACCGTCGGCCGTGACGAGCCGCAACGCGCGCACGTGGTCGGCGGCGTATCCGTGCGTCCGCCCGAGAATCGGGCTGTGCCCGCCGCCGAGGTGGTAGCCGACGACCCCCACCGTGGGTGACGCGGCGCTCATGCCCGCGAGCCCGCTTTCGCCGGCCCGTTCGGTGACCTGGCTCCAGCGCGCGCCGCCCTGCACCCGCGCGATCCCGGCCACCGGGTCGACCTCGACGGCGTCCAATCGCGACAGTGTGATCAGCACGGCACCGCGCGCCCGGTTCACGACCTGGTGCCCGGTGCTGAGCACGGCGATCGGCAGGGCCCGGTCGACCGCGAACCGCACCGCCTCCCGCACGTCGGCCACCGTGGTCGCCCCGATGGCCACGGCGGGCCGCACCGGTGTGGCCAGGTTGAAGGTCGCACACTCGGCTTCGAACCCCGCGTCGCCGGGCAACACGACGGGACCGGTGAGCCGCCTCGCCAGCCCGGCGACCTCGGCCGGGCTCAGCGACTCCGACGCCGCCGTCTCGTAAGGGCTCATCCGCTTCGCCTCTCGCGCTTGACGGACCCAGCCTCACCGGGCCCGTGAAACGCGAATCAGACTTGCGACGCAGGTCACCGTCGCGAGGGGACGATGGGGCACATCACCGGGCCGGGACGTCCCGCGGCAGCGGCGCCGTCCAGGAGCTGCCCAGGTCGGCGCCTTCGGGGTCCCACTCGTGCGACGCCCTGCTGTAGAGCCGGATCGGCACGCCGTCGGGGTCGGCGGTCGCGACGAGCCAGCCGGTGATTCCCCGCAGCACTCCGGAGTTCGCCACTTCCAGCGCGTCGAAGTGCCGCGCCCATGCCCGTACCGCGGCCTCGTCCGCGACGGCCAGCGTCAGCGGGTCGAACCCCGCCAGTGCGGCCGCCGAGCCGGGCGCCAGCCGCAGCTCCACCGGGCCGGCCAGCCCCGGCACCCGAAGCAGGTACGCGAACAGCACCCCGTCGGGCGTGCGGTGGTCCCATTCGGGCTGCCGCCACGCGCCGAACACGCGCTCCCACCACGCCAGACTCCGGGCGAGGTCGGTGACCGGGTACTTGTGGTGGTGCACGCCGTCGAGCGCGGGGAAAGTGCTCATGGCACGGATCCTGCCAGTGCGCCCCGACCCCGGCTGAGCAGGCGGCTTGTATCCTTCACCCCGACATTCGTCCGTATCCGGACGATCAGTCCGCGGGCGGGGGTGTTCGGCGATGGCGAAGTCCGATCCGGTCGAGTTCGACCTCTACGGGATGATCGGGCACCTGCTGCGCACCACGCAGCAGCTGCACGTCGCCATCTGGTCCGACGTGTTCCCCGGCGGCCTCACCTCGCCGCAGTTCGCCGTGCTGCACGCGCTGGCCCACGAGGGCCCACGAGGGCCCACTGAACCAGACGACGTTGCGCTCCCGCGCCCGCCTCGACCGTTCGACGGCCGCGGACGTGATCCGCCGGCTCGTCGCCCGCCGGCTGGTCAGCCAGGTGAAGGACCCCGGAGACGCCCGCCGCCGCGTCGTACGGCTGACGAGCGCCGGCCGGGCCCTCTACGCGGAGGCGACCGAGCGCGCGGTGGAGGTCAACGAGCGGATGCTCGAAGGCCTCGACACCACCGAGCGCAAGCAGCTCGTCGACAGCCTGAAGTCGTTGCTGGAGCACCACCGCGGGCTGCTGGACTACCAGGACTGAGCGCTCAGAGCAGCTCTTCGCGGTACGTCACCGGGCACGCGACGCTCGCGGCCGCCGTGCCGATGCCCGTCGCGGTCGGCGAGCACCTGCACGGGCGTTTCGAGTTCGCCGCGTACCTGCACGCGCGGGCCGCTTCGATGCTGCAGCCGGACGTGGCGCTGACGGGTGGCGTCACCGAATGGCTGCGGGTCTCGGCCATCGCGGAGGCGTTCGGTGCGACGTTGAGCCCGCACTTCCTGCCGGAGCTGCACGTCCACTTGGCGGCGGCCGTGCCGAACTGCCCGTACGTGGAGCACTTCCCGCTGATCGACGACGTGCTGCAGGAGACGTTGACCGTCCACAACGGACGCGTGGCCCCTCCGGACCGGCCAGGTCACGGGATGTTGTGGGACCTGTCCGCTTTGGATGACCTGCGCGTCCGGTGAGACGTGGTCAGAAGACGAGGACACCCTGGGTGCTGGGCTGCAGGGTGCCGACCTTGACCGAGGTGACGTCGAGCTCGGGGTAGCCGACCTTCTTGCCGTCCGTGCCGATCACGTCGACGACCGTCGCGCTCGTGCCGTGGGGCGGGGTGAGCTTGAGGGTGGTCGCGACGAACGTGTCGGTGCTGCCCTTGTCGCCCGTCTCCCACTTGACGCCGGCGAACGCGTTGGTGCCCGGGCGCAGCGTGATGGACGGGCCCGCGCCGGGGATGTCGACGTTGCGCGTCGGCACCTCCAGCGGTGAGTTGTCGGCGGCGAGGAACTGCAGCGTCGGCCAGCCCTGGATCGTCACGGGTTCCTTGCCGGTGTTCTCGAGGGCGAGCAGGCCGAGGCCCTGGTCCTGGATGGTGAGCTCGGCGTGGAAGGACTGCCGGACGTCCTTGTCTTGCTGGATCTCTTGCTGGACCGCCGGCTTGTCCGCGTTCACCGCCGCGTTGTGGGTCGGCTGCGGCGCACTGGCCGGCGGCGGTGTGGTGCTCGAACAGGCCGTCAACGCGAACAGCACCGCGATACCCGGGACGATCGTCTTACCCCGCATGTTGCACTCCCCTTCGTGGGCGGCTCCCACGCCGCCTCCTCACTACCCAGGACGGCCGACCCCCGAAACAGGTTCCGGTGCTTGGAGGCATTTTCCGTGC
Source organism: Amycolatopsis sp. NPDC051373 (assembly GCF_040689465.1). Lineage (NCBI taxonomy): Bacteria > Bacillati > Actinomycetota > Actinomycetes > Pseudonocardiales > Pseudonocardiaceae > Amycolatopsis > Amycolatopsis sp. NPDC051373. The sequence goes on along the minus strand of NZ_JBFBAE010000033.1, from coordinate 32,337 downwards.
CCGGTTCACTCCATAGAGGACACGAGCCGGGTCACGAAGGCTGTGAGGCTCTCCTCGTCGAGCGCCGCGAGCTCCGGCAACGCACCCGACGTCCGCCCGATCAGCACCCCGACGAACGCCGCCGTCAGCAGCTCCGCACGCGCCTGCGCCTGCTCGACCCCCTCCGAGGTCAGCCGGCGCGCAAGCGGCGTCACGATCCGGCGATGCAGCTCTTCCCGCGAAAACTCGTTGGCTTTCACGTCGTCGTGCGGCTGGAGCGCAACCTGGTACAGCGGCCCCGGCCCCTGCCTGACCGCCCGCCCGACCAGCCCGCGCAACCGCTCCGCATCCCCCAGATCCGCGAGCTCCTCGTTTCCCGTCTCCTCCTGCAACACGGCGACGTACAGCTGCGCCTTCCCCCCGAAATACCGCGCGATCATCGCCGGATCGACGCCCGCCCGCTCGCCGATGTCTCGAATCGTCGCCTGCGCATACCCGCGCTCCGCGAACAACTCCGCCGCGGCCTCCAGCAACGCGGCCCGCGTCCGCCGGGCATCCCGACGGCGCGGCGTGGGTCGGTCCGTCATCCGCGCGCTCCTTCGGTCGTTTTTCCGGGCAGCAGCATGCCGAACACAGCGGCCAGGCCCCACACCGCCACCCCGGCGAAGGCGGCGACCGTGTAGCCGAGGGCGTTCGGGAAGTGCCGGCCGTCCGGTGTGTGCCCGACGAGGATCGCGGCGCTGAGCGCGCTGCCGGTGGAGTAGCCGACGTAACGCAGCACCTGGTTGAAGCTCATCGCGCTGCCGGTCTCGTGCGGGGGTGCCCCGCGCGTGATCATGCCGGGCAGCACGGCGAAAACCGTGCCGACGGCGAGCCCCGTTGCCGCCATGACGACGGTGAGCACCAAGTAGTCGTGTCGCACGAAGCCGAACGCGCCGACGCTCACCAGACCGACCAGCGAAGCCCCGGGGATCAGCACGCGCCCCCGCCCCCGCCGGATCACCGGCGGCGCGATGCGGCTGGCGAGCAGGCTCCCGATCGAGAACGGCAGCAACACAAGCCCGGCCACCACCACCGACCCGCCGAGCCCGCCGTCGGCCGGCGGCGTCTGGACGAACTGCACCATCAACGACGTCAGCAGATACATCCCCGTGCCGGACAACAGCGCCGCGACGTCGGCCGCGAGCACCCCCGGCAGCCGCAACAACCGCAGCTCCACGAGCGGGTGCGGGCTGCGTCCCTCGTGCCACACCCACGCCACCAGCGCGCCCACCGCGATGATCACCGAACCGATCGACGCTCCCGAACCCCAGCCCCACTCCTCACCCTTGCTGACCCACAGCAGCAACGCCCCGAGCCCCACCCCCAGCAGCACCGCCCCCGGCACGTCGAGCCGCTTCGCCTCTGCGTTCACCGCGTGGGGCACCACCTTGATCGCCGCCACCAGCGCGGCCGCCGCCACGACGGCCCCGAACCAGTAAGCGGCCTGCAGCCCACCCAGCTCCGTGATCAGCCCGGTCACCGGATACCCGAGCCCGACCCCGGCGACCGTCGTGATCGACAAGATCGCCATCGTCGGCCGCGCCTTGGCGGGCACCAACGCCTCCCGGGCCGCCACGATCGTCAGCGGCGTCAGCCCCAGCCCCGCGCCCTGCAACCCCCGCCCCACCAGCAACGCCACGAACCCGAACGGCAACGCCGCCAGCACACACCCCAGCACCACCAGCCCCAGCCCGGCCAGCATCACGCCCCGCCGCGCCGGCCCGTCGCCGAGCCGCCCCATCACCGGCGTGACCATCGCCCCGACCACCAACGTCACCGTCAACGACCACTGCGCATCCCCCAGCGACACCCGGTGCACCAAAGCCACCGCCGGAATCAGCGGCGCCCCCAGGCTGCTGATCACCGCCACGACGAGCCCGAGGAACACCAATGTGGGCACCAACCCCCGCACGGTTCGCTCAGCCGCGCGGCCCTCGGCTACTTCCCTTGTGGCGCGCGCGGACCTCGCGGCCGGCGCGTCGCGAACGGGCCCGTCCCATCCCGGCGCCGCACCCGAGCCACGTGGGTGCCGCTCAGCCGCGCCGCCTTCGTCGATCTCCCCCTCGACACCCGCAGACCGCCCACCTGGCGCAGGCCCGCCACCTTCGTCGACCTCCCCCTCGACACCCGCAAGCCGCCCACCTGGCACAAGCCCGCCCACCCCCAAACCGCGTGGGTACCGCTCAGCCCCGGCACCTTCGTCGACCTCCCCCTCGACACCCGCAAGCCGCCCACCTGGCGCAGACTTGCCCAACCCCAAACCGCGCACCTGCCCCTCAGCCCTGCCGCTCTCCGCCAGCCCGCTCGTGGCACGTGCAGGCCGCCCAGGGCCGGTACCGGGGACAGGCTTGTCCAACCCGAGCTCCGCACCCGCATCGCGTTGCTGCCGCACAGCCCCGGCAGGCTTCGGCGCCTCGGCCGCGGTACGCGTGTGCTGCCCGCCGTCGGCACCGAGGAAAGGCCCGCCCAACCCCGACCCCGACCCGGGACCGCGGACCGCGGACCGCGGACCGCGGACCTGCGAGTCAGCCTCGCCCGCGCCACTCGCGGAGCACTGCGGTGCGTCGCCGGTCGCGGGCACAGGGCACTCCGGCGCCTCACCCGCCGCGCGCACAGAACGGTCTTGCGGCCCGCTCACGCCAGACCCCACGCCAGACTCGCTGCGCACGCGCCGAACGCTTGCCCGGCCGACTCACCCGTCGGTAAATCGCCGCAGTGGCACCCGGATCGTCCAGACGACCAGTGCCCGCCAGGCACGAACCCGCGCACCACCACCGCACCGGCCCGCCCCGGCAGCTCGCATCCTTCAAGCCGCCAGGGTGTTCCACGCATCTCGGACATCGCGGCACACCTCAGTCATCAGTTGATGTCATCACCCGATGACTTACCTTACTCCCGAGCAGGCCGCGCGGCGGCTGTGATCTCCATCAGCCGAAGTGGACCACCTCGCTCGAGGCCAGCGAGGCGCCCGCGGTGGCCAGTTCGGCGGCGACCGCCGCGGAGGCCTCGGCGGCGGGAACTGCGCCGTCGTAGGTCGCGTGGGCGTCGGTGACCAAGGTGACCGGGTGGCCGCGCCGGAGGGCTTCCAGGGTCGTCTCGCGCACGCAGAAGTCGCTCTGCATGCCGGCGACGACGAGGGGCGCGCCGGCGGGCACGAGGGTCGACAGAGGAGTGTCGGCGAAGGAGTCGGGCGTGGTCTTGTCCACCACGTGTTCGCCCGGACGGACGTCGTGGACCAGGGTCCAGCCCGGCGTTCCGGGCACGTCGGGATCGTCGCCGGTGCCGTTGTTGCGCACGTGCACCACCGGCGCGCCGGCGGCACGCGCACGGGAGAGCACCGCGGCGATCGCCGGTGCGACAGTGGCCGCGGAAGGCACCGGTTCGGGCGGGAGGAGCATGTTGTTCTGGACGTCGATCAAGAGCAGTACGGGGACCATGCCGGAAGCATCGCACCCACCTCCGACAAAACGCGTCAGTCGCGTCGGCGCACAGCCGCCGCCACTCGCGGTCGTTCTGCACAGCGAGGAAGCTGCGAGCCGCCGCAAACCTTGCAGCACAGCGGAAACCCGACCCACTCGGTGAGCGCGTCGAACGCCTCCCCGTGACCGGTCCGTTCGCGCTCGCACTGTGCCGGTGAGCGCGAGCACGCCGGTTTCCCACTGCACCAACAGGTCATCGGCCGTCTTGTCACGGTACGGCCGCCGGTGCCGTAACCGGAAATGCCGCAGACGATCAACCGCCGACAACCGTCGCGCCAGAGCTACCTCCGGAGGACACATCAGCCGATCGGCCGGGTTTGTGACCCGATCGCCCGAGGCAGCCCACCTCGTGCGCCGCGATCATGATCATCATGAAAAAGCTCGTCCCCTTGCTGGCGGTCGCCATCGCACTGCCTGCGGTCGTCGCGGCCACGCCCGCGCACGCGGCACTCGCCTGGACCCCGTGCCGCACCCTGATCAAGGAGTGGGACCAGACCGACGCCCGCACCGAGTGCGCGAAGGTCTCCGTTCCGCTCGACTACGCCCACCCCGACGGCCGCCGCCTCGACCTGATGGTCAGTCGGCTGAAGGCGACGTCGCCGGAGAAGCGCCAGGGGGTGATCGTCGTGAACCCCGGCGGGCCGGGCAACTCCGGGCTCGACATGCCGCTCACCCTGAGCCACACGACCGTGGCGGGCATGGGCGTGGACCACGACATCGTGGGCTTCGACCCGCGCGGTGTCGGGTTCAGCGGCGGCAAGGAGTGCGACGTCGCAACGGAGGACGGCCCGAATCCAGACCCGAGCGCACTGCCCGCCGAGCGGTACCGGCAGGGCTACGAGCAGACAGCCAAGCAGAACGCCCGCTGCATGGCGTACGACCCGGAGTTCATCGCGAGCCTGTCGACCGACGTCGTCGCCCGCGACCTCGACCAGATCCGGATCGCGCTGGGCGAGCAGAAGATCAGCTTCTACGGGGTGTCCTGGGGCACCGCGCTCGGCGCCGTGTACCGCAGCCGCTACGACCAGCACGTCGATCGCATGCTGCTCGACTCTGTGATGCCGCCCGACTTCAGCCTCCGCACGATGAACAACGGCCAGGTCGACGCCGCAGAAGCCAACTTCTCCCGCTTCACCGCCTGGCTCGCCGCGCGCGACGGCCAGTACCGCCTCGGCACCGACGCCGCGAAGATCCGCGCCGACGTCACCGCCCTCGCCGCCGACCTCGACGCCCACCCGCGCCAGGTCACCGCCGACGGCAAACCGCTCACGTTCAGCGGCGGCAATCTCCGCACCGTGCTGACTTACCAGCAATCCCACTGGCTCGCCATGGCCGACACCCTCATCGCCCTTCGCGACGGCAAGAACCCACCGCTCGTCGGGAACGAGCCGGAGTTCACCGGGTTCGGCCTCGAGGACAGCCACTTCGCCGGCTTGCTCATGCAGGTTTCCGTGCTGTGCAACGACCAGGGCGCCGATCCGAGCGAACCCGCCATGTGGCGCGAGGAGCAGCAGCGGCAGGCTTCGTCGCCGCTGTTCCACGGCATGGCCGGCTACCAGCACTGGTGCGCCGGGTGGCCGTTGCCGAAGCAGCCGTGGCACTTGGTTCGCGGGACGAGCCCGCTGCAGCTGGTGGCCCACCGCACGGAAACCACCACCCCGGCGTCTTGGGCGCAGGACATGCGCCGCCACCTCGGTGGTTCGCTCCTGACCGTCGACAACGGCGCGCACGGCTCGCTCGACCTCGTGGCGTGCGGGTCGAAGGCGGTAGAGTTCTTCAGCACCGGACGGACTGCCGCGGGCAGCTGTCCCGGCGAGCCGGCGCTTTCGTCCACATAAGACTGTGGCAGGGCCGGGCCCCACAGTCGGGGCCCGGCCCGCGCCCGCCGCCGCAGAGGTGGGGGGAGGGACCACAGCGGCGGGCTGTCCCTTACGTACCCGGCGGTGGCGCCCGTCAATCGTCCGGGTGACCGCGATCTCCGAGGCCGCGGGTCGCGACGGGCCTGATCTCGGCCGACCTCTGTCACGACGCCCGCCGAACACCGAGCGATGCCGATTCCTACGGTCGTGATCTCGGCGTCCAGATCACGACAACCCTGGCCGCCGTCAACCGCCGTCGCCGGTCCGACCTCCGCGACACCCGGACCACTGTGGATCGCCGAAGTGGCATACAGCCCCGCTCCGCAGCCGGGGTCGCCGCGATCATCGTTCCGAAGTCAGATCTCCGTGGCCGGAAACCCGTCGTCAATCGTCGGGGCGGTCGCGGTCGCGGCGGGTGGGCCAGGCGCGCGGTTCCCGGTCTCGTCCGGACGGATCGGGAACCGCCGGGCGGGACCGGGAAACCGGGGGCCCCGGCCAGGCCGGGTCGGTGATGATCTTGCCGGGGCGGGTACGGCGACGGGTCGGCGGGGTCGGGCGCGAAGGTGCGGCGGCGGACCAGTTCCGCGAGTCTGCGCCGCGGTTGCGGGGCTGCGGGAGCGCGAACGGTTGCGTCAGCGTCGAGTCCGGGCCGCCGAGGTGCCAGGCGACGGCGTTGGGCACCGGGCGTTGCCGCGCCACGGGGTAGCGCGCCAGAGGGTCGACCTCACCGCGGGAGCGCGCGGCCGCCTCCAGGCGGTGGCGGGCCTGGCCGCGCGCCGCGACGACAACAGGCGGTTCAGGCGACAGCAGCCGCCGGGTCGAAGGCGCCTCGGCCGGCTGCCTGGTGCCACGCGGCCGGGCCGACCGGCGGAGGTGCACCAGGGCGAGCGCCGTGAACACCGCGGCGACCGTCGCGAGGGGCCACCAGGCCTGCATACGAGCTGCTCCCGTCGTGGAGGGTCCGCAGCAAGAGTGCCCGTTCCTCCCGGCGCCGAGCGGATGACCACACGCGTGGGTGTCACCCGGATCGGGGGCGCTTACTCATACACGACGTACGCGGGTTTCGGCGTGAGCGCGAGTACCTCGGACGGGGTCATCAGCGCTGCGCCGTGACGCGTGTCCTCCTCGTAGAACAGCTTGAAGCCGGCCAGCACGTGCGCCGGTTTGGCCGCCATGAGCGTGCGCCAGGTCGCGTTCTTCGCGGCCGCGCTGCCGATGCCGTCGACGACCTTGACGATCGACACGCCCGGGTGCGGCCCCAACGCGGCCTCGCCGCGGACGATCGAAGCCGCGACCTGGTGGTAGGCCATGATCTTGTCGGGCAGCCGACGGTCCTGGGCGAGCCGGGCGAGGTAGGCCGCGACGCCGTCGAGCGCCGCACCCGTCGTCCGCCCGAACTTCTCGCCCGGCACCACCCCTGGCTCGACGGCCCACTCCGGATCGAGCGCGACGCCGACGTCCGGCTCGGCCAGCCACCGCTCGTACGCCCGCACCTCGGGCAGGAAATCCGCGCGGCCGGGCTGGATGTTGAGCAGCAGCACGCCGTTGAGCGCCCGCGCCTCGGCGAGGTAGCCGGCGATCGTGGCGTCGGACGCGCGGGTGCGGTACATGCCGTCGGGGCCGGGCGTGCGGTGGGCGGCCGTCGCGATGAGCTCGACGACGGGCGTCACCGCCTGCCGGTACGCCCCCGCCTGCCCGACCAGCTTGCGCCCGGCCGCGCCGAGATCACCGGTCATCTCGCCGAGGGCTTTCGCGTGCGGCGCGCCGCAGTAGCCGACGAGCAGGCTCGTGGCCAGCGCGTTCGGCGGCGGGGGCGGTGGTGGCGGGGGCGACGGTGGCGGCTGCGAAGAGGACGGCGGTGGCGCCGCCGCCGGCACCCGTCGCGACACCGCCCCGCACGCGCTCAAGACCATCCCCGCGAACGCCGCCGTGAATACCGCTCGACGGGTGAACCTCGGCTTGTGACGCATGCATCCTCCAGGCCGGCAGCGGTGGGGAATCCTTTGCCAGCGCCGGAAAAGTACCCGCGTGATCGACTTCCGAACCGGCGTCGAGGCACGAGATCTCCCTTGGACCACAACGAATCGGCCGATTTCCCAGCCACCGGAACACCTTCACCCGAACAGCCCTACTTCAACAGCACTTATATAAGCCCTATTACACTCCCCGCCATGCCCGAGTTCACCGATCCCACCGAACAGAGCCTCTGGCGCCCCATGCGCCTGCTCCAGCACGCGATGGACGACGACATCGGCCGCCTCTACACCGAGCGCGGTATCGAAGGCCTCAAACCGAGCTTCGTCATGGAGCTCCTGCGCCTGCACGCGCGCGGGCCGATGACGATCACCGAGCTGGCGGCGTCGGTGGAGCGGACACACTCGGCGTTGAGCCAGAAGGTGGCCGCCATGCGCAAAGCCGGCCTGGTCACCACCACCACGGGCGACGACGCGCGCAGCAAGAAGGTGGTGCTCACGCCCAAGGCCGAGGAGATCGTCGGCCGGCTCGCGGCGGAGTGGCGCGCGACGGAGGCGGTGCTGGCCGACCTCGAGGCCGAGATCCCGTACCCGTTGAGCAAGGTGGTCGCGGACGTCGAAAAAGCGTTGGCGCGCAAGAGCTTCCACGACCGCATCGCCGAGAAGCTCGAAGGCGACGAGGCCTGGCGATGAGCGCGCTGCTCGACGTGACGCCGTTGCGCACTTCACCGCAGTTCCGGCGCCTGTGGATCGGGCGCACGTGCTCGGTGCTCGGCGCGCAGCTGACGCTCGTGGCCGTGCTGTTCCAGGTGTGGGAACGCACGGGCAGCACGGTGTGGACGGGCGTCGTCGGACTGGCCCAGGCGTTGCCGATCGTCGTGTTCGGGCTGTTCGCGGGCTCCCTCGTGGACCGCGTCGACCGGCGGCGGTTCTACCTGGTGATGACGGTGGCGCAGGCCGCGTGCTCGGTGCTGCTGGTCGCGCAGAGCGCGGTGCCGGGGTTCCCCGTCGCCGGGGTGCTGGCGATCCTCGCGGTGCAATCGTGTTTCGTCGCGGGCAGCGGGCCGGCGTCACGCACGTTCATTCCCCGGCTTCTGCCGCGCGAACAGCTCGCCGCCGGGCTCGCGCTCAACCGGATTTCCTTCCAGGGCTGCATGTTGCTCGGCCCCGCGATCGGCGGCGTGCTCATCGGCTGGGTCGGCGTGACCGGCTGCTACGCCGTCGACGCCGTGACGTTCGGCTGCGCGTTCTACGGCGCCTTCGGCCTGCCGGCCATGCAACCCGATGACTCCGCGCGCCCCGGCCTGCGCGGCATCGCCGACGGCCTCGCGTTCCTCGTCCGCACCCCCGCCGTCCGCGGCGCGCTCCTCACGGACCTCGCCGCGATGGTCCTGTCCATGCCGACGAGCCTCTTCCCGCTCGTCAACGCCGAACGCTTCGGCGGCAACCCGCGCACCCTCGGCCTGTTCCTCACCGCGATCGCCGTCGGCGGCGTGGCGGCGTCCGTGTTCTCCGGCGTCTTCACCCGCCTGCCACGGCCGGGGGCGGTGATGCTCGCGGGGTCAGCCACTTGGGGTCTTGCGCTGACGCTGTTCGGGCTCACCACGGATCCGTGGCTGGGCCTGGGTTTCCTGGCGCTGGCCGGCGCCGCGGACACGGTGTCGGTGGTTTCGCGCAGCACGGTCGTGCAGCTGAACACGCCCGACGAGTTGCTCGGGCGGGTTGCTGCGGCAGAGCAGATCGTCGGGCAGGCGGGGCCGAACCTCGGCAACCTGCGCGCGGGGCTGGTGGCGGCTCCGACGTCCGCGCTGGCCTCGCTCGTCAGCGGCGGGCTGCTGTGCGTGGCCGCGGTGGCCACCGTCGCCGTGACGACACCGAGCTTGCGGCGGTTCGCGCTGAAGTGATCCGGCCGGGCTTCCTGCGCAGGCCTCGTGGTCAGTCTCCAGCAGCGGCTTCCTGTGCGGTCGCCATCTCCGCGACGACGCCGAGTCTGCGGCGGTTCACGATGAGGTGGCCAGCTCTCTTGCGCGAATGCCGCATCAACCCGGTCCTTGCTGTGCGTGGCCGTGGTTCTCGTCGAAATGACCGGCTACGCGTAGTCCCCTCGCCGCGCTGGCCTCGCTCGTCAGCGGCGGCTTGCTGTGCGTGGCCGCCGTCGCCGTCACGACGCCGAACTTGCGGCGGTCCGCCGTTCGAGACTAGGACAACCCCTTGCGCAGAGCCGAAATCCGTTCGACCGACGCCGTGAAGTCCGGAATCGAGCCGAGGTTCTTCGCGAGCGCGTCGGCCGCCGCGTCGCCCTGGTTGACGTCGCGGCCGGAGGCGAGGATGAGGTCGACGCCCGCCTTCGCGGCGAGCACGGCGCGGTTGCCGGTGTCGCCGTAGTCCTGGAGGGCGCCGGCCTCGAGGGCGTCGGTGATGGTCACACCACCGAAGCCGTCGCGGCGGCGCAGTTCTTCCTGCACTACCGTCGGCGAGAGGCCCGCCGGGTGGCTCGCGTCGAGCGCCGGATACACGGCCCACGACAGCATCACGAGCTTCGCGGCCGTCCCCGCATACGGCGCTTCGTCCTTCGTACGCAGCTCCGGAAGCGGCACGTTCAACGTCACCGGCGCGACGTCCGTGTTGCTCCCCGCCGGCGCCGCGCCCAGCCCGGGGAAGTGCTTCGCCGTCGACGCGACGCCCGTGGCCTGCTCCGCGGCGACGAAGTCCCGGCCCAGCGTGCCCGCCGTGGTGGCGTCGCTCGAGTACGAGCGGCCGTACTCGTCGATGAAGTTGCCGGCCTGCCGGTAGACGTCGAGCACGGGCGAGAGGTTGACGTTCATCCCCACGCCCGCGAGGTTCTTCCCGGCTCCCGTGCCGGCCGCTTTCGCCGCCGCCTCCGGGTTCGCCGACTGCCCCACCTGCTTCTCCGACAGCGTCGGCTCGCCCGGCAGCCGCCGGACCTGCCCGCCTTCCTGGTCGGTCATGAACAGCAACGGCTCGCGCACCGGACTCTGCGCCGCCGCGTCGCGAAGCTGCTTCACCACACCCGCGATCTGGCTGCTCGACGAGATGTTCTCGCCGAAGAAGATCACCCCACCCGCTTCACCCCCGCGAATCCGCTGCAGCAGCTGCTCCGGCGGCGTCAACCCGGCGTACGAGTAAATGACCCGCTGCCCCGCCAGCTGCCTCGGCGTCAGCTCCCGGGCACCCACCGCCCCGGGCACCGCCCCCACCGTCACCACGGCCACCGCGGCGGCGGCCACCACCTGCACGACACGCTTCATGGCACTCCCTCCAGTGGGCCCACGGTAACGCCTGCGCGTGACGGGCGAAAACGTTCCGACCGAACGGTTGCGCGATGTCCGAAATCTGCAAATGCGGCGCCCTGCCGAGTTGCCCCGATACGCGCCCACCACCGACGATCACGCCTGCACCGATCCGGCAACCTCGAATCGGCCGAATGGACTCACCGAAAGCCCGCCCTTCGGTCTTCGCCGCAAGGGTCGCCGGATCCGTCGCCGCAGGGGCTGCTGCTGCACCGCATGGGCCGCAACGCCAGCAGATACGGCTACCGTGCCGCACGTGAGCTACTTCCTGACCCGCGTCCTCACCATGCTCGACCACGGTGGCGACACCGTGCTGTTCCACCACGAAGGGCTCGCCACGACCTACCGCGGGGCAGCCGACACGCTCCGCCGGATCCACACCGGCCTCAGCGGCACAACCGGCATCGTGGCGATCGACTCGTCCAACCGGCCTGAAGTGATCTTCGCGCAGGTCGCCGCTCAGTTGCGGGGGCTCGAGGTGCTGCTGGTGGCTGCGTCCGCCAGCAAGCCGGCCAGGGAAGCGGCCCTCGAGCAGACCGGCGCCACCCTCCTCGACCTCGATGAGCTCACCACCGGCGAACCGTCCACTCCGGACACCATCCCCGACCGGGTCACCGCGATCTTCCCCACCGGCGGCACCACCGGCACACCCAAACTCATCCGCCATACCGGCATCTACGACGGCATGGCCCACATCTTCACCCCCGACGGCACCCAAACCGTCCTCATCACCGCCCCGCTCACGCACATGACCGGCAACGCCGCCGCGCTTGGCGCACTCCTCTGCGGCAACAAAGTAGTGCTCCGCACAAACTTCGACGCCGAAGAGCTCCTTCGCGACATCGAAACCCACCGCGTCACCAGCCTCTCCCTCACACCCCCGAGGCTGGCCGCGGTCCTCGACAGCCCGGCACTGGCCGGCACCGACGTTTCCAGCCTGAAATCCCTCTCCCTCGGCGCCGCCCCGCTTCCGCCAAGAAGGCTCAGACAGGCGCTCGACACCTTCGGCGCAAAAGTCGGCCAGGGATACGGCCTCACCGAAGCACCGATGATCGCCAGCATCTCCGCCGAAGAGCTCACCCGGGACCACCGGCTCGGCTCCGTAGGACGCATTGTCCCCGGCATGGAGGCCCGCACGGAGAACGGCGAGATCCTCGTCCGCGGACTGTCCATGATGGACGGCTACCACGGCGAACCCGCGATCGCCGACAACTGGCTCCCCACCGGCGACCTGGGCCACTTCGACGACGAAGGCTACCTCTACCTCCACGACCGCATCGCCGACGTGATCATCACCGGCGAGCACGGCACCAAGGTCGCCTCCACCGCCATCGAGCACACCCTGCTCACCCACCCCGCCGTCAAAGCCGCGGCCGTCTTCGCGGTCCCAGGAAAGAACGGCGAGGGGGAACTGGTTCACGCTGTCGTCGTAGCCGGAACCACAGAAGCCGAACTCCGCCACCACGTACGTGAAGAACTCGGCGGAGACCACTTCGTACCGTCCACCGTGGCCTTCACCGACGAGCTGCCCCTCACCTCCGTGGGCAAAGTGGACAAACGAAAACTCGCCGAACCCTTCTGGTCCGGCCACTCTCGCCACATCGCGTAAACAGCGCCCATAAAAAGAAGAGCCGGTGTGTGCACCCCCCGTCGGTGCACACGCCGGCTCTTCGGCTACGGATTACTTCACTTGTCGCCGAAGCGGATCGAGGCGACCTGCTTGTCGAAACCGATCTTGCTCAGGTCGGGCACGCTGGCCGTGATGACCATCGACTGACCGGTGCAGTTCGGGCCCTTCCAGAGCTTCACCGGGCCACCGCTGAGCTGGATCGAGGAAACCTGCGTCGGCTGCGGGTTGGCGACACAGCCCGGGCCCGCGACACCGAAGGAACCGTTGGGCTCGGAGAAGTTGATGCCGCTGTCGAGGATCGCGCTGCCGTTGCCGAGGGTCACACCACCGGGAGGAGTCGTGGTGCTCGAGGACGGCGGGGTCGCGGTCGAGGAAGAGGACGCGGGCGGGGCCGCCTGGCCGCTGGAGGCGGGGGCGCCACCCTTCGGCAGGACCTTGCCACCGGTCGGCGAGATGGCGAACCAGGTGCCGCCGACGCCTTCACCGTTGATGTCGCCCGGCTTCTTGTCGCCGGAGAAGCGGTAGAGCGCCCAGCCGCCGATGGTGACCTGGCGGGAACCGTCGGCGCGGGTCAGGATGCCGATCTTGGCGGCGGGAACACCGTTGACGAAGATGCGCGAGCCCGGCTTCACCAGCACCGGCGGCCACTTCACAGCGCAGTCACCGTTGCAGTTGGACGTCGGCGGCTTCGGGCTGTCCTTGTCGAAGCGGTAGAGCGTCATGCCGGCACCGTCGTGGACGATCGGGTTCAGGCCACCGGCCGAACCGCGGGTCAGCTGCACCCACTTCATCGCGGCGTCGTCGGTGCGCGGTCCCTTGTAGTCGTCGCCCTGGGACAGGTCCGCGCCGTTTTCCTTGGCGGTACCGGTCTTGTAGTCGACGCCGGTCGTCGGGTCGGTGCCCTCCTGCGAGGTCTGGGCCTTGCCGCCCTCTGGCGTGACGCCGAACCACGTGCCGCCCACGCCCTGGCCCTTGGCCTGACCCGGCGCGGTGTCGCCGCTGAACTTGTACACCGGCCAGTTGCCGATCGTGACCTGCAGCGTGCCGTCCTGGCGCTTGACGAAGCCGACGTCGTTCTTGTCGACACCGTTGAGGAACACCTTGCCGCCCGCCTTCACCGTCACCGGCGGCCAGGTCTTGGCGCAGTCACCGTTGCAGTTGGACGTCGGCGGCTTCGGGCTGTCCTTGTCGAAGCGGTAGAGCAGGAAGCCCTTTCCGTTCAGCACCACCGGGTTCAGGCCGGACGCGGACCCGGCGTCGAGCTCCACCCACTGCTCGGCGGCGTCGGTGTCGGACGGGTCGGCGAAGTCGCCGGTGTTCTGCGGCGCGCCGTTCTCCTGGGCCGTCCCGGTCAGGAAGTTGACCGACGACGCCGTGTCGGCGCCCCCGGCACCGGCCGGAGCGGCACTCGGCGTGCCGGCGGTGGAACCGCACGCCGTCAGCGCCGCCACACCCGTCGCCACCAGGGCGGCGAGCATCGCAACTCGAGTACGCAACATTTCGGGTTTCTCCCTGTCAGAGCCGGCTGCCGGAGATGGCGAGCCTTTGATGACCGGTACACGGGTGTGGTCCCCGTGAGGGTTCACCGAAGTTTCGTGACGGCGGTCACACCTAGCTAAAACGCGAACTCCGTGCCAGGAAAGCAAAAAGGCGCTGCCCGTTCATCCAGTCCACACTGGACGAACGGGCAGCGCCCTTCGGCGAACCTACAGCGAGGCCGACACGAACTGGTGCCCGTCGGTGTTCTCCACGAGCACCGACGCGACGTTTGCCGGGTCGACGAGCGCCGAACCGTCGAGGTTCACGCCGTCGCTCGCGGCCTTGTCCGACACCAGCCAGTTGCCCGCGATCTCACGGCTGCCGTCCTTGCCGACCACCACGAGCCGGCACTTCTGCCCCTCCGGGATGCCGGTGACGGACGCATTGAGTCGGACCCAGCCGACCGCCGGCGTGACCGCGACGTTCAGCCGTGCCCCGGAGGCGGACTCGCCCACCGCGTTGCGGGTTCCCGGTGCCACAGTGGCCGGTGCGGACACCGGCGGCGCGGCGACGGCCGAACCTGGCCCGCTGTCGCCCGACTTCCCCACGAGCACGCCCGCGCCCAGCGCTGCCGCGGCGACGACGACCGCCGCCGACGCGGCCAGGATCCGGCCCCGGCCGCGGGCACCCGCCGACTCCGACCTGATCTGCCGCAATGTGCGTTGCAGCAGCAGGTCCGCGTCGTCCGGCGGCCCGTCGAGCAGCGCCTCGGGCGGCAACGCGCCCAGGAACTCCTGCATCTCACGCAATGACTCCACCTCCTCCCGGCACTCCGCGCAGGTCGTCAGGTGCTGCTCGACGTCCTGCTGGTCGGTTGTGCCCGCCTCGCCGGCCACGTAGGCCTCGAGGTCGAACCGGTCGTTGTGCGAAGTGTTCATCAGGCGGCCCCCACTCCCAGTCGCTGCGACCGGAACTGCTCACGCAAAGCGCGCAACCCGTAGTAGGAGCGCGATTTCACCGTGCCCGGTGGTATGCCCAGCTTCTCGGCGGTCTCACCGACCGTCCGCCCGTGCAGGTACACGTGTTCCAGGACTTCGCGGTGCTCGGCGCTCAGGTCGTCCAGCGCCGCGAGCACCACCATCGAGTCCACGACCTGGTCGGAGTGATCGCGCGCCACCGGCACGGTGGTCGGCGACTCCGCCACCTCCGTCGGCCGCGCGGCCCGCGCCCGGATCTTGTCCGTGACCAGGTTCCGCACCACGGTCAGCAGCCAGCCACGCACCGAGCCCTTGCCGTTGACCAGACTGTCGGGGTGTCGCCAAGCGCGCACCAATGCCTCCTGCACGACGTCTTCCGCCGCCGCTCGATCACCGAGCAGCCTCGTGGCGTACGCCAGCATCGCCTTGCCGTGCTCCTCGAACAGCGAGCGCACGAGAGCCTCGTCGGCGACCTGCTGGCGATGACGGGTCCTCAACCCGGCCATCCGCTACCACCCTCCCGAGTCCCGCAAGGTGCGGGATCTCCTCACCTCCACGAGGGGCACACGGATGGCGAGCGGGGTTCAGTTCAGCGGATACCGAACCGTGACCAACGCCACTGTCCGGCCTCGGGCGTCAGGCAGAGCAGTGCTTGCCGGAGTTCACACAGTCGACGACCGTCGCCATCAGGGCGTCCGGCATGACGTCGATGAAGTCGGCGTGGTCGGAGACGGGGTTGTTCAGCTCCTCCGGGAACGAGTCGATCGCGTACTCCGCGCCGGCCGGCACGGTGTAGGAGATCTCCAGGTGCAGGCGCGGAACGGCGAACGTGCCGGCCTGGCAGGCGCCGTTCGGGGCGGGGAAGAGCAGGTGCGACTTGTGGTTGGCGCTGTCGGTGGTGCGGCCGTTCCAGCAGCTCGGGAAGTCGAACAACCGCACGACCTGCTGGCCGGCCGGGCAGCGCGGGTACTGGCGCCCGACGTGGTCGCGGCTGCCGGAGCACGTCCACTGCACGTGGTCGGTGCCGACGCCGCCCTGGGTGTACCCGTGCGGGTTGCCGGTGTTGGCGCGCAGGAAGCGGGGCATCGGCACGACGTTGGTGACCGGGCTGCCCTGGTACTCGATCAGCACCGAGTCCGGCACGAGGATCCGCCCGAACACGGTCTGGCGCGCGTCGCCGCGGGGCAGGCGCAGCACGGGCCAGTAGTAGGTCGACTTGTCGCCGGCCTGGCAGGTGGTGCCGGCGGCGGCGAGGGAAGCGTCGGTGGAGAACGCCGTGGTGGAGTCGTTGCCGACGTAGTCGTGCAGGTGGTGCGCCCCGCCGGCGACGCCGGGGCTGATCACGACGTTGTCGGAGTTGTGGCGCCCCTCCTCGTCGCGGCCGCAGCCGATGCGCCAGGTGCCGCTCGACCCGCCCGGCTGCACGGCCGGCGCCGGCGGCGCGACGGGCAGCGCCGAGACGTCGGCGAAGTAAGCGGGCGAGACGGTGTGCTCCTCCTCGTGCGCGCCGGCCGTGAGCGTGTTGTAGCCGAACACGCTCGCCGGCACGGCGATCAGCACCAGGACGATGGTGAACACGATCCACCCGGGCGACCAGCGCCGCCGCGATTGCGAACCCACGTGGATCATTTTCACACTGTCAAGATCGCGACGTGCGCGGGGCTGTCAGTCCGGGACCACGACCCGCATCGGCAGCACGCGCTCGCGATGGTGCTCCTCGTGCAGGTCACGTCTGCGCGCGTGCAGCAGCTGCGCGAGCGTGACGACACCGAGGACCTTTTCCGGGTCCTCGCGGTCCACCACGCGGGCGCGGGTGACGTGGCCGAGCGCGAGCTTGTTGGCGACCTCGCGCAGCGTCTCGTCGGGGAACGCGGTGACGCGCGCGGGCGCGGCCGGTCCCGGCGTCATCACCTCGTGCACGAAGAACGTCTCCAACGGGTCGGTCGTGTACTCACGCGTGAGGTGCAAGCGCCGCCGCGCGATCTTCTCCGTGAGCACGGAACGCTTCAGCAGCAACACGGACAACGCGTACGCCGACACCGAGGCGACCACGAGCGGCAGCAGGTAGCTCCACGCGTGGGTGAGCTCGAGTGTGAAGACGATGCCGGTCAGCGGCGAGCGCATCACGCCACCGACCACGGCGGCCAGCCCGCACGTCGCCCAGAACCCGGCCGCGACGTGCGGCAGCAGCGCTCCCTCGGCCGCACCCAGCGCGGCGCCGATCATGAACACCGGCGCCAGCACGCCGCCGGACGTGCCGGAGCCCAGTGACAGGGCCCAGATCAGCGTCTTGACCACGAGGATGCCCACGATCAGCTGCGTGGTGGCCTGGCCGGTGAGCAGCTGGTCGATCACGTCGTAACCCACGCCCAGCGCGTGCGGCTCGACCAGCCCGCCCGCGCCGATGATCAGGCCACCGATCGCCGGCCACCACATCCAGTGCACGGGCACGCGCGCGAACAGGTCCTCGGCGAAGTAGACGAGCGCCGTCGCCCCGATCGCCAGCAGGCCGCCGGTGATGCCGGGGATCAGCGCCAGCCCGTCGGCCAGCGGCCCGGTGCTCTGCGGCGCCTGCACCCCGAACACCGGCCCGGTGCCGAGGAGGTAGCCGCGCAGCACGGTGCTCACCGCGACGGCCCCCGCGACCGGCACGAGGCTGCGCGGGCGCCACTCGAACAGCAGCAGCTCCACCGCCAGCAGGATCGAGGCGAGCGGCGCGTTGAACGTCGCCGCCATGCCACCCGCGGACCCCGCGACCAGCAACGTCTTGCGCTCGTCCGCACTGAGTTTCAGCAGCTGCGCGAGGATCGACCCGACGGCGCCACCGGTCATGATGATCGGCCCCTCGGCCCCGAACGGTCCCCCCGTCCCGATGCTCACCGCCGCCGACACGGGCTTGAGCAACGCCACCCGCGGCGCCACGCGGCTCTCGCCCGTGAGGATGGCCTCGATCGCCTCCGGCATGCCGTGGCCACGGATCTTTTCCGAGCCGTACCGCGCCATCACGCCGATCACCAGCCCACCGACGACCGGCGCGACCAACACCAGCCACCACGGGTGGTGGACCGCGCCCGGCGCCACCAGGTCCGTTGCGACGCGCTGGTAGAAGACGAGATTGGTGATCAACCCGATCAGCTTCAGCAACGCGAACGCCGCCACCGCGCTCGCCGCCCCCACGAACAGCGCGAACCCCGTGATCAGCAACATCCGCGGCCGCACGCTGAAGTCCCCCAGGTGCGCCGCCCGCCCCGGCGCGCTCACAGCCGCCCCGGCCCGGCCGACGGCACCAGCGGCGCCTTCTCCGCCGCCGCCAGCAAGTCCTCGACGCTTGCCGCTGCTTGTTGGCGTTGCTTCGGATCGAGCTGCCCCAGCAACTCCCCGAGCGCCTCATGCCTGCGCGCGAGCACGTCATCAACCACAGCCTGCCCCGCCTTCGTGACCTCAACAGTGACGACCGTGCGCCGGTGCTCGTCCTCCCCGCGCCGCACATAGCCGTGCGCCTCGAGCTTGTCCGCCAACCGCGTCACCGACGACGCGTTCACGCCCATCGCCGCCGCCAACCGCGAACACGGCACCCGCCCCACACTGGCCAACACGACCAGCAACCGCACCTGCGGAAACGTCACCCCGCGCGGCGCGGCGTGGGCGCTGTCCCACGCCACCGCGACGAGCACCCGCGTCAGCCGCTCCAGGCGTTCAAGATCGGAGTCTTGCATAGGGCAAAACTTGCTATAGGCAAGGTCTTGAGGTCAAGAGAGTCCGTGCGTGGCCCGTGTCACCCACCGGAACACACCAGGTGAACGACCTGCCCGACCCCGAAGATCTCGCGCCGCCGCCCGCTGGCCCTGAACCCCACGCGCCGATACAACGCGAGCGCCCGCTCATTGGCGACGCCGGTCCACAGCTGCAGCCGGCTCTGCCCCGGCCCGCGGCGCGCTCTTTCAGCGCACCCAGCAACGCCGCGCCCACTCGAGCGCCCCAGCGCTCCGGCCGCACGAACACCATCGAGACGTGACACAACCCCGGCTCCACCGGCCCCCGCCCGTCTTCCGCCCGCCCCGCCTCGGCCAACACCATGCCGACGACGCACCCGCCCTCCACCGCCACGAGCACCAGTGCTTCGGGATCCGCCAACTTCTCCCGCACCCGCTCCACCCGCTCCGCCCCAGGCACCTTGCCGCGCGCGACATTGGCCGCACGCCAGCACTCCCGCGCCTCTTCAAGTTCAGCGACAGTCACCGCGACCCGAACTTCGACCATGGCCTCGTCGACTCCGCGTTCCATCGCCACCTCCCACCGCAACCCGACCGCACCCCGCCGCTGCCCATCACACAACGCTGGCCGGCGCCGCTCTTGTCACCCCTCAACCACCACCCGGCAACACAACTCACCCCCCACACTCCCGCACCTTTTCCCCGGCCGGCCCCCGATGGCTTTCCAAAACGCGGTCTGACAATCAAAAATCGGGGTGCCCCACCACCCACTCATCGGGCGCAATGGTGTGCGCAGCACGCCGAGCCCGACCAACCACCCCTAGACTCGACCACCGGCGACGCGGGAGGTGAGCCCGGTGGAGAACCACCCCTTCCGGGGCAACCCCGGAACGCACCACATCACCCGATCACAGCGCCCCACGCGAGGGCGGCACGCTGCGCGTACAAGACCGCGCGGATGAACGGAGAAAGAGTCACCCCCGCGTCGCCGACCAACTCAGCCGAGCCGGGCACACCGCCCGACCCGTCCCACCCTGTCGTGCCGACCAACCCGGCCGAGTCGACAACACCCCTCGGCCCCCAAGAACCATGCCCCCTGGACCCTCTTCCCCCGGTCTGGCGCTGGCAAGTCCCCCGCTGGGCCAGCTTCGAATCCTGCGCCGCCGCCCTGAACCTCACCCCGGGCGAACTCTCCTGGTTCTCCGACCCCCGCCACTGGAACGACCGCGCCAACCGCACTCTCCGCCACTACCACCACCACTGGATCCCCACCTCCACCGGAGGCCTCCGCCTCATCGAGCGCCCCAAACCCCGCCTGGCGGAACTTCAACGGCGCATCCGCCGGCACGTCCTCACCGCCCTCCCGGTCCACGACGCCGCCCACGGCTTCCACCCCGGCCGCTCCATCCTCACGTGCGCGGAACCCCACGCGGGCCAGGAAAGAGTCATCCGCATGGACCTGGAGCACTTCTTCCCCACCGTCTCCGCCCGCCGGATCCGCTCTTTGCTCGAACTGGCCGGCTACCCACCCGCCGTCGCCCAGGCATTGGCCGGAATCCTCACCACAACCACGCCACCGGACGTCCTCAAGAACGCACCCAGGAAAGTCCGCGACCAACTCAAAAAGCCGCACCTGCCCCAAGGTGCACCCTCGTCCCCGGCCGTCGCGAACGTCGTCACCAACCGGCTCGACCGAAGGCTCTCGGGCCTGGCACAAAAACTCGGGGCGAACTACACCCGCTACGCCGACGACCTCGCCTTTTCAGGCGCCGCCACGCTCCCCCTCCACCGCCTGTTCCCCGGCGTCCGCAGAATCGTCGAAGACGAAGGCTTCCACCTGCGCGACGACAAAACCTCCGTCGCCGCCAAGCACCAGCGCCAGCGCGTGGCCGGCCTCGTGGTCAACACCAAACCCGCGGCCCAGCGCACCCACTACGACGACCTCCGCGCCACGCTCCACAACTGCGCGACAACCGGCCCCCAGGCGCAGAACCACGCCGGCCACCCCGATTTCCAGGCCCATCTGCGAGGTCGCATCGCCTGGATCTCCGCGACGAGCGCGCCCCGAGGTGCCAAGCTGAAAGAGCTCTTCGACCGAACCGATTGGAGCTGACTGTGGAAAACGACAACGTGTTCGACGTCCTCGCCGCCCTAGAACGGCTACCCGACAATGGCGACACGATGCTGGTCGACGAGTACTTCGTGGACAAACCCACGGCCAGCGCGCGGATCTTCCGCATCTACCGCGAACTGCCGCTGCACTACCACACGGAATGCGACGAGCACCTCTACGTGCTCAGCGGCCGCGGCACGTTCCACCTCGACGGCGAAGAGTTCGAAGCCCGCCCGGGCCTGCTGCTGCACTTCGAGAAGACCAAGGTCCACGGCTTCCCGCGGATCGGCGAGCACCCGCTCGTGGTGCTGTCGGTGGACGTGCCGAGGCGGCGCCCCGACGACGTGGTCTTCGTGGACCCGTCGCAGGGCGACGCCGGCACGTTCATGGCGCGCAACGCGCCGGAACCACCGCGCTAGCCAGGCGTCACGCCAGCAGCGGGCAGAGGGTCCGCTCGAGCTCGGCCCACGAACCGACCGGCGCCGCGCCCGGGTCGACGTCACGCGCCTGGATGTCGCCGGCGCGCTGCGCCAGGTCGAAGCGGTTCTCGCGCCACGCGTAGGCCAGCAGGTCGTCGTACTGCGTGCGGGGCAGCCAGCCCTGCTCGCGCCCGACCTCGAGCCGCATCAGGTGGAACACGAGCTCGACGCTGGCCGGGTCCAGACCACGCAACCTTCGCGCGAACCCCTGCGCCGCGTCGAGGTTGCCCTCTTGGAAGGCCGTGTAGGCCAGGAAAAGCGCTGTCGCGGCCATCACGTCGGAACGGTGCAGGCCACCTTCGGCCGCGAGGTGCGCGGCGATCCGGAAGCTGCGGCCTCCCTCACCGAAACCCCCGTCGGACTCCACCGCCTCGGCCAGCGCACGCTGCTGGCGCGTGAGGTAGTCGTCCGCCAAATCCACCCTGCTTGTTTTCATCCTCGAAACCCCTCCCCTCAGCCGAGCTTTCACCCGACTGCTCCTCTGCACAGGATGTTACGGCGGAGTGGCAGATACATCGAATGCCCCAACGCCTTCCTCCGTTAGAAGGTTGGGAGTCACGAAGTGTGCTCAGAGGTCCGTGATTTGGTCCCTCCGGCCGACCGGATGGGGTAACTTCGGGCAAGATCACCGCGAGCGAAGGCACCATCTCGGACGAAACGTTCACTTCGGCCGATGTGGTCATCTCGCTGGTCAGTTGCAAGATCGGTCCTCTTCGGAACGCACAGATGGTTCGCGGGGGCAACGAAAATTCCCCATCCGACCCGGAGTCCTCCGTGGACTCGCCCGGCTACCGTGCAGTAATGACGACCACGGTGTTCCGCGAGGGCCGCGTCTTCACCGCCGACGCCGCGGGCACGGTCTGCTCGGCCGTCGCGGTGTCCGGCGGCCGGATCGTCGCCCTCGGCGGCGACCGCACGGTGGAGCCGTTCCTGCGCGAAGCCGACGACGTCGTGGACCTCGCCGGCGGACTCCTGCTGCCGGGTTTCGGCGACGCCCACGTGCACCCCGTGCTGGGCGGGCTCGAACGGATCCGCTGCGACCTTTCCGGCGCCGCAACCGCCGACGCGTACGCACGCATCATCGGCGAATACGCCCGCGCCCACCCCGACCGGGAATGGATCCTCGGCGGCGGCTGGGCCATGGAAGCGTTCCCGGGCGGCCGCCCGCACCGCGCCGCGCTCGACGCCGTCGTCGGCGATCGCCCCGCGCTGCTCCCCAACCGCGACCACCACTCCAGCTGGGTCAGCACGGCCGCCCTCACCCGAGCCGGGATCGACCGCGACACCCCCGACCCGGCCGACGGCCGCATCGAACGCGATGCCGACGGCGAACCCACCGGGCTCCTCCACGAAGGCGCCGCCGACCTCGTCGCCCGCGTCGCACCGGTCGACACACAGAAAGACCTCGACGCTGCCCTCGCCGAAGCCCAGCGCTACCTGCACTCCTGCGGTGTCACGAACTGGCAGGACGCCTGGGTGCCCGTGCCGGGCGACGGGCCGAACGTCCACGAGTCCTACCTGCGCGCCGACGCCGCCGGCACGCTGACCGCGAAGGTCACCGGCGCGCTGTGGTGGGACCGCTCGTGCCCGCGCGAAGCCGTCGCGGACCAGGTCGCGCGCCTCGCCGAAATCCGCGCGGCCACGGCGGCGCGGTGCCGCAACTACCGCACGCCGTCGGTGAAGGTGATGCAGGACGGCGTGGTCGAGACGTTCACCGCCGCCATGCTCGAGTCCTACCTCGACGCCCACGGCCACCCGACCGGCGACCGCGGTCTCGGTTTCCTCGACCCCGCCCTGCTCCGCGCCGTCACGACCGCCCTCGACGCCGCCGGCTTCCAGGTCCACTTCCACGCGATCGGCGACCGCGCGGTCCGCGACGTCCTCGACGCGCTCGAAGCGGCCATCGCCGACAACGGCACTTCCGACCGCCGCCACCACCTCGCCCACCTGCAGGTGGTGCACCCGTCCGACGTCGCGCGCTTCCACCGCCTCGGCGCCACGGCCAACCTGCAGGCGCTGTGGGCCGCGCACGAACCGCAGATGGACGAGCTCACGCTGCCCTTCCTCGGCTATCCCCGCGCCGCCTGGCAGTACCCGTTCGGCGATCTCGTGCGCACCGGCGCCGCGCTCGCGATGGGCAGCGACTGGCCGGTCAGCAGCCCCGATCCGCTGGCCGCGATCCACGTCGCCGTGAACCGCGTCCTGCCCGGCGCGACCACTCCGCCCTTGGGTCCGGAACAAGCGTTACCGCTCGCGACCGCGTTGCGCGCCTACACCGCGGGCAGCGCCGCGGTGAACCACCTCGACGACGGCACGGGCTCGCTCGCCGTCGGAAAGGCCGCCGACCTGGTGGTTCTCGACCGTGACCCGTTCGACGGACCGCGCCAGGAGATCGGCGCGACGCGGGTGGTCCGGACGTACGTGGCCGGAACCGAGGTCTATCGGACCTAGACATGCGCAGCCGGAGCTGTCGTTCTACCCAGGGTGAACCTGTTGCGCCGAACGGGTGACAACCGCCGCCGTCGCGTCTGAGCTGCGGCCAAACGGGTTAGCCCGACGCCACCCGACTCCGCCAGAGGAGAGCCCGATGCCGATCCGCGTGCTGATCAGCCACGAGAGCACCGCGATTCCCTGTGAGAAGTGTGGTTACCCCACGTTGCACGTCGCCCACCTCGTGACGCCCGAAGGCCAGTGCATCGGCCAAAAGCTCGTGTGCACGCTGTGCCGAGACCGGGAAGGCCAGGAGCGGGAGACGTCCGAGAAGCAGCAGCTCCCCGCCGGCTGAGATCAGGCCACTTCCCCGCGCCGGCTGTCGGCCGTGTGCAGTCCCAGCATGTCCAGCAGGAGCGCGCAGTCGTCGCCGTCGCGCGAGTTCGATGCCACGGCGCGAGTCGCTTTGCAGCGCACTTCTTGCTGGTGCGCCAGATTTTCCTCGGTCATGAGGTCCGCAGCCGGGTGCAGCCCGGCGCTGAAGTCACGCATGCCTGTTCTCCCCGAAGTGCGAGATCCCTTCTCCGCCGAACCTACCCGGGTGCGCGCGGGGTGAAACGCGATCAGAGCCAGTCGCGGCGCTTGAACGACGCGTAGAGGGCCACCGAGAGCAGCACAATGGCCACTGTGGACACCCAGAATCCGGACGTGGCCTGGAATCCCGGGTACGGCACGTTCTGCCCGTAGAACCCGGTGACCGCCGTGGGCACCGCGATGATCGCCGCCCAGCTCGTGACCTTCTTCATGATGGTGTTGAGCCGGTTGCCCTGCAGGTTCAGCTGCGTCTCGCGCACGGTCGCCACCAGGTCGCGCAACGACTCCGTCCACTCCGACGCGCGCAGCACGTGGTCGTAGACGTCCTGGAAGTACGGCATCATCACGCCGTCGACCAGGTGCTGGTCGCGGCGCATCACCGTGTTCACGACCTCGCGCATCGGCAGCACCACGCGGCGCAGAGCCGTGAGGCTCTTGCGCAGCCGGAACGAGCGCCGTTGCAGCTCACGCTGGTCGGGCCGCTCGTCGAAGACCAGGTCCTCCAGGGCTTCGATCTGGTCGTCGAGCGCCTGGACGCTGTCGAAGTGCCCGTCGACGATGTAGTCGAGCAGGCCGTGCACCAGGAACGCGACGCCGGACTTCGCGAGATCGGCCGAGGAGTCCCACCGCTGCGCCACGGCTTCGATGTCGAACCCGTCGTCCTTGCGCACGGTCACGAGCGCCTGCTTCGTGACGAACGCGGCGAGCTCCGATTTCGTGACCATGCCGGTGTCGACGTCGAAGTGCGCCGAGTACGCGATGAGGAAGGAATGCGTGTCGTAGCGGTCGAACTTCGGCCGCTGGTGTTCCTCGGCCGCGTCCTCGACGGCCAGCGCGTGGAGGCCGAGCTCTTCGGAGATCGAGGTGAGGTCGTCTTCGGTCGGCTCGCAGAAGTCGAGCCAGACGGTGGTGGCCGGGTCCTGCAGGTAGTCGGAGACCTGCTCGACCGGGAAGTTCTCTTCGACCAGCACGCCGTCGCGGTAGACCCGTGTGTGCGCCACGCCGTGCCACCTTCCGCCGGGAGTTGAACGTTTCGCCGAAAAGTACCCGCCGGCGATCGCCGCCGAACCTGCCCGGCTTCCACCGAACGTGTTGTGTGACTGGCGTCACCACGCCGCCTGCGGCACTGTTCACGCCGTGCGATCAGCCCGAGGTCCCCGCCACCCCGTCCGCACCGCGTTGGTGGGGCTCACCGTGCTGGTGCTCGGCATCGTCACCGCACTCAACGCCCGGAACCTGCCCGTGATCGGCGACGGCACCACGTACGCAGCCGAGTTCACCGAAGCCGCCGGACTCCAGAACGGCAACGACGTGCGCATCGCCGGCTTGGAGGTCGGGCGCGTGTCCGCCGTGACGCTCGACGGCGCTCGCGTGCGCGTGTCGTTCAAGGTCAAGGACGCGTGGCTCGGCAACAGCACCACTGCCGCCATCAAGCTGAAAACGGTGCTGGGCCAGAAATATCTCGCGCTCGACCCGGCGGGCGCCGGCTCGCTCGACCCGGACGTGCCGATCCCGAGTTCGCGCACCACCGTGCCCTACGACGTGCTCGACGCGTTCCGCGACCTCTCGGCCACCGTCGACCACATCGACACGACGCGGCTCGCGCGCAGCTTCGACACGCTCGCCGCGACGTTCGCCGGCACTCCCGCCGACGTCCGGACCGCGCTCGGCGGCCTCTCCCGCCTGTCGGACACCATCGCCTCCCGCGACGCGCAGCTGACCGCGCTGCTGGCCAACACCCGCACCGTGTCCTCGACGCTCGTCGACCGCGACGCAGAAGTGCGGCGCCTGCTCGCCGACGGCAACCTCCTGCTCGACGAGGTGGCCCGCCGCGAGTCCGCCATCTCCACTCTGCTCGACGGCTCGCGGCGCCTCGCCGCCCAGCTGTCCGGCCTCGTCGCCGACAACGACCACACCCTCGGCCCGACACTCGCCGGCCTCGACCGGCTCACGTCCTTGTTGCAGCGCAACCAGGATTCCCTCGCCCAAGGCGTGAAAGCGCTTGCCCCGCTCCTGCGCCTCGGCACCAACCTCGCGGGCAACGGCCACTGGATCGACGGGTACCTGTGCGGCCTGGTCCTGCCGTCGATCGGGCCGCTGAACGAGCAGGGCTGCCACCCGCGTTAGGGCGTGATCTTCCTGCCCGCGTGGTCCGCCGACTCCGGCGCGGGTGCCTCGTACCCCGGCACGTGCGTGATCCGCACCGTCACCTGGTTGTCGTTGTACGTATAGGCCTCGTATGTGAACTCGACGCCCGTCTTCTCGATGTGTTCCATCCACGCGCGGTACTCGTGACGCTTCCAGCCGGGGAAGTTGAAGAACTCGTCGAAGTGCACGATGCTGCCCGGGCGCAGGCGGGGGCCGACGTTGTCGAGCACGGTTTTCGCGGAGCTGTAGAGGTCGCCGTCCACGTGGAGGAAATCGACGTGGCCCGGGTGCTTTTCCAGGAATCCCGGGAGGCTGTCGTTGAACAGGCCCACGACCAGTTCCGCACCCGGGACGTCCGGCAGGTCCTCGCGGGCGAAGGCGCCGGCAGGCATGCCGTTGAGCCACGCCTCGGGCAGTCCTTCGAAGGAGTCGAAGCCGTAGACCTCGACGCCGCCACGCGCGGCGGCGATGGTGCGCAGTGTGTTGCCCGACGCGACGCCGAACTCGAGCGCCATCCCGCCCGTCGGGGCCAGGGACAACGCGAACTTCAGCGTCTCGGGCGGGCTGCCGAAGTGGCGGGCGCCGACGAGGTTCTCGCGGGCGAAGACGTTGCTCTCGAGCGCCGCGTCCTGATCGCCGGCGTACACGATGTCGCGGCGGCTGCGGATTTCGAACTCCACCACCCGGTCGAGCAACCGGTCACCCTGGCGGACGATCTCCTCGCGGAGCTCATCGCGGATCTGGTTCAGCTGATCGGTGTACGGGTCATGCAGGCGGGTGGCCACCCGGCGCAGCACCAGGCCGGCTTTCCGCCGCAGCGCCCCGCCCAAAGTCTTTGCCGTGAAACGATCTTGGTGCGGCTGGTTCATCCCGGGACGATATACGTCAACCGGGCGTTGATTCGAGGCGGCCGGTCTACCCGCGGGTAACGGCAAGCGTCCACTGTGTACCGATCAGCGACTGTGTACCGATCAGTGGCGTGGTGGCTGCCCGTGGTCCGAACGTCACCCGCCGCACCCCTTCAGGCAGCTTGCCCGAAACCCCCTGGGCCGATCATGGGATGGTGGCGACCATGACGACACGAATGTGGTGGGCCTGGCAGACGGTCCGCTCGGCCGCGATCGCGTATCGCACCGGGCGCAGACGGGCCCGCGACTGACACCGACGCCGGCCGGGGCACCCGCCGGTTCCTCAGCGGTCCGGTGCGTCCCCGCCCTGCTCGGCCAGGAACCGTTCGAACTGCGAACCGAGTTCCTCGGCCGTCGGCATGTGCTCCTGCGACTCGGCCAGCAGGCTGTCGCGGCCCGAGGCTTCGACGAACGTGTCGTACTGGCGCTCCAGCGCGCGCACGACGTCGGCGACCTCGTCGGACTCGGCGACCTGGCGGTCGATCTCGGCGGTGGCGACCTGCGCGGCCACGCGCAGCTCACCGTCGGGCAGGTGCAGGCCGGTGGCGCGCTCGACGGACTCCAGCACCAGCAGCGCCGCCGACGGGTAGGCCGACTGCGCGAGGTAATGGGGCACGTGGGCGGCGAAGCCCATCGCGTCGTGACCCCACTCGCCGAGGCGGTACTCCAGCAGCGCCGACACGCTGCCGGGCACCTGCATACGGTTGGGCAGCGGCTGGTGGTCGCCGCCGATGAGGCTCTCGCGCGTGGCGTGGGCCGTGACGCCGAGCGGGCGGGTGTGCGGAGCGCCCATCGGGATGCCGTGGAAACCGACGGTCAAGCGCACGCCCCAGCGCTCCACCAGGCTTTTCACGGCGGTGGCGAAGCGTTCCCACTCGTGGTCGGGCTCGGGGCCGGACAGCAGCAGGAACGGCACGCCGTCGGTGTCGTGCAGGAGGCGAACGGCCAGCTCAGGAGCCTCATAGTCCTCCCAATGGTCCACCGCGTAGGTCATCGGCGGCCGCCGGGAGCGGTAGTCGATGAGGCGGTCGACGTCGAAGCGCGCGATGACGCGGTTCTCGACCTCGTTCGTCAGGTGGTCGGTGACGAGCCTGCCGGTGGAGCCCGCGTCCATGAAACCGTCGAAGAAGTGCAGGAGCACGGCTCCGTCCAGGTCGGGGACGTCCGAGTCCACCTCGTACAGTTCCTCGGGATCGAATCCCACCGGAATCCTCCTGCTGATCGCTGTCGTGCACAGGCTTAACCGGGTTCAACGCGGCACCGCCACGAATCCATCCCGCCCGCGGCCGAAATAGTAACGCCACGCACTCACCGGGGCCCCGGATCGGGGCACAGTGACACTTGTCGTGGCCACGGTCACCGCGGTTCAGGCACGCTGAGCAGGTGACCGCAGAAGAACTGAGCCTCAGCCTTCGGCCACCCGCGCACCGCGTGAGCCGCAAGGCCATCGGCCACTGGACGGCGTCGGCCGCGATCGGCTGGCTCGTCGTGATCGGCGTGCAGGCGGTGGTGGTGGCCACGAGCGACGACCCGCCGTCGTGGCTCTCGGTGACGCTCGTGCTCTGCTGCGTGCTCGGGCCGCTGCACCTGCTCGTGATGCCGCAGTGGCGCTACCGCGTGCACCGATGGGAGGTCACTTCCGACGCCGTGTACACGCAGTCCGGCTGGCTCAAGCAGGAGTGGCGGATCGCGCCGATCTCGCGGATCCAGACCGTGGACATCGAGCGCGGCCCGCTGGAGCAGCTGTTCGGGCTGGCCCGGATCACGGTGACCACGGCGTCGGCCGCGGGGCCGCTGCGGATCTCCGGCCTCGACCACGACCGCGCCGTGGCGCTGGCCGACGAGCTGACGCGCACCACGCATGCCGTGCGCGGGGATGCCACGTGAGCGCGGCGCTGCCGGCGACCACGCAGGCGTACGAAGGCACGGCGGAAGCCCCGTGGCACCGGCTCGACCTGCGGATGCTGCTGATCCGGCCAGTGCTCGACCTCGTGCGGTCGCTGCCCGTGCTCGTCGGCGCGCTCCTACTCGGCTCGGGCAACAGCTGGCAGTGGATCGGGCTCGCGTTCACGGCTCTGACGATCGCCACCGGCATCTCGCACTGCCTCACCTCGCGCTACCGCATCACCGCGACACAGGTGGAATGGCGCACCGGCCTGCTGCTGCGCAAGCAGCGGGCCGTGCCGCGCGACCGGATCCGCACCGTCGACGTGGTGTCGGAGCCCAAGCACCGGCTGTTCTCCCTGGCCGCGGTGCGGATCGGCACCGGGCGGCATTCGCACGGGAAGGGGCCAGGCAAGGACGAACTGGTACTCGACGCCGTCACGCGCGAGGAGGCGCAACGACTTCGGACCCTGCTGCTGCACCGGAAATCGGTGCCGGCTGACGTCGTGGCGCCGCCGGAGCAGCTGGTGGCGGCCGTCGACCGGAAGTGGCTGCGGTACGCGCCGTTCACGCTGTCCGGGATCGCCGTGGTGGGGGCGATGCTCGGCACCGTCTACCACTTCGCGCACGAGCTGAACCTCGACCCGGTGCGCTACGGGCCGCTGCGCGAGCTGGCCGATCGCGTGACACAGGAACCCGTGTGGCTCACCGTGGTCACGGCGGCGATCGGCCTGCTGCTGCTCGTGTCGGTGCTTTCGGTGGGCGGCTACGTGCTGTCGTTCTGGAACTTCCGCCTCACGCGCGAGCCGGGCGGCACGCTGCACATCCGGCGGGGGCTCCTCACCACGCGGTCGGTGTCGATCGAGGAGGACCGGCTGCGCGGCGTCGAGCTGAAGGAACCGTTGCCGCTGCGGATGGCCGGCGGCGCGAAGTGCGTGGCGGTGGCCGCGGGCCTGCGCGAAGGCAAGGGCGCCGACAAGGGCGGCGGGCTGCTGCTGCCGCCCGCGCCGCTGGGACGCGCGCAGGAGGTGGCGGGCGAGGTGCTGGGCGAGGACGTCGCGGGCGCCGCGCTCGTGCGGCACCCGCGGCAGGCGTTGAACCGGCGGATCACGCGGGCGTTGACGAGCGTGCTGGTGCCGGCGGCGGCGCTGTTCCTGCTGGCGTGGGCCGGCGCGTTGCCGGACTGGCCGTGGCAGCTCGCGCTGGTGCTGGTGCCGTTCGCGGTGCTGGTGGGCTGGGACCGTTACCGCACGCTGGGCCACGCGCTGGCCGGCCGCTACCTCGTCACGCGCTCGGGTTCGCTGGCGCGCACGACGGTCGCGGTGCGGCGCGACGGGCTGACCGGGATCGTCGTCGAACGCTCGTGGTTCCAGCGGCGCGCCGGGCTCGTCACGGTGATCGCGCCGATCGCGGCGGGGCGCGGCCGCTACCACGTGGTGGACGTCGGCGAAAGCGCCGGACTCGCGCTGGCCGACGCGACGGTGCCGGGGTTGCTCACGCCGTTCCTGATTACCGGGAAACGGGCCGATTAGCCGGCCGTGATCATTCCGGTGAATTCACTGCGCGCCATTGTTCCGGCCATGTGGTAATTTACTCACCTGTCGCGTTCGCGAGTCGGGTCGCAGACCACGAAGAGGATCCGAATGCCGCCTTCCGAAGAACGCTCCGCGGGCCCGCGCCGAACGGCAGGCACAAGCAGTTCGCGCAAGGTTCTGCAGGTGCTGCTCGCGTTCTCCGAGCACCGGTGGGAAGCGAGCGTCGCGGAGCTGGCCGAGGTGATCGGCAGCCCGGTCGCCACGACTTATCGCTACGTGCAGTTGCTGAAGGAACTTCAGCTGCTCGAAGAGGCCCGCTCGGGCCGCTACCACGTGACCAGCCAGGTGATGCCGCTCGCGCGCGCCGCGCGGCTGGCCAACGACGTCGCCCGGATCGCCCGCCCGACCATGGAGGAAGCGTCGCGCGAGCTCGGCGAGACGATCTTGCTGTTCCAGCACTTCGGTGACCTGGCCGTATGCACCGATCGGGTCGAATGCGACCGCGCCATGCGGTTCACGTTCCAGCCCGGGCACTCGATCCCGCTCGGCGCGGGCGCGACCGGCAAGATGCTGCTCGCGCTGCTGCCCGACGGCGAACGCGAGCAGCGCGTCGCGGAGATCGCGCGCGAACACGGGATCGAGGTGCGCGAGGAGCTGAAGCTCGCACTGGCCAACCGCTACGCGCAGAGCTGGGGCGAGATCGAAGACGGCGTGTGGGCGTGTTCGGTGCCGGTGGAAACGGGGCGGACGCGGCCGAGCGTGCTCTCGCTCGTCGGGCCCGCCGCGCGCATCGGCGACGCCGCGCGGGCCGAGGCGATCAGCGCGTTGCAGGTGTATGCCGAGCGCATCAAGAAAGCAGTTTCGTCGTATTCGGTGTAGCGGGTAGGAATGGGGGATGATCCGGCTCGCCACCGCTGTCGACCTGCCACTGCTGGGCGAGCTCGAACGCGCGGCCGGAGGGCCGTTCCGCGACCTGGGGATGGCGGCCGTCGCGGATGACGAACCGTTTTCGGTGGCGGAGCTGGAGCCGTACCGGGTCGGCGGGCGGTGCTGGGTGGTGGATGTCTCGGGTGTCGTGGCGGGGTATCTGGTGGCGGACGTCGTGGACGGCAACGGTCACGTCGAGCAGGTGTCGGTGCTGCCGTCTTTCGCACGTCGGGGGCTGGGGCGGCAGCTGATCGAGACGGCGGCCGCGTGGACTGTTGCTCGTGGTTTGCCGGCGCTGACTTTGACGACCTTTCGTGACGTGCCGTGGAACGCTCCGTACTACGCGCGACTGGGCTTCCGGGAGCTTCTCGAGTCGTCGTGGGGACCCTCGCTGCGCACCATCCGCGCGCATGAGGCGGCGCTCGGGCTGGACCACTGGCCGCGTCTCGCGATGATTCGCTGACCAGCGGTGTTACCCCTCTGGGGGACATGCGTCGCCCACGAGGGGGACCCGATTTGCGGGCACCTTCGAACACGTGTTCTACTGATCGAGCCGGCCCCGGAGGGGGAAGCTCCGCGGGCCGGCACTCTCGGTTTTCAGCGTTTGGAGGCAGCGTGGCAGTCAAGATCACCCACCTCACCAACGGCCAGCAGGTGCGCTTCGCCAACGCCGACGGCGCCCGCCGCTACGCCGAAATCATGGGCGGCGGCGTCGACAAGTGGGCGTTCACCGACGTGCCGGGCGAGTCCGAGCTGCCGAAAATGTCGGGGTCGGTCGTTAACGTCCCGGTATGGCGTGAGAGCCGTCGCCGCAAATAGTGCTTTGACCTGCTCCGATGTGACTTGATCCTGCCTTACGGAGCTAGCATAGCGCAAG
>NZ_JBFBAE010000032.1:0-123738 GCF_040689465.1 Amycolatopsis sp. NPDC051373 | reverse complement strand
GTGTAGTCCTTCGGCGCGCCCTCGTAACCCGAGGCGTGAGTCCCATCGTCGCCGGCCGACTTGCCCGGCGGCGGCGTGTAGTCCTTCGGCGCGCCCTCGTAACCCGAGGCGTGAGTCCCGTCGTCGCCGGCCGACTTGCCCGGCGGCGGCGTGTAGTCCTTCGGCGCGCCCTCGTAACCCGAGGCGTGAGTCCCATCGTCGCCGGCCGACTTGCCCGGCGGCGGCGTGTAGTCCTTCGGCGCGCCCTCGTAACCCGAGGCGTGAGTCCCATCGTCGCCGGCCGACTTGCCCGGCGGCGGCGTGTAGTCCTTCGGCGCGCCTTGGTAACCAGACGCCTTGGTCCCGTCCCCGCCACCACCACCGCCCGACTTCGCGGGCGGCGCCTTCGGCGTTCCGCTCAGCTCCCCCGTCTTGCCCGGGCCCGCGACCTTCCCGCCCTTGATGTTCTTGAGACCCTTGCCCACGTCCTCGAACAGCTGCCCCGTTTTCTTCAGCATCGGGGCCAGCGCCTTGAGCGCCTTGACGAGGCTCGTCACCAGCTTCGAGATCTGCGTCGCCGTCTTCGCGACGTTCTCGGCCACTTGGGGGATGACCCACGAGAGCCCGATGCCCAGCGTCGCCACCACCTGCAGCGCCCAGCTGATCATGTGCCCGATCAGCTGCGAGATGATGTCGCGCACGAGCGTCCGCACGGCGGCCACGATCTCGCCGCCCTTCTTCACCCCACTGGCCGCGCCCTCGCACCCCTTCGCCGCCGCCTGCAACGACGCACTCAGATCCTGCGCCCGCTGCCGGTAGGCATCCGCAGCGGCGCCCGACCACGACTGCAGATCCGCGTTCACCTCGTCGGTTAGATCCGTCGCGACCGCGCCCAATTCCTTCGCGACGTTCGCCAGCGTCTCCGACTGCGCCTGGATCTGGTCCGCGTTGCCCGTCAGGCCGTTGAGCGCCTCTTTCAACGGCCCCACGTGCTCCAGCAGCCAGCCCACGCCGGCCGCCAGGGCCGCACCGAACGGGTCCATGGCCGCCGACAACATGTCGAGCCCGGTCCCGACGGCACCCATCGCGGCCGACGCCCAGTCACCCGACTCGATTCCCTGGGCCAGACTGTTCGCGTCCTCCAGCAGGGAGATTCCCGAATACGCCTTGGTCGAATCCTTCGTGGGCACGATCAACGGATTGCTCACTTCGACACCCCTCCTATGCCGGCGAGCGAAACCTGCCGGGAGAATCAGAAATTGAGAAGAAAGACAGGCACAATTCCGGGCGACAACGCAGCCGGGAACTCACCCATTGTTTTCGGTCGGCACCAGCGACCGTCATGGCGATTCACTCGTGGTTGCGGCCGGCCGAAAAAACCGGCCGCAACCACGGAACCCGTCCAAGCACCAGCGAGTCCATCGTCCTCAGTGGACACCGGACATCACCAGGGGTTGTTGTCCTGCTCGTCCGGGTCGATGCCACCCCGGCGGCGCGGCGCAGCCGGACCGGCCGGGCCTGGCGGAGCGGCGGGCGGCGGCGGGGTCGCGGCACCACCGGCCGACGGTGCGGGCGGCACCGGCGGCGGGGTCGGGGCCGGGGGCTCCGGCGCGCCCGAGCCGCCTTCGGGCTCGTCGAGGTCCGGGAAGCGGCTGCGGAGGCTGCCGAGCAGCGCGGAGCGGGTGTCCTGGTCCTCGTCGCCGAGGTTCTCGGTCATGACCTCGGCCACGCGCTGGGTGATGCCCGACTGCGCGCGCCGCATGGTGTCCAGCACCATGCGGGCCAGCTCCTCCTGCGGCATGGTCCGCGTCTTGGACCCGAAGACCAGGTCGGACACGACCCCGTCGGCGCCGACGGTGACCTTGACGGTGCCGTCGGGGCTCGACGCCGTGAGGCGCAGCCGTTCGGTCTCCTGCTGGGCGGCCGCGTAGCGCTCGGCCTTGCGGGCGAAGCCCGCCGCCCACTCGTCCATCCGCCGGATCGCCTCGTCGGGGTCCCTGATCAGGTCACCCAACCCTCCCGCACTGGTCATGGTGTTCGTACTCCTCGATCTGCCTGCTGCTGAACTGTTCGGGTGGCGCCGGGCGAAGCGTCGCCCGGCGCCACGGTGGCACCGGCTACTCGGTGACCGTGCCGATCCGGAACGACGACGGGTTCGCCACGGGCTCGTCGGGCACCGTGGTGCCGACGCGGAACCTCGGCTGCTCGGGCGCGAGCGGCTCCTGCAACGGCTCGCTCGGGACCGTCGTGCCGATCCGCGGCGACAGCGGCTCCTGCAACGGCTCGCTCGGGACCGTCGTGCCGATCCGCGGCGACAGCGGCTGCTGCAGCGGCTCGCTCGGGACCGTCGTGCCGATCCGCGGCGACAGCGGCTGCTGCAGCGGCTCGCTCGGAATCGTCGTACCGATGCGCGGCGACAGCGGTTCGCTGCCCGATGAGTAACCGCCCGACGAGTACCCGTCCGAGCCCCCGCTGGTGAAGCCCGCCGCCTCGTCGCTGTTGGCCAGCTGGTTGAGGAACGGCTGCGCCTCCTGGGAGTCGCCGTCCAGGTACGCCTGCGCCGTGGTGCGCACGTTGTCCGCTGTGGTCTGCATGCCTTCGGCCGCGGCACTCACCGCGTCCTTGGCCTGCTCCCCCGTCGGGTTCACGATCGGCGGGAGAAACGCGCACAGCAGGCCGTAGGCGTCGTCGTTCAACGCGTAGTCCGCCGCCTGCACGGCGTTGTTCAGCCGGTCCACGAGCCCGTCGAGGTGGCTGGCGTGCGCCGTCAGCTCGTCGGGTTCGACGTCGAAGCCTCCGCTGGTCATCCCCGCCTCACTTCCAGTCCTTGTTCTTCCAGTCACCGATCACCGGCGGCGCGACGACCTCGTCCGGAGCGAAGAAGCTCGGGTCGTCCGACTCCACGTAGTCGGCGATCTTGTGCTCCTTGTCCTCCGGGCCCTTGCCGCCCTTCTGGCCGGCACCCATGCCGCCCATTCCGGGCTGGCCGGCTGCGCCCTTGGCACCCGCCTGCGCGCCGGCGCCGCCGCGCGCCGCCAGCTCTTCGTCGGTCAGCGCGGCGCCCGAAGCGGCACCGGCGCCCGCCGCGCCGCCCGCGCCGCCGAGGCCCGCGCCCTTGATTCCGGCGCCACCACCGATGCCGCCGATCCCGCCGCCACCGGCACCGCCGCCACCGCCGAGGCGGCTGCTGATGCTCTCGCCGTTGATGCCGCCACCACGGCCGATGGTCGGGATCTTGCCCGAGCCCCCGCCGATGCCGCCACCGGATCCGCCGAGCGACCCGCCGCCGACGCCCGTGCCGGGGTTGAACGGCGGCGGGGTGAAGCCTGTGCCGGACCCCGAGCCGCCGCCCAGGCCACCGCCACCGACACCGCTGCCCGGGTTGAACGGCGGCGGGTTGAAGCCACTGCCGCCGATCCCAGTGCCGCCGGGACCGTCGGGCACGTTCAGCGGCGGGGGCGTGAAGCCCGAAGTCTTCGTGGTCTCGTCGTTCGACAGGCCGGAGCCGCCGCCGAGTCCGCCACCGCCCAGGCCACCGCCACCGACGCCACCGGGACCGTCGGGGACGTTGAGCGGAGGCGGGTTGAAGCCACCGCCACCACCCGCGCCGCCGCCGGCACCGCTCCCCGAGCCACCGC
The DNA here is from genome assembly GCF_040689465.1 of Amycolatopsis sp. NPDC051373. Classification (NCBI taxonomy): domain Bacteria; kingdom Bacillati; phylum Actinomycetota; class Actinomycetes; order Pseudonocardiales; family Pseudonocardiaceae; genus Amycolatopsis; species Amycolatopsis sp. NPDC051373. The sequence goes on along the minus strand of NZ_JBFBAE010000032.1, from coordinate 120,121 downwards.
CGAGGGCGCCACCACCGACACCGCCCGGGCCGTCGGGCACGTTGAGCGGAGGCGGGTTGAACCCGCCGGCGCCGCCACCGGCACCGCCACCCGCGCCACCGCCGGCCCCACCTCCGGCACCGCCGATCGGCAGCCCGTCGGGACCGATGGGCTTGCCGTCCGGGCCGACCGGCAGGCCGTCCGGGCCGACCGGCAGGCCGTCGGGGCCGACCGGAAGACCCTGGCTCCCGGCACCGCCACCGCCGGCGCCACCCGCACCGCCGCCGTTCGCGGCGGTCGCGGCCGCGAGCTTCGGCGGAGCCGCGAACGCCGGTGTCACGACGGCCGAGCCGATCGTCTGGTCGTACTGGGTCATCAGCTGCGCGGCCTGCTGGCGCGCGGCCTGCTGCTCGGTGAAGGTCGCCATCGCCTTGGACGCCTGCGCGGCGTACTCGGTGGGGTCCTTGATCTGCTGCAGTTGCGCGTTGGCCTGCTGCACGTCGAACTGCACCGGCGGGTTGGCGGCCATCGCGATCTGCGTCTCGTTCAGCGCCTGCGAGTGGATCTCCTGCTGGCGGCCGGCCAAGGTCGCGCCCTGGGCGGTGGTGCCGAGCCACTTGCCGACGTTCGCGAGGTGCTCGCGCGCCGCGTCGCCGCCCGCGCCCTGCCAGTTGCTCGTGCTGGCGGAGATCGCCTGCGCGAGGTTCTGCTGGTGCGTGGCCAGGTCGTTGCCGACACTCACCCATTCCTCCGACGACTCGGCCACGGTGGCCGGGTTCGCCTGCTGGGTGATGGCCTGCTGCATCTGCTCGTGCGTGGCCTGCGACCAGTCGGTGTAGGGCGCGCTGTCGGGCTGGCGAAGCTGGAGGCCGTCGTTCAGGCCGCTCTTCGCGTCCACGAGCTTCTGCTCGTAGAGCTCCTGGATCTTGTCGTTGCGCGTCTTCGGGTCGACGGTCGGGCCGAGCCAGCCGTTCGCGATCTCGTCGTCGATCTCCTTCGTCGCGTCGGCACGGATCTGGTCACCCGAAGCGACGTCGTCCGGCTTGACCGGGCCGACGAAGTACTTCGACGACGAGTCGGCCGTCACGTCGTAGTAAGGGCTGTGCGGGTCGTAGTCCGGCGACGACGGGTCGGAGACCGCCGAGGCGGACGAGTCGGTTGCAGTGGACACGAGATCCTCCTCAGGTCAGCTCGTCGACGGGAAGCCGGTTGATGGTGTCGCGCGTTCCGGCTTCGGTGTTGCTGTAGTTCTGCTTGGCCAGCTTGATCGCCTCGACGTATGTCGGGAACTCGTCGCGCGCCGCCTGCAGCTGCGTGAGCAAGCCCTGGGCGTCGCTGGCGGTGTTGAGCATGTGGTTCGACACCCAGCGACCGGTCGCGGTCGAAGACATGGCCGGGGCAGCGCCCAGCTTCTGCAAAGCGTCCCACCGGGCCTGAAGGGTGTCGATCACACCTTCGAGCGCTTCGATCATCTGGTTGCCGGTGGTGTCGTCCACCGCGAAACTGCCGGTCTGCGCCAATCGCTTCAGCTCGGTCCCGGACAACTGCGGCGTCAGCTCACGCGCCGTCATCTTCGCCGGGGTCGCGTCGTCGGCCACCGGATCTCCCTCCTCTTGGTGCGCGCGCGTCAGTAGACGGCGGCGATGGCGTTCTGCACGGCGCGGGCCACTTCGGACCGCCCTGCGGGGACGTACTTCGCGCTCAGGTCACCGGCCTCGCCGGTGGTGGTGTGGACCAGGTAGCGGCCGTCGTGGGTGTCGAGCCAGCTGAGCGGGTCGGCCGCGCGCAGCTCGCCGTGCCGGCCCCAGCCGGTGACGGTGACGTGGCCGCCGCCGAGGCGCGGCGCCGCCATGACGCGCTCGAGCACCTCGGTGCTGCCGGGCGTCGGCGTCACGCGGGGGTCGGTGCGGCTGGGCCGCACGGTCCCGCGGACCTCGATCATCCCGAACGCGTCCGTCTCCTCCTCGTCCTCGGCCGCCTCCGCGATGCGCCGCGCGGTCATCGCCGACACGGCGCGCGTCGCCTGCCGGCTCACCTCATGGGTGCCGGTCGTCGCGGCACGCGCCGGCGGCAGCACGCCGGTGACGACGTCGACGAGGTCCTCGTCGGCGAAGAGGGAGAACAGCAGTTCGTCGGTGCGCGGGTTCTGCGTGATCCCGAGCGCCTGCCTGCCGTCGCTGAGGGCGAGCACCGCGATGTCGGCACCGACGCCGTCGACCCCGGCCACCGCGACGGAGACGCGCGGCCGGCCGAGCAGCCCGAACGCCGTCTGAACGTGGGGACTGAGCTCACCGTGGGTGGAGAGCCGCTTGTCCTCCATCGCCCGGTAGACCTGAGTCGCCACGCGGACGAACCGGATGGGATCCGAAGGCACCGTGCCGATTCGCAACGGGTACTGGCGGATGTCACCGCCGGTTGCCTGGCTGACCACAAGAGCTTCGAAGACGTCGAGAACGAACTCGAACCTGTCCGCCATACCCGAGAGCTTCCTTCCCCACGGCGGGTCGTGCACGGCGCTGCGCCGCGGTCCGGACACCTGCGCAAAAGGGGCGCAGATGTCACTGATCGGAGCGTAGCAGTCCTGGTGTGACGGGAAATCACCGCTCGAACCGGTGCCCGAAAGACCATCCGTCCGTGTCAACCCGGGCACGGCCTTCGCGCCCTTCCGCACCCATCACGTAGGCCGGAGCCGATTCGGTTCACCGCGGTCGGCGAAAAAGTTCGCGGACTTCTCCCGGGGCGCCGAAACGGGGTTCGTTCGGGGGCTCAGCCCAGCCGTGACCGGTACACACGCAGGTTCAGCCGGACCAGTTCCAGCAGCGGTACGGACACCCCGAGCCCGTGCGCCCGGTCTACCAGATCGCCGAAGATCTGCTCGCCCTCCACGGGCAACCCGGCCGTGAGGTCGCGGTAGAGCGAGGGCGCGCGCGGGGAGCCGACCTCGGTCACGGAACCGCGGGCGGTCTCGAGAGCGGCGGCCTCCAGCGGGTGCCCGGCGGCCGCGGCGACGGCCGCGCATTCGGCGACCACGGCCTCGGCGAACGCGATCCCGCCCGGCTGCCCGGCGACGTCGCCGACGGTGCCGCGCATGAGCGAGGTCACGGCCCCGATCGAGGCGATGAAAACCCACTTCGCCCACATGGCCGCCGTGATGTCCGGCGACAGGGCCGTGTCGAAGCCCGCACCCGAGAGCAGTTCGTGCACCGCGGCGAGCCCGGCCGGCGCCGGCTCGGTGCGGGCGCCGTAGGTCAGCGACTGGAGGTCGAACAGGCGGCGGACGTCGCCCGCACCGTCCACAGTGGTCATCACGATCGCGACGCCGCCGAGCACCCGCTCCTCGCCGAAGCGGGCCACGAGCGCGTCGAGGTGGCGCAGCCCGTTGAGCACCGGCAACACAAGGGTGTCCGGCCCGACCGCCGGCGCCACGTCCTCGATCGCCTGCGCGAGCCCCGCGGCCTTGACCGTGAACAGCACGAGGTCGTACGGCTCGGTGAGCTCGCCTGCGCGCACGAGCTTCGGTGTGAGCACCGTCTCCTCGCCGAGTCCGGTGATCCGCAGGCCGCGTTCGCTCAACGCCGCCGAGCGCCCGGGGCGCACCAGGAAGGTCACGTCACGGCCGGCCTGCAGCAGCCGGCCGCCGAAGAACCCGCCGGTCGCACCGGCACCCACCACCAGGATTCGCTTCGCGCTCGTCACCCGTGCGACAGTAGGCTCCTGACTTGCCCAGGCCAAGTCAGAGTCGGCGCTCTCACACCTCGGCCGTTCGGTTCAGACGCCGACGACGCCGTCGACACCCTCGCGCAGGAAGTCGGCGTGGCCGTTGTGCCGGGCGTACTCGTCGATCAGGTGCAGCATCACCAGCCGCAGGGAGACGTTCTCGCCCCACCGCGCGTTGTACGCGACGACGTCGAGCGACTCGGCGGCCGCCTCGATCCGCCGCGAGTGCTCCACCTCGGCCTGCCACGCGGCGAAGGCCTCGGCCCGCGTGCCGTCGGTGGCGTCGTAGGCGACCTGGTAGTCGCCGTCGGCCGACCAGACGAGCGGCACGTCCTCGCCGTCGATCACCCGGCGGAACCAGGCGCGCTCAACCTCGGCCAGGTGCCGCACGAGCCCCAGCAGCGACAGCCTCGAGGGCGGCATCGACTGCCGGCGCAGCTGCTCGTCGGAGAGGCCGTCGCACTTCATCGCGAGCGTCGCGCGGTGGAAGTCGAGGAACGCGCGCAGCATCTCCCGCTCCCCCGCGATCGCCGGCGGCCCGATCCGTTCCGTCGCCACGGCTCCCCCTTCATCCGGTGGCAAATCCGGGCTCAGGCTACCGGCGCGCCGAGGTGCGGCGAACGGCGCCGCCGCGGGCACCTCCGGCCGCACGGCTTCGTGCGCGACCCGGCGCGCGGACTTGGTTCCCCGTTGCCCGTGGACTGTCTACTGTGGATTGGCGCGGCGCGGTTCAGCTCACGGGTTCGGCGAGCGGCACGGGTTCGGGCGAGCGCCACGGCCGGTACCAGAGCATGTCCTCGCGGCGCATCGGTTCGCGGCACTCGTCGCACAGCGTGCCGGGGCGGGTCCGCGCCCCGCAGGCGCCGTGGACGATCAGCATGCGCTCGGCGGGCGGGTCGGAACGGGTGTGCTCGTCGCCCCACTCGGCGAGGGACAGCAGCACCGGCAGCGCGTCGGCACCGGCCTTCGTGAGGCGGTACTCGTGGCGGGTGCGGCCGCCGTCGCGGTACGGCACGCGCGCGAGCAGCCCTGCTTCCGTGAGCTTGGTGAGCCGGGTCGTGAGCACGTTGTCGGCGATACCGAGCTCGTCGCGGAACTCGTCGAAGCGCGTGGTGCCCATTGTGGCGTTGCGCAGGATCAGCAACGTCCACGGTTCACCGAGCACGTCGACCGCCCGGGCGATCGGGCACGCTTGCCCAGACCACTGGATGCGTCGGACCATCACCGCTCCCTTCCTTCCACCACACCGCGTTCGCTGCCTTTCGCGGTGCAAGCCGTCACTGACCGTAGCACGCGGCGGGCGGACGCTGGGCCGTTCGGCCGATCACAGCGACTTCACAGCAACACACAGGAAACAGACAGGTGGAATCGGCTGCAACAAACCGGTTCCGCGACGTTGTCCCGGTATGGCAAGACGGCTGAGATGGACACTCGCCGCCGCGGGGCTCACCGCGACGGTCCTCACGACGGCGGTCGTCGTCACGGTGAATACGCGCCACGTGACGACGATGCCCGCGGCGCAGACGCTACCGCCGCCCTCGTCCTCCCCCGCGCCGCCCTCGTCCTCCCCCGCGCCGCCGTCCACGAGCGAACCGCCGACCTCGACGACACCACCGACCACTTCCTCGCCTCCCCTGCCCGACCCCTCGGCCGTGGCCGACGACGTGGTCGACGCGGTGACCGCCGCGTCGAAGCGCACGAAGGTCGGGCTCGCGGTGTACGACACGAAGACGGGCAAGACCCTCGCGCTGACCAACTCCGAAACCCCGTACTACACGGCTTCCGTGGTGAAGCTGCTCATCGCGCTCGACTCGCTGTACGACGACGGCACCTGGCAGGTCCCCTCCGGCGACACCGCCGACGAGCTCACCGACATGATCTCCGGCAGCAACGACGCCGTCGCCGACAAGCTGTGGGAAGCCGACGGTGGGACCGCGATCGTCGGGCGGATGGCCCACCTCATCGGGCTTTCGCACACGCTCGAACCGACGGACCCGGGCCAGTGGGGCATGACGAAGATGAGTCCCGACGACGTGGTCACCACCTACCGCTACCTCACCGACACCGTCCCCGACGCCACGGCACAACCACTGCTCACCGCGATGGCCGACGCGCGCCAGCCCGCCGACGACGGCTACCCGCAGTACTTCGGCATCCCGGACGGCATGCCCGGCACGACGTGGCAGATCAAGCAGGGCTGGATGATCCTGCGCTCGGCGCTCGTGCTCAACACCACCGGGATCGTCGACTCCCGCTTCGTCGTGGTGCTCATGACGCAGCAGCCCGCCGCCACCTCGTCGGCGAAGGGCCGCGCCGCGGTGACTGCGGGGATCAAGGCTCTGGCGCCGGCACTGGCCGCGTGGACCGCGAGCTGACGGACACCGATCACTCCTCTGTGGACAGTGTGATCCCCCGCCGCCCCCAGGAGTTCGGGCGGAGCCACGGTTCGGTGAGAACCGCGGCCCCGCCCCGCTCGGGTGCGACGAGTGCGCGCCGGGTCAGCGACGCTTCGCGATGTCCGCCCACGACGGTTTCGGCGGTGCCGTCGAACTGCTCGGTGCCGGACCCAAGGAGCGGGGAGCCGGTGCCTGGGCCGGCGCGGCCTGGAGCAACGGGCGCGCGGGCAGCGTGAGCTTTCGTGGAATCCTGGGTCTGCGCGATCAACGGATTGCTCACGGACGTGCCCTCCCCACCAGGCCTTGTCACCTCGAATTCACAAGTTATCGACTGGTCTGGACCCCGCCCGGCGGGCCCGCTCGATGTCCGGACCGCGGTAGAGCCGCTCGGGGATCGACGCCAGCGTCGACTCGCGTACCTGCGGGCCCAGGCCGTAGAGCTTCTGGAAGCTCATGATCAGCGGACGCCACGCGTCGGGGTCCACGCGATCGTCGGTGCCGGGCAGGCGGATGTCGTCGTGGACGAAGACGCGCTGAACACGGACTTCCAGGCCCAGGACGGAGCCGTGCTGGGTCTCATCGTCGGCAGCGAAGGGGTGGGTGGCCTCGAGGACGGCCTCCATGGCCACCGGGCACTCGGCGACGCGCGGCGGCGCGACCGTCTCGGACGGGACGGGGGTGAGGCCCGCGCGGCCGAACTTGTCGGCGACGTGGAAGTAGCCGCGCTGCTGCTTGCCCGGGGGCACCGGGTCCGTGCCCGTGGTGAGCGCGAGCCGGTCGACGGCCGCGGCGAGGGTGGACGATGGCAGGTTCAGCACGCATTCGCGCGTGCGCCGCAGGTTCTGGGTGGTCTTCGAGCGCGCGCCGAGGCCGAGCATGGCACGCCAGCCGAGCCAGAACGCCGAGGACATCGGGGCGAGGTTCGCCGAACCGTCCTCATTGGTCGTGGAGATCAGCACCACCGGGGTGCCGAAGTACAGGATTCCGGGCTCGATGGCCGTGTGCAAGGGAAACGTCGTGTTCACGTCCCCAGTCTGCGCACGCCGGGCGCGCGCGGCTGGCGGGAAACGGACGTCACGATCACGCCCGTTCCCCACCGGCCGGACGACTCAGGCGATGCCCGCCGCCAGCAGCGCCCGCCGCGTCAGCACGCGCGCCAGGTGCCGGCGGTACTCCGCCGACGCGTGGGGCTCGTCGGGCGGCGAGGTGTTCTCGGCGGCGAGCGCCGCGGCCTCGTCGGCCGAAGCGCCGTCCGCCAGTGCTTTCTCCGTCGCCGCGGCCCGCAGCGGGGTGCCACCGAGGTTGATCAGGCCCACGGACTTGCCGACCACCGCCACGCCCACGATCGCCCAGTCGATGTTACGGCGCGTGAACTTCTCGAAGCCCCAGCCCAGTCCGGCCTGGCTGGGCAGGCGGATCTCGGTCAGCAGCTCGTCCGGCTCCAGCGGCGTGGTGAACGGGCCCAGGAAGAACTCCGACGCCGGGATGCGCCGCTCCCCCGCCGGACCGCGCGCGACGAGCACGCCGTCGGACGCGAGGATCACCGCGGGCAGGTCGGCGGCCGAGTCGGCGTGCACGAGCGAACCGCCGAGCGTGCCGCGGTGGCGCACCTGCGGATCTCCGACGGCACCCGAAGCGTGCGCGATGAGCGGCGCGTGCTCGGCGAGCACCGGGTCGCCGTGGAGGTCGTGGTACCGCGACAGCGCGCCGATCACCACCTCGTCTCCGTCGAGCCGCACGAACTTCAGCTCGTCGAGCGGCGCGATGTCCACCACGACCTCGGGCGCCGCGAACCGCAGTTTCATCAGCGGCAGCAGCGAATGCCCGCCGGCGAGCAGTTTCGCGTCCTCGCCGTGCTCGGCCAGCAGCGCCAGCGCCTCGTCCACAGTGGACGCCCGGCGGTAGGAGAACTCGGCGGGGATCACCGGTCCACCTCCGCACCCGAAGCCTCGACCACGGCACTCACGATGTTGTGGTAACCCGTGCAGCGGCACAGGTTCCCTTCGAGCGCCTCCCGGACCTCGCGTCGCGACGGCTGCGGGTTCTCCTTCAGCAGCGACACCGAAGCCATCATCATCCCCGGCGTGCAGAAGCCGCACTGGAGCCCGTGCTGCTCGCGGAACGCGCGCTGCACGGGGTGCAGCTCGCCGTCGTCGCCGGCCAGACCCTCCACTGTGGTCACCTCGTGCCCGTCGGCCTGCGCGGCCAGCACCGTGCACGACTTCACCGACTCGCCGTCGAACAAGACCGTGCAGGCGCCGCACGAAGTGGTGTCGCAGCCGATGTTCGTGCCGGTGAGCCCGACGGTGTCGCGCAGGTAGTGCACCAGCAGCGTCCGGTCCGGCACCTCCCCGGCCGTGGTCCGGCCGTTCACCTCGATGGAGACCCGCACGTCAGTTCGCCTTCCTCACGTCGTTCAGGGCCGCCCAGACCCGCATCGGGGTGGTCGGCATGTCCAGGTGCCGCACGCCGTGGTGGGCGAGCGCGTCGACCACCGCGTTGTGCACCGCCGGCGTCGACCCGATCGTCGCGGCCTCGCCGATCCCCTTGACGCCCAGCAGGTTCCGCGTCGTCGGCGTCGCCATGTCCACGAGCTCAAAGTCGGGCAGCTCGGTCGCGGTCACGAACGAGTAGTCCGCGAGCGTGGCCGTGGTCGGGTTGCCGTCCTCGTCGTAGTACACGACCTCCAGCAGCGCCTGCGCGATGCCCTGGCCGAGCCCGCCGTGGCGCTGGCCGCGGAAGGTCAGCGGGTTCACCACCGGCCCGGCGTCGTCGACCGCGACCAGCCGCCGCACCTCGACCTTGCCCGTTTCCGTGTCGACCTCGACCACGGCCAGGTGCGCGCCGAACGGGAACGTCGGCTTGCCGTCGCCGAACCACACGTCGGCCGACAGCGCCGTGCCCTCGGCCGAGGACACGATCCGCGCCCAGTCGAGCGTGGTGCTCGACGGCGCGCCGCGCACCTGCCAGACCCCGCGTTCCGTGTCGAGCTCCAGATCCTCGGTCGCGGCCTCGAGCAGGTCGGCCGCGAGCTCGCGGGCCTGGGCGATCACCTCATCGGCCGCCTGCCGGACCGCCGAGCCGCCGAGCTGCAGCGACCGCGAGCCGAACGTGCCGACCGCGCGAGGGACCTCGTCGGTGTCGCCGTGCTTCACGGTGATCTTCGCCAGCGGCACGCCGAGCTGGTCGGACAGGAGCATCGCCAACGACGTCGCCAGCCCCTGGCCGTGCGGCGAGCTGCCCGTGTACGCGGTGACCGAGCCGTCTTCGTGGATGTCGACGCGGCCACTCTCGCCGCTCGCGTCGCCGCCGGTGATCTCGACGTAGGCCGCGATGCCGAGACCCAGTGCCACCGGGTCACCCGCGGCGCGGCGCAGCTCCTGCTCCGCGCGCAGCTCGGCGTAGCCGGCGGCCTCGAGCACCTTGTCGAGCGCCGCTGCGTACTCGCCCGTGTCGTAGTCCCCGCCGGTCGGCGTGGTGTACGGGAATTCCTCCGGGCGGATGAAGTTGACCCGCCGCACCTCGGCCGGGTCCATCCCGATCTCGGCGGCGAACAGGTCCATCGCGCGCTCGACCGCGGCCGTCGCCTCGGGCCGGCCCGCGCCGCGGTAGGCGGCGATCGGCGTGGTGTTCGTGACCACGCAACGGCTGCGCGTCTGCACCACCGGGAAGCGGTATACGCCGGGCGCCATCATCTCGGTCAGCGTGGGCAGGAACATGGCGCGCGGGTAGGCGCCGCTGTCCTGCACGACGTCGATCCGGTACGCGAGCACCGTCCCGTCGCGCTTCCCGCCGATGGTCACCGTGTTCTGCTGGGCCCGACCGTGGGTCATCGCCGTGAGGTTCTCGCTGCGCGACTCGGTCCACCGCACCGGCCGCCCGACGGCACGCGCGGCCCAGCCGAGCAGGCTCGCCTCGGGGTCGGCGCCGATCTTGGCGCCGAAGCCGCCGCCGACGTCCGGCGTGATCACGCGCACCCGTTCCTCGTCGAGCCCCAGAGCACCCGCCACGGTGGTCCGGGCGATCTGGGCGTTCTGCGTGGACAGCCACAACGTCAACCGCCCGTCCTCGCCCCACGCCACCGATCCGCCGCGCACCTCGAGCGGCGCCGGGGCCACGCGCGGGTTGAGAATCGTCTGTGTGACCACGGCGTCGCAGTCCGCGAACACCGCGTCGTCGAAATCCTCGGCGCCGTTCACCTGCATGACGTTGCCGGTGACACCACCACCGGGGAACAGCTCGATTTCGCCGGACAGCGCGGCGTCGATGCTCGCCACGGCGTCCAGCGGGTCGTAGTCCACGTCGACCAGCTCCGCCGCGTCGGCCAGCTGGTAGCGCTCTTCGGTGAGCACCAGCGCGACGGGTTCGCCGACGTAGCGCACGACGTCGATGGCGAGGAACGGCTCGGTCACGGGACCGACTTGCTGAGGCGCGAGGTCGAGGTCCGCCGCGGTGAAAACCGCGACGACTCCGGGTGCCTGCTTCGCCTCTTCGGTGTCGATGCCGGTGATGCGCGCGTGGGCGATCGGGCTGCGCACGAAGACCGCGTGGACGGCACCGGTGAGCGCCACCTCCCGCAAGTCGTCGACGTACGTTCCGCCCGAGGTGATCAGCTTCTCGTCCTCGACGCGCACCACGCGGGTGCCGACAATGCTCATCTGGCCTCCTGCTCGGGTACCCCGCCGATCATGCCCCCTGGGGTGCCCGCGCGGCAGGCTGGCACGGCAACGAATCCGCTGCGATCAGCCGGCGTAGGCCTCCCGGGCGAGCACCACCGCGAGCACGAGCCCGCCGATCGCGATCGCGATCCGCAGCGGTGTCGCGGGCAGGTATCGCACGAGGATCGAACCGAGCCAGGACCCCGCGACCGAACCCAGGCACACGGCGAGCGCCGCAGGCCAGAGCACGCGGCCGGTGAACGCGAAGACGGCCGCGGCGATCAGGTTCGCCGTGCCCGTGGCGATGTTCTTCGCGGCGTTCGTGCGGGCCAGCGGCTGCGTCCACACGGTGGTGAGCAGCGCCAGCATCAGCACGCCCGCCGCGGCACCGAAATAACCGCCGTACACGCCGACCAGGAACGCCGCCGCGCCGGCGCCCGGGCCGATGCCGTGGCGTTCCGCGCCTTCCGCCAACCGGCGCAACCGCGGACCCGCCAACAGCACCACCGACGCACCCCCGATCAGCCACGGCACCACCACGGTGAACGCGCCGGGAGGCGTCAGGAGCAGCACGAGCCCGCCGCAGCCCCCGCCGGCAGTGGTGATCAGGCACAGCGGCAGCAGGCGGCGCCACTGCCCTTTCAGCTCGGGCCGCGCACCGGCGGCCGCGCCGGCGGTGGTGCCCAGCATCGCGACGGTGTTGGTCATGTTCGCGACCACCGGCGGCATCCCGGCGGCGAGCAGCGCGGGGTACGACACGAGCGAGGCCAGCCCGGCGGTGGCGCCGACGAGGCCGGCGCCCACTCCGGCGAGCAGCAGGAGGACGAACTCGCCCGAGTCGATGATCACGCCCGCCATCAGAACACGCGCTCCCGCGCCGCCGTATAGGTTGTTATACATGTCACTTCCGGTTGAACGGACACCGCCGAACGGACGCCGGGCGACAGGCGGACAGGCGAGTACGTTGAGGACAAGGCAACCCGCCCGGTGCTCGGATTCGCATGGAGGACCGATGCGCGTCACGATCGCGGAGGTCGCCCGCCGTGCGCGGGTGAGCAAGACGACCGTGTCCCGAGTGCTCAACAACAAGTCCGACGTGGACGCCGCCACCGCCGTGCGCGTGCGTGAAGTCATCGCCGCGACGGGCTACATCCCGAGCGCCGGGGCCGTCGGCCTGGCGAAGGGCCGGACCCGGCTGGTCGGGGTGCTCGTGCCGGGACTCTCGTCTTCAGGCGTCGGCGAGGTGTTGCAGGGAGTGGCCGACGTCGTCGAGGCGAGTGACCACGGCCTGCTGCTGAGCACGGCCGCCCGGGGCGCGGACTCGCTCGAGCGCTTCACGCACCAGGTGCGTGCGCACGCGTTCGACGGACTGCTGCTGCTCGACCCGCCACCCGCTGTCACGGACAACGACGCGCTGCGCGACGCCGACCTCCCGGTCGTGGTCGTGGACGGGGCGCGCTCGGCGTTCCCGTCCGTGACCGGCGACGACGCCGCGGGCGCCGCCGCGGTGGCCCGGCACTTCCTCGCGCGCGGCCGGCGTCGCGTCGCCGTGGTGACGGGTCCCGGCGAACACGCCGCCTCCCGGTTCGCCGGATTCAGGTCCGTACTCGAAGAAGCCGGTTCACCGCTCACCGGGGACGCCGTCACCGAGGCGGGTTCCACCGCCGGCAGCGGCCGCTCGGCCGTGCGGCGGCTCGTCGCCTCGGGCCACGGGTTCGACGCCGTGTTCGCCTGTGACGACGTGGTGGCAGCCGGTGTCCTCACCGGACTGCGCGAAGCCGGCCGCACCGTGCCCGGAGACGTCGCCGTGGCCGGGTTCGGCGACCTGCCGCTCGCGGCGTTCACGCAGCCGCCGCTCACGACCGTGCGCAGGCCCTCGCGGGCACTGGGGGAAACGGCGGCGCGACGCCTGCTCGGCAAGCTGACCGGCGACACGCCTCTCGACGGCATGACCGTGCTGCCGACCGAACTGGTGGTGCGGGAGTCGGCGCCCTGACGCGGACGATCCGATGTGGACGGTTCAGCTGGCGAGGCCGGCGTGGCCGAACCCGGCCGGCAGCACGAGGCTGTGGCCGGTGTGCTCGACCTTCGCCCGCAGGTACCGGACGTTGGTCTCCGTCGCGAACACGCCCGTGGGTACGCGGTCGCGCACGTCGAGACCGTGGGCGGTCAGCTGCGCCGCCTTGTCGGGGTTGTTCGACAGCAGGTCGAGACGGCGCACGCCGAGCGCGGTGAGCATCTGCGCGGCGGCGGTGTAGTCGCGGGCGTCCTCGGGCAGGCCGAGCGCGGCGTTGGCTTCGTAGGTGTCGAGCCCGCCGTCCTGCAGCGCGTACGCGTCGAGCTTGTTGTACAGGCCGATGCCGCGGCCTTCCTGGCGCAGGTAGAGCAGGTAGCCGCCGGTTTCGGAGATCCGGGCGACGGACTCGCGCAGCTGCGGGCCGCAGTCGCAGCGGGCTGAGCCGAAGACGTCGCCGGTCAGGCACTCGGAGTGCATCCGGACGAGCGGCACCGGGCCCGGCTCGCCGAGCACGAACGCGAGGTGCTCCAGCCCGTCGGCGAGCCCGTGGAACGTCACGGCCTCCGCGTCGACGGAGAGGTCGTCGCCCAGCCGCAGCGGGATCCGCACCCGCGCACGCACCTCCGCCACCATCGCCATCGGCTGCTCCGTTCTCCCAGGTGGTTCAAATTCGAACCACGACTTGATCGACCCTACAACATGGTTCAAATTCGAACAACCTGCGTTACCATGGGTGCATGGCCGACCCCCGATGGCTCACGGATCGCCAGCTGAAGACCTGGCAGGCCTTCCTGGCGGTGAGCTCGCAGCTCAACCGTCGCGTCGAACAGCAGCTTCGCGACGACGCGGGGCTTTCGCACCCACAGTACGAAGTTCTGGCGCGCCTCGCCGCCGCCGGCGGCGCCCTGCGCATGACGGAGCTGGCGGGCGCGGCTCTCACGTCCAAGAGCGGGCTGAGCTACCAGGTCGGCCAGCTGGAGAAAACCGGGCTCGTCGGGCGCCGTTCGTGCGAGTCCGACGACCGCGGCGTGATCGCCTTCCTCACCGATCTCGGCTGGTCGCAGCTTCGCGAGGCGGCCTCCGGGCACGCCGCGCTCGTGGGTGAGCTGCTCGTCGACGCGCTCACCCCCGAGCAGTTCGGCGCGTTCAGCACCGTGCTCGACACCCTGGAGTCCCGGCTGCGCGGCGCCCAGCGGCCGCAGCGAACCGCCGTGTGACGCTCGGCACCCCGCACTACGAGCCGACTGTCCTCTGTGTCCAGTCGGGCACGCGCGGTTGCGGCACGGGTTCGGCGGTCAGCAAGGCCAGGTCCGGCGGCACGAGCACCGCGGCGGCCAGCAACGCACCGAACAACAGGTCGTCGCCGCTCGCCGGGCGGAACCTGGCCCGCACACCGTCGAGGGCGGCCCGCACACCCAGCGCGGTCCAGTCGCCGCCGGGGTCCAGAACCGCGAGCTGAGCCGCCGCCCGCTCCGGCGGCACCGGCCGCGGTAATGCCTCCCAGCGCAGGAAGCTCTGGCCGACCACGGTGAGCGCCAGCCGTTCGCGCGTGTCGAGCCCCCCGCGCGCCGCGGGTGGCGCGGCGGGCCTGCCGTCGGCGACGTGCACCTCCAGCACGTGCTCCCGCCCCCGCGAACCGTGCACGAACAACGGCAGGTAGCCCGCCGGCAGCGCCAGCGGCGCTGCGCCGGTGAACAGGAGCCGGGATTCCGGCAGCCGCAACGGGACCTTGCCCGTCGCCCGCACCCACCAGCGATCGCGGTGGTGCTCCAGCACGCCGTGGCGGCGGCTCACCCGCCGGTCGTCCTCCCCGACCGGCACGGAGACCTCCGCGGTGTTGCGCCCGAACGTCACCGGACCCGGCGCGGACGGCGGCACCAGCACTCCCCCGGCAAGCCCGAGCACGACCAGCGTGCCCGGCGGTGACGCGAAGCCCCGCGCCAGGCTCGGATGCCCGGCGGGCAGTGCCCGCATCCCCTCACCCGTCACGACGTCCCCCGCCCGTTGCCGGCGCGGGGCCTGCCCCACCGCGCGCCGCGAGGCTAACCGGGCGGCGCCGGGACCCCTCCCGGAGCGGTTTCGTCGGGTGGTTCGAGCAGTGCGAGGTCCGGCGGCACCAGCGAAGTGGACAACAGGAGTTCCTTCACGAGGTTGTCGTTGAGGGAGTTGCCCACCGGCTCACCGACCTCTTCACGCGTGAGGCCCGCGACGCCGGCGCGCGCGAGCCGCGACCGCACGGCGACCACGAGGTGCTCCACCCGTTTGGGTGTCCAGCGGCTGCCGGGCGCCAGCTCGGAGAGCTGCTCGGCGACTTGTCGCCACGCCATCGGCTGCGGGTAGGGCTGTTGCAGCAGGTAACGCTGAGCCAGCGAGACCAGCACGAGCCGCTCGTCGGGGCTCAGCCGCCACATGCGCGGCGGCTCGGTCACGTCCTGCGGGCGCGACTCCGGCCGGCGTCCGTCCGCCCCCGACACGTACAGCTCCAGCAGGTGCTCGCGGTCGGCCGAACCGCGCACGAACACCGCCGTGTAGCCCTCCGCGAGCGGCACGGGCTCCTCTTCGGGGAACAACAGGCGCGAGCCGGGCAGTCGGATCGGTAGCCGCCCGGTGTTGTGCATCCACCACGCGTCGCGCCGGCGCACGAGGAAACCCTGTTTGCGGCTGACCTTCCGGTCGTCCTCTCCCACGCACACGTGGACGTCTTCACGGTTGCGTCCGAAGAGGACTTCACGGCCGTCGCGGGGCGGCATGCGCACGCCGCCGGTCACGGCCAGCGCGAAGATCGTGCCCGGCGCCGCGGGCGGCACCCCGTAGGCGAGGCTGCCGTGGTCGGCGCCGAGGGACTCGGCCGGCCCGCCGGATCGCAGCGCGGTCATGCCTGCGGCAGCTTCGCGACGACGTCGCCGGCCAGTGACGTGGCCGGTGCGCAGAGGCCCTGCGACGGCGGGTCGCCGTGGACCACCACCTTGATCTGCTCCACCGCGGCCTCTCCGTGTGCGTCGGTGTAGCGCCGGTACACCAGCAGCGCCTGGCACGTGTCGTCGGCGAAGTCGTCGGTCGCGAGGTACGCGTCGTGCCCGGAGACCTTGACGAGCTGGCCCGAGTCGCCGTCCGGCGGCTGGTCGCGGTCGAAGATCACCGTGACCGCGCGGTCCGACGCCGAGCTGTCCCAGTCACAGGTCCAGTCCCCGTAGCCCGGCACCACCTGCACCGGCGCCGTGACGCCCGCAGTGCTGCCGAGCGAGGCGGAGCTCAGCAGCGAACACGCGTCCACATCGGACAGCGAGCCGTCCGGGGCCGGCGCCGACCGCGCGGGCACGCCCGCCACGGCGAGCACCTTCGCCGCCGACGCGACCGCGACGTCGGCGGGCTTGCACGTGTCGAGGTTGTCGCCGTCGTCGTCGGAGACGGTCACGCGCACGAGGTAATGGTCCTGCAGCTGGAGCAGGCGGACGCAGGCGCCGTCCTGCGCGGGGTCGCCGAACACGTCGAACGGGCCGGAGCGTGAGCGCTGTCCCTCCGGCGCGGCGCCGCCGGACGGCGGGTCCTCCAGCTCGACCTTCACGTCGGCCTGCAGATCGTTGCCACGCTTGAGGATCACGTCGCAGCGGTCGAAGTTGCCGTAGTCGGGTTCCACCTCGGGGTCGCCATACGGGCGCAGCGGCACCGCGTCCACGAGCCGGCACGGATCCGCCGAACGCGGGTCCTTGCCGATGCCGAGCTTCGCCGGAGCGGCAGGCACCTTCGAAGCCGCGGCCGGGGTCTGCGGCTTTCCCTTGTCCGGCAACAGGATCAGGGCCACGCCCGCGAGCACCACGACGGCGGCCACCGCCCCCGCGAGCACGAGCCGCCGCCGGCGCAGGGCGGGCCGGCGACGCAGCGGCGGCGCGGGAGGCAGCCCGCCCACGCCCGCGACCAGCAGGTCGTGCGCGGCGGCCGCGGTGGGCCGGTCTTCGGGTGCCGTCCGCATCAGCGCGGCGAGCACGGGCGCGAGATCACCGGCCTTGCGCGCCGGCGGGACCGCGCCCTCTGCCGCGCGCCGGATGGTCGCGTACTCGTTGCCGCCACCGAAGGGCGCAGCGCCTTCGACCGCGGAGAACAGCGTGGCGCCCAAGGAGAAGACGTCGGACGCGGAAGTCGGCGGGTGTCCCTGCGCGACCTCCGGCGCGAGGTAGCCGGGGGTGCCGCCGATGTGCGGGGAGTCGGTGACCGTCTCGTCGGTGCGGACCGAGCGCGAGATGCCGAAGTCGGTGAGCTTGGCACGGCCGTCGTCGGTGATGAGGACGTTGCCGGGCTTCACGTCGCGGTGCACCACCCCGCCCTCGTGCACCGCCGCGAGCGCGCCCGCGACCTGCACGCCGATCTCGGCGACCGTGCGCGCGGGCAGGCTGCCCTCGGCGGTGAGGACCTCGGCGAGGCTGCGCGAGGGCACGTACTCCATCACGAGCCACAGCTCGTCGCCCTGGGCGACGACATCGAAGAAGGTCACCACGTTCGGGTGCTGCACGCCGGCGGCGAGCCGGGCTTCGCGACGCAGGGTGCGGCCGCTGACCGCATCGGAGAGCCGCGCCTGCTTGAGCGCCACCTCGCGGTCGAGCTGCTCGTCGTGCGCGCGCCAGACCACGCCCATACCCCCGGTGCCGATCCGCTCGAGCAGTCGATAGCGCTGCGCGATCAGCTGGTCACCCTGCACCGACGCTCCCCTCGGCGTGGTCGGACCTCTGTGAGGTAACTCGCAGTGACGATACTGCATCACGTCCGGTGGCAGGAAGCGGCCCGGATCGGGACCACCCCCCGATGCGGGCCTACGGCCCGAAAACGGACGGCCACTCAGCCGAACCGGAGACACCCCCCGTGGGGTTCAGGACGGGTGCGGACACGCCCGCCGGGACGAGGACATCCCTTGCGAGGCCGGGATCGACAAATCGTCCCGCGAGGGCTACGTCGGCCCCGAGTCGGACTGCGCGCCGTGACCCGGCGCCGGTTCCCTTTGCTGCCAAGGGAACCGGCGCTGCACTGCGTGAACAGCAGAGTCACCCGTCCGGCTGATCAAGCGTCCACAGTGGACGAAAAACCGGCACGGCGGTCCAGGATTCGACGTATAGCCCGTTACACGAATGGGTGCGGCCGGGTGAACCCGCAGCGGAGCGCCCGGATCGGCGATTGGATCACGGCGGCCGGGGGTATCTGGCGGACGTGACGGCAGGCGCGCCGCCGAAGGAGACCTTCATGCTCAGTCACCACGAACGCAGCGAGCTGGACAAAATCGAACGCTGGTTCGAGTTCAGCGATCCGGAACTGGCGGCGGCGCTCTCCCGAGGCAAGCCGACGCCGAACCGCCGCCTGCTCACCCTCTTCGCGGTGCTGCTCGACGTCTCGGCCGTCGCGTTCCTCGTGACCGGTCTCGTCACCACGAGCCCCGCCTTCACGCTGTGCGCGCTGCTCGCCGCCGGCGGCGGGGTGGCGCTGCACGTCGTGCACGGGCATGGCCGCTTCTGACGCAGCGGGAGCCGCGGCGCGTCTGACGTGCGCTCACCCGGGTCCGCGCAGCACACTGGTGCGGTGTCCGCCTGGGTTCTGCACGTCGATCTCGACCAGTTCATCGCCGCGGTCGAGATCGCGCGCCGGCCCGAGCTGCGCGGCCGGCCGGTGGTCGTGGGCGGCAACGGCGACCCCGCCGAGCGCGCCGTGGTGGCCACCGCGTCCTACGAGGCGCGCGAGTTCGGCGTGCAGTCCGGCATGCCGCTGCGGCTGGCCGCCAAACGCTGTCCCGACGCGGTGTTCCTGGCCACGGACGCGCCCGCGTACCAGGAGGTCTCCGACCGCGTCATGGCGCGGCTGCGTGAGCTGCCGGTCGTGGTCGAGGTGCTCGGGTGGGACGAGGCCTTCCTCGGCCTCGACACCGAGACCGCCGGCACCGATGGCCCCGAGGCGTTCGCGGCCGAGGTCCGCCGGGCGGTCGAGGAGGAGACCGGGCTTTCGTGCTCGGTCGGCATCGGCGACAACAAACTGCGCGCCAAGCTCGCCACCGGCTTCGCGAAACCGGCCGGGATCTTCCGCCTCACGAGCGAGAACTGGTGGGCGGTGATGGCCGAGCGGCCCACCGACGCGCTGTGGGGCATCGGGCGCAAGACGGCCAAGAAGCTCGCCGAAGCCGGGTTCACCACGGTGCTGCAACTGGCCGGCGCCGACGCGGACGACCTCGCCGCACGCTTCGGCCCGCGCCTCGGCCCGTGGTACCGGGTGCTGGCGGGCGGGATCGGCGACGCCGAGGTCACCGCCACCCCGTACGTCGCGCGCTCCCGCAGCCGCGAGACGACCTTCCAGCAAGACCTCACCGATCCCGCGCGCATCGCGGAAGAGATCGACACCCTCGCCGTGCGCGTCGCGCGCGACGTCGTGGACGAGGGCCGCCCGGCGGCACGCGTCGCGGTGAAGGT
Source organism: Amycolatopsis sp. NPDC051373 (assembly GCF_040689465.1). NCBI lineage: Bacteria > Bacillati > Actinomycetota > Actinomycetes > Pseudonocardiales > Pseudonocardiaceae > Amycolatopsis > Amycolatopsis sp. NPDC051373. The sequence goes on along the minus strand of NZ_JBFBAE010000032.1, from coordinate 100,914 downwards.
GCGCTTCGCGCCGTTCCACACGCACACCCACAGCATCACGCTGCCGGAGCCGACCTCGGACGCCGCGGCGATCGGGCGCGCCGCGCGCGAGGTGCTCGGGATGTTCACGCTGGACCAGCCGGTCCGGTTGCTCGGGGTGCGCGCGGAGTTCCCCCACCCGCCCGCGTGATCGGACGCCGTGACCGGCGGGGTGCGCGTTTGGCCGGGCCTGCCGGCGGGGTAATCGGGACTCCGGGCACACGAGTGAGGTGAGGCATGTCCGAAAACGGAGTCCCCGCGACCGGTTCCGATGACCGATTCGGCGGGCTGGGTGGCGAGTTCCGGGACCTCACGCGGTCGCTGCTGGAGGTCACGACTGTCGGCGGCGTGCTGCAGCAGCTCGTGACGGCGGCGGTCCGGGTGATCCCCGCGGCGAGCGTCGTCAGCATCACGCTGCGCTCGCCCGACGGGCTGTTCTACACCCCGATCGAGACCGATGCAGTCGCCGTCGAGCTCGACCAGGTGCAGTACCGCACCGGGGAGGGCCCCTGCCTCGACGCGGCCCGCCCGGACGGCCCGGCCCACGCGGAGAGCCAGGACCTCGCCCACGAGACCGAGTGGCCGAAGTTCGGACCGGCCGCGGCCGAGCTCGGCATGGGCTCGATGCTCGCCATCGCGTTGCTGCCCGACGCCCGTGAGCCGCAGTTGTCCGGTGCCCTCAACGTCTACGCGCGCGAGACCGGCGCACTCACGCCCGCCGACCGCGACCTCGCGCTGCTGCTGGCCACCCACGGTTCGCTGGCGCTGGCCACCACCAACGCCGTGACGGCCGCGGACCTCCAGCGGGCGCACCTGCGCAAGGCCATCGACTCGCGCGATGTGATCGGCCAGGCGAAGGGCATCCTGATGCAGCGGCGCGGCATCTCGGCCGTCGAGGCGTTCGACATCCTGCGCCGTACGTCACAGGACCTCAACGTGAAGCTCGCCGTGCTCGCCGAGACCCTGGCCACGCGCCACACCGAGCTCGACCTGCCCGGTCCGCGCGCTTGACAGCCTCCGGCCCGCCTTGCCATGGTTGGAACCGGTAGAACGAACCGTGCGCCGCGAGGGCGCACTCCGGGCCGAGAGGCGCTGCGACGGAAGCCGAGAGGTTTCCGCCACGCTCGGCCCGCGAGTTCCGGAGAAGGGCGCCTCCTGCGAAGGAGGTGCCTTTTTTGTTGACCCAGCTGTCGTCGACCCGGACGTCGTCGGCACAGGTGTTGCCGTCCCAGGAAAAGCCGGCGGACGGCCCCCGCACCTCCTGAACCCCTCCCTGGTGAGTCCGGTGCTGCCGAACGCGGTCGTGCCGCGATTCCCCGTGCCCTGAAACAGAAACCAGAACAGTATCGAACGGGAGCGGAACCTCTATGAGCCCGAAACTGCAGAAGGTCGGCGGACTCGAGTTCGCGGTGGCCGACCTGGCGCTCGCCGAGGCCGGGCGGACACAACTGCGCCTGGCCGAGCACGAGATGCCCGGTCTGATGGCGATCCGGCGCGAGTTCGCCGAGGCGCAGCCGCTGAAGGGCGCCCGCATCGCCGGCTCGCTGCACATGACCGTGCAGACCGCCGTGCTGATCGAGACCCTCGTGGCGCTGGGCGCCGACGTGCGCTGGGTGTCCTGCAACATCTTCTCCACCCAGGACGAGGCCGCGGCCGCCGTCGTCGTCGGTCCGAACGGGACCGCCGAGCGGCCCGAGGGCACGCCGGTGTTCGCGTGGAAGGGCGAGACGCTCGACGAGTACTGGTGGTGCACCGACCGGCTCTTCCGGTTCGCCGACGGCCAGGGCCCCAACATGATCCTCGACGACGGCGGCGACGCGACGCTGCTCGTCCACAAGGGAGTCGAGTTCGAGGCCGCGGGCGCCGTGCCGCCCGCCACGGACGCCGACGCCGACGCCGACGAGTACGCGATCATCCTGCGCACGCTCGCCGAGAGCCTCGCCGCCGACCCGAAGCGCTTCACGCGCATCGCCGGCGAGGTTCGCGGCGTGACCGAGGAGACCACCAACGGCGTCAAGCGGCTCTACAAGCTGGCGACCGAGGGAGCGCTGCTGTTCCCGGCGATGAACGTGAACGACTCGGTGACGAAGTCCAAGTTCGACAACAAGTACGGCATCCGCCACTCGATGGTCGACGGCCTCAACCGCGCCACCGACGTCATGATCGGCGGCAAGCTCGCCGTCGTCTGCGGGTACGGCGACGTCGGCAAGGGCGCCGTGGAGGCGCTGCGCGGCCAGGGCGCGCGCGTGGTGGTCACGGAGATCGACCCGATCTGCGCGCTGCAGGCGGCGATGGAAGGCCTCGACGTGGTCGAGCTGGACGACGTCGTGGAGCGCGGCGACATCTTCCTCACCACCACCGGCAACTTCGGCATCATCTCCGCCGCGCAGATGGGGCGGATGAAGCACAACGCGATCGTCGCCAACGTCGGCCACTTCGACAACGAGATCGACATGGCCGGGCTCGCGAAGGTGCCTGGCATCCGCAAGCTGGAGATCAAGCCGCAGGTGCACGAGTGGGCCTTCCCCTCGGCCGAGGGGCGCCCGGCGCACTCGATCATCGTGCTGTCCGAGGGCCGGCTCATGAACCTCGGCAACGCCACCGGGCATCCGTCGTTCGTCATGTCGAACTCGTTCGCGAACCAGGCGATCGCGCAGATCGAGCTGTTCACCAAGCCCGGCGAGTACCCGGTGGGCGTGCACCGCCTGCCCAAGCTGCTCGACGAGAAGGTGGCGCGGCTGCACCTCGACGCGCTCGGTGTGAGGCTGACGAAGCTCACGAAGGAGCAGGCGGAGTACATCGGCGTGGACGCGGCCGGCCCGTTCAAGCTGGAACACTACCGCTACTGAGCCCCGGGCCACCCCGGCGGAGACCGGAGGCCGGAAATAAAGGGTCCTCCGGCTCCGAGGGGGAGGGAGAGCCGAAGGACCTCGTTAGTGTTAGCACATCGCCAAGCCGGTGTACACAGCTGCATACACGATCGGGTAAGGATCGGGGCCGGAGGGGAAACCTTCGGCGAAAACCGTGAAGGCCTCGTTCCCCGGTGGTCCGGGGAACGAGGCCTTCACGGTCACTGGGCCGCGGGATGGCTCAGGAAGCTTGCCGAAGCTCCGCCTCGACCTCGACGGCGAGCGTGCAGGAGCACTCCGCGTCGACGGTGTGGCAGTCGATGATCAGCGCGTGGCGGACGCGATCGAGGTCCGCGCAGCTCCCGTGCGTGCACTCGGCGAACCCGCCGTCCGGGTGAACCACCAGGGTGCCGTGACAGTGGTCGATCCCGCTGGTGCAGAACGCGCACTCCATGCTCAGGCCGCCTTCCGCTCTCGTGCTCTCGAACCGGCTCAGGTCACAACCGGCTCTTATCAGACCGGACAGCTTCTTGGTACCACCGGTGAGCGCCAGAGTCTGGCATACGGGCGGCGTGTCGCCGCACCCGGTCCGGTGATCTCGGATGGGCTCGAAAATCCCGCAGCTCAGCGGGAAAAGATCACTAGGCGCTCTTCGACCGACGGGTCCGCGGGGCGGCCTTCTTGGCCGGCTTCTCCTCGTCGGACGCGGCCTTGCGAGAGCGCGACGACGTGCTCTTGGCCGGCGTGCCCGAGCGCGACTTGCGGGCCTCGGAAACGCTCGCCTCCAGGGCCGCCATGAGGTCGACGACGTCGGCTTTCGCCCCCACCGCGCCGGGTTTCGTCGTCTCGTTGCCCGAGACCTTGGCCTCGATCACGGATTCGAGCGCCTCACGGTAGCCGTCGGTGTACTTTTCGGACTCGAACACCGGTTCCGACAGCGAATCGATCAGCGAGCCGGCCATCGTCAGCTCCTGCGGGCGCACCTGCGGCGGATCCTCGCGCAGGAACGGGAAATCGGGCGTGCGGACCTCGTCGGGCCAGAGCATCGTGGTCATCACGAGCACGTCGGACACCACGCGCAGCAGCGCCAGGCTCTCGCGCTGGCGCACGGCGACCTTGGCGATCGCCACGTGGCCGGCCTTGTGCAGCGCATCGCGCAGCACCACGTACGGCTTGACGGCGTTCTTCTGCGGCTCGAGGTAGTAGGTCTTGTCGAACTGGATCGGGTCGATCGACTCGAGCGGCACGAACTCCAGCACGTCGATCGTGCGTTGCGTGGCCAGCGGCAGGTCGGCGAGGTCGGCGTCGGTGATCACGACCATCTCGCCGTCGGGCAGCTCGTAGCCCTTGGCGATCTCGGCGTAGGGCACCTCCTGCCCGTCGACCGTGCAGAAGCGCTTGTACTGGATCCGGCCGCCGTCGGACTCGTGCACCTGGCGCAGCGAGACGTTCTTGTTCTCCGTGGCCGCGTACAGCTGGATCGGGATGCTGACCAGCCCGAACGAGACCGAGCCCTTCCACATCGACCGCATGCGCGCTCCTCCGCCGTCCGCCGGTGCTCCACTCACGCTCGGTAACAACCGTAGCCCGGATCATCCGATCCCGACAGTCCCGCCGGTCGGCGCGGCTCCCGACCGGCCCAGCCTGACCTGCGACGACCGGTCGGGACTCGTCACCCGGGGTAGCGGCTTCCCCGGAGGTACCCCGTCACGCAAAAGTGCGGGGCACGCAGATTATTGCGTGCCCCGCACTTTTGCTACGCTGGTTCGCGTGACCTCCGAATCCGTGGCACCCGTGCTCGGGCTGCGCGAACGCAAGAAGCTGGCGGCCCGGCAGGCGCTGGGTGCCGCGGCGCTGCGGCTCGCGCTCGAGCGTGGCCTGGAACGGCTGCGGGTCGAAGACATCGCGAGCGAGGTCGGCGTGTCGCCACGCACGTTCAACAACTACTTCTCCAGCAAGGAGGAGGCGGTCTGCTCGTTCATCGTCGCGCAGCAGGAGCGGATCCGGGAGGCGCTGCGGGCCCGCCCCGCCGACGAGCCGCTGTGGGACGCCGTGATCAACGCCGCGGTCATCCAGGCTTCGCGCGACGGCTCGCCGCGACGCGAAGACGTGCGCCGCATGCGCGACATGCTGCGCAACGCCGGGCTGTTCGCGGAGATGCTGCGCGCTCACGCCACCGTGGAGCGGGTACTGGCCGAGGCCGTGGCCGAGCGGGCAGGCAGCACCGCAAATCCGTTGCACGCGAGGATGCTCGCGGGGATCGTACAGAGCGCTTCCCGCATCGCGTTCCACACGTGGCTGACCTCCGGACCCGACGCGGAGTTCCTGCCCACGTTCGTCAACCTGCTGCGGGAAGCGGCCGCGGGCATGCCCGCCCTCACCGCGGCCGCGGCCGGCGCCACGGCGGAACGCACCGCGGCGTCGTGAACCGCCCGAACCACACCACAATTCCAGAACCGAACCGTCCGAACCGGACACATCACCACAGAACACCACCCTGGGGGAGAACCGACCCGTGCTGATCCGGCTGTTGCGCAGTCATCTGCGCCCCTACAAGACGACCATCTGGCTGGTCGTCGTCCTGCAGTTGATTCAGACGCTCGCCGCGCTGTACCTGCCGACGCTCAACGCCGACATCGTCGACAACGGGCTCGTGAAGGGCGACACCGGCTACATCATGCGGATCGGCGGCATGATGCTGCTGGTCACGCTGGTGCAGATCGCCGGCTCGATCGGCGCCGTCTACTTCGGCGCGCGCACCGCCATGTCCCTGGGCCGCGACGTGCGCGGCTCCGTGTTCCACCGGGTCCAGGACTTCTCCGCCCGCGAGGTCGGCCAGTTCGGCACGCCCTCGCTCATCACCCGCACCACCAACGACGTGCAGCAGATCCAGATGCTCGTGCTGATGACGCTGACGCTGATGGTGTCGGCGCCGATCATGTGCGTCGGCGGCATCGTCCTGGCGCTGAACCAGGACGTGCCGCTCTCCTCGCTGCTGCTGGTGATCGTGCCCGTGCTGGGCGTCGCGGTCGGCCTGATCATCGCCCGCATGCGCCCGGCCTTCCGGCTCATGCAGGTACGCATCGACAAGATCAACCAGGTGATGCGCGAGCAGATCATGGGCATCCGCGTGATCCGCGCGTTCGTGCGCGACAAGCGCGAGCGCGAACGCTTCGGCCAGGCCAACGACGAGCTGCTCACCGTGTCGCTGCGGGTCGGCCGGCTGATGGCGCTGATGTTCCCCACCGTGATGCTCGTGGTCAACGTCTCGAGCGTCGCCGTGCTGTGGTTCGGCGGGCATCGCATCGAGAGCGGCTCGATGCAGATCGGCGCGCTGACGGCGTTCCTGGCCTACCTGCTGCAGATCCTGATGTCGGTCATGATGGCCACGTTCATGTTCATGATGGTGCCGCGCGCCGAGGTGAGCGCCGAGCGCATCTCCGAGGTCCTCGACACCGAGTCGAGCGTCCGCCCGCCGCTCAAGCCGGTCTCCCCCGGCCGCGTGCACGGCGCGCTGGAGATGACAGGCGTCGAGTTCTGCTACCCCGGCGCGGAGAAGGCGGTGCTGAGCGACATCTCGCTGATCGCGCGCCCCGGTGAGACCACCGCCGTGATCGGCAGCACCGGCAGCGGCAAGACCACGCTGCTCAACCTGATCCCCCGGCTCATGGACGCCACCGCCGGCACTGTCCGCGTGGACGGCGTCGACGTGCGCGAGCTCGACCCGGCCGTGCTCGCCTCGGCCGTCGGGATGGTGCCGCAGAAGCCGTACCTGTTCGCGGGCACGGTGGCCAGCAACCTGCGTTACGGCAACCCGGACGCGACCGACGAGGAGCTCTGGCACGCGCTGGAAGTGGCGCAGGGCAAGGACTTCGTGCAGAAGATGCCCGAAGGGCTCGCCTCGCCGATCGCCCAGGGCGGCACGAACGTCTCGGGCGGGCAGCGCCAGCGGCTCGCCATCGCGCGGATGCTCGTGCACAAACCGGAGATCTACTTGTTCGACGACTCGTTCAGCGCACTGGACTACGCCACCGACGCGGCGCTTCGCCGCGCACTGACCGACGAGACGCGCGAGGCGACGGTGGTCATCGTCGCGCAGCGCGTGAGCACCATCCGGGGCGCCGACCGCATCATCGTCCTCGACGACGGGCGCGTCGTCGGCACCGGAACCCACCACGAACTGATGGACGGCAACGAAACGTATCGCGAGATCGTGCTTTCGCAGCTGACCGAGCAGGAGGCGGCATGAGGACTGCTTGCAGGTCCGAATCATCGAACACCACGCTCGCCGACGTTGTGATGCTGCCGCGCCTTGGCGCGTCCGAAGAGGAGGCGGCGTGAGCGAGGAAGCGGAAGTCGAGAGCAGCGGCAACGTCGCGACGGAGGTCGGCGAAAGGCCGACCGCGGCGCGCAACAAGAACGTCGCGCCGGCCGCCGGGCCGGGGCGGTTCATGGCCGGCGGCATGCCGCCGGAAAAGGCGATGGACTTCAAGGGCTCGCTGGCCCGGCTGCTGCGCCTGCTGCGGCCACAGCGCGCGGCGCTGATCGGCGTGCTGATCCTTGGCACGGTGAGCGTCGCGCTGACCGTGATCGGGCCGAAGATCCTCGCGCGCGCCACCGACCTGATCTTCGCGGGCGTGATCGGCAAGAACCTGCCCTCCGGCGTCACGAAGGACGCGGTGGTCGCGGGCCTGCGGGCGCAGGGCAACACCACGCTCGCGGACATCTTCGCCCGCGCCGACATCGTGCCGGGCCAGGGCATCGACTTCACCGCCGTGGGCCAGGTGCTGCTGATCGTGCTGGCGCTGTACGTGGTCGCGTCGTTCTTCGGCCTGATCCAGGCACGCCTCACCACGAGCCTCGTGCAGGGCGCGGTCTACTCGCTGCGCCGCGAAGTCGAGGAGAAGCTGGCGCGGCTGCCGCTGCGCTACTTCGACCGCCAGCCGCGCGGTGAGGTGCTCAGCCGCGTCACCAACGACATCGACAACCTCGCGCAGTCGCTGCAGCAGACGCTCTCGCAGATCGTCACGTCGGTGCTGACGGTGATCGGCGTGCTGGTGATGATGTTCCTGATCTCGCCGCTGCTCGCGGTCATCGCGCTGCTGACTGTGCCCGCGTCGGTGTTCGTCGCGGCCAAGATCGGCAAGCGCGCGCAGCCGCAGTTCATCAAGCAGTGGGCCACGACCGGGAAGCTCAACGCGCACATCGAGGAGATGTACACCGGCCACTCGCTGGTGAAGGTCTTCGGCCGGCGCGAAGAGGCCGAAGAGGTGTTCCGCGAGCAGAACGACACGCTGTACAACGCGAGCTTCCGGGCGCAGTTCATCTCCGGCACGATCCAGCCGGCGATGATGTTCATCGGCAACCTGAACTACGTGCTGGTGGCCGTGATCGGCGCGCTGCGTGTGGCGTCGGGCAGCCTGACGCTGGGCGACGTGCAGGCGTTCATCCAGTACTCGCGCCAGTTCAGCCAGCCGGTGACGCAGATCGCGAGCATGGCGAACCTGCTGCAGTCGGGTGTCGCCTCGGCCGAGCGGGTGTTCGCGCTGCTCGACGCGAAGGAGCAGGAGCCGGAGCCGGCGGACCCGCAGCGCCCGTCCGTGGTGCACGGCAAGGTCGAGTTCCACGACGTGTCCTTCCGCTACCTCGAGGACACGCCGCTGATCGAAAACCTCTCGCTCACGGTGGAACCGGGCCAGACGGTCGCGATCGTCGGTCCCACCGGCGCCGGCAAGACCACGCTGGTGAACCTGCTGATGCGGTTCTACGAGATCGACAGCGGCCGCATCACGCTCGACGGCGTGGACATCGCGAAGATGGACCGCGAGGAGCTGCGCGACAAGACCGGCATGGTCCTGCAGGACGCGTGGCTGTTCGGCGGCACGATCGAGGAGAACATCGCCTACGGCGCCGACGAGGTGACCCACGAGCAGGTCGTGGAAGCGGCCACCGCGACGTACGTCGACCGCTTCGTGCGCACGCTGCCCGACGGCTACGCCACGGTGATCGACGACGAGGGCGGCACGGTCAGCGCCGGTGAGAAGCAGCTGATCACGGTGGCACGGGCGTTCCTCGCGAAGCCGGCCATCCTCATCCTCGACGAGGCGACCAGCTCCGTGGACACGCGCACGGAGGTGCTCATCCAGCACGCGATGAACTCGCTGCGCGAGGGCCGCACGAGCTTCGTGATCGCCCACCGCCTGTCCACGATCCGCGACGCCGACGTGATCCTCGTGATGGAGTCGGGCCGCATCGTGGAGCAGGGCGACCACGAAACCCTGCTGCACGCGGGCGGCGCGTACTCCCGCCTGTACGCGGCGCAGTTCGCCGAGGCGATGGCCGAGACGGACTGATTCGCCGGGGTGTTCGATCCGGGGCGGTGCCTTCACGGCGCCGCCCCGGATGCGTTCCCGGGCTCTGGTACTCCAGGCGTTCTACGGGCGAGGCACGTTGCGCAGGTTGGACTTCGCCAGCTGCAGCATCTTGCCCACGCCGCCGCCGAGGACGGTGCGGCTCGCGGCGAGCGCGAAGCCGCGCACCTGAGCGGCGGTGATGTTCGGCGGGATCGACAGCGCGTTGGGATCGGTCACCACGTCGAGGACCGCGGGGCCGTCTTGGTCGAGGATCTCGCGGATGCCCTCGCGCACGTCGGCCGGCTTCTCGACCCGCCGGGAGTGCAGGCCGGACGCGCGGGCGATGGCGGCGAAGTCGACGGAGTCGTGGTCGGTGCCGAACTCGGGCAGGCCGTCCACGAGCATCTCGAGCTTCACCATGCCGAGCGAGGAGTTGTTGAACACCACGGCTTTCACGGGCAGCGCGTGGGTCTTCAGCGTGAGCAGCTCCCCCATCAGCATCGCCAGCCCGCCGTCGCCGCACATCGCCACGACCTGGCGGCCCGGCGCGGCCGACTGCACGCCGATGGCGTGGGGCAGGGCGTTGGCCATGCTGCCGTGGACGAACGAGCCGATCAGCCGGCGCCGGCCATTGGGCGTGACGTAGCGGGCCGCCCAGACGTTGCCCATGCCGGTGTCCACGGTGAACACCGCGTCGTCGGCGGCCTCCTCGTCGAGGATGTCGGCGACGTACTCCGGGTGCAGCGGCACGCGCTGCGCGACGTCGCTGGTGTACGCGTCGACCACGCGCTGCAGGCTGCGTTCGTGCTTGTGCAGCATGCCGTGCAGGAACGAGCGGTCCTCGCGGCGGCGCAGCCGCGGCAGGGCGGCGCGGATGGTGGCGCCGACGTCGCCCAGCACCCCGAACTCGAGCACCGAGCGGCGGCCGATGCGGGCGGGATCGATGTCCACCTGCACGGTGTTGCGCTGCGGCAGGAACGTGTCGTACGGGAAGTCGGTGCCGAGCAGCAGCACGAGGTCGGCCTCGTGCATCGCGTCGTAGCAGGAGCCGTAGCCGAGCAGGCCGCTCATGCCGACGTCGAACGGGTTCTCGTACTGCACGAACTCCTTGCCCCGCAAGGAATGTCCTACGGGCGCGCCGATCGTGTCGGCCAGCGCGAGGAGGTCTTCGTGGGCGTCACGGCAACCCGCGCCGGCCATGATCATCACCTTCTCGGCGCGGTTGATCCGCTCCACGAGCCGGTCGACGTCGGCCGCGGCGGGCACGATGGCCGGTGGAGTGCCGAGCGGCGCCGACACCCCCGTCGGGTTCACGGCGGACTCGTGCGAGACGTCGCCGGGCAGCACCAGCACGGCCGCGCCGCGCCGGCCCACCGCGTTCTGCACCGCGATCCGCGCGAGCCGCGGCATCTGCTCGGGGCCGCTCACCAGCTCGCAGTAGTGCGAGCACTCCGCGAACAGCTGCTGCGGGTGCGTCTCCTGGAAGAACCCGGTGCCGATCTGCGTCGACGGGATGTGCGAGGCGAGCGCGAGCACCGGAGCGCCCGAGCGGTGCGCGTCGTAGACCCCTTGCAGCAGGTGCAGGTTGCCAGGACCGCAGCTGCCCGCGCACACGGCCAGCTCACCGGTGAGCTGCGCCTCGGCGGCCGCGGCGAACGCGCCGGCCTCCTCGTTGCGCACGTGCACCCAGTCGATCCCGCCGCGCGCCGAGCCGCCGGTGCGGCGCACGGCGTCGACCACGGGGTTGAGGCTGTCGCCGACCACACCGTAGATGCGGCGCACGCCGGACTGCACGAGAACGTCGATCAGCTGGTCGGCCACGGTCGCCATGAGCGGTCCTTTCCCTCGGTTCCCCGGCAGTCTCGCACCTCCCGGTGAACGTCGCTCGCCCTTGACAACTATTCTTGTCAATGACACCGTGGAATTCCCGTCAGGTGAGGAGGAACCGGTCATGACCCACGAGTTCGACGTAACCAAGCAGGTCCGTCTGCCCGCGCCCCCGGAGGCCGTGTGGGACGCCGTGGCCACGGGACCGGGCATCGACTCGTGGTTCATGGGCAAGCACGAGGTCGACGCCCAGGCGCGGCGCGTCCGCTTCGCGATGGGCGAGTTCACCAGCGAAGCCGAGATCACCACGTGGGAGCCGCCGCGGCGCTTCGCCTACCACGCCACGCCGGCGCCCGATGGCAGTTTCGACGCCTTCGAGTTCCTCGTGGAGGCGGCCGAGGGCGGCACGTCGGTGCTGCGCTTCATCCACCACGGCTTCACCGCGCAGGACTGGGGCGAGGAGTACCACGAGGGCTTCAGCCGCGGCTGGGACATGTACCTGCACACGCTCGGCCAGCTCCTGCAGCACTTCCCCGGCCGCCGCGCGCGGTTCGTGATCGCCGGCGGCCCGGAGTCGTCGGCGTCGCCGGAAGCCTGGCCGAAGCTGGTGCGAGCACTGGGGCTGCCGGACGCGGCCGAGGTCGGACAGCCGGTGCGGTTCGCGGTCGACGGCGCAGGGCCTGTCGACGGGATCCTCGACTACACGACCCCGCACTACGCGGGCATCCGGACTCCGGACGCGCTCTACCGTTTCCACGAGCGCTCCGGGATGGGGATGCCGATCGCGATCGGGCACCACCTGTTCGCCGGCGACGCCGACGTCGAGCAGGAAGGCAAGGCCTGGCAGGCGTGGCTGGAGCGCGTGCTGGGCTGAGCGGGCGCTAAGGTGGGCGCACCCGAAGGGACGGGGGTGCCACGCCTGCGATGGCGGACGAACTCGCCGAACGCCGGCGCCGACGCGCACTCGGCCAGGCTCCCGAACCGGCACCCGAGCATCCCGTCGAGAACCACCCTGTCGACCAGCACGCCCTTGACCAGCACCTCATCGAAAACGGTGGTGCGTTCGTCGTCCAGGAGCACCGCGCTTCGCAGCTGCACTGGGATTTCCGCCTCGAACGCGGTGGGGTGCTCACGTCGTGGACCGTCCCGCGCGGCCTGCCCCGCTCCCCCGGCCGCGGCCGGCTCGCCATCCGCATCGACGACCAGCCCGTGGCCTACGCGGACTTCGAAGGCGAGGTCCCGGCCGGCGCGTACGGCGCCGGGACGGTCGAGGTGTGGGACCGGGGCCGCTACGAAACCGTGCACTGGCACGAGCACCGCATCGAGTTCGTACTCCACGGCGAACGCCTGCGGGGCCGCTACGAGCTGGACCGCGGCAGTACCGGGGCGGATGGGCCAGACGGCTGGCGGCTGCGCCGCCTCGACCCCGCCGAGCCCGGCCACGAGGACACCCCGCGGTTCCTCGCGCCGATGCCCGCCCGGCCAGGACGCATGCCCTCCACCGCCGAGGACCGCGAATGGGCCTACGAGTTCGCGTGGCCGGGCCGCCGCACGCTCGTGCGCGCGGGCGGCGCGCGCGTGACGGCCGTCGACGAGACCGGCGCCGACGTGACCGCGCGCTACCCGGAGCTGCGTGGTCTCGCCGCGCAGCTCGGTTCTACGGAAGCGTTGCTGGACGGGCAGGTCGTGGTGTTCGCGGCGGGCAGGCCGGATCCGGAAGGGCTGCGCCGCCGCGCGGAAGCGGACCGCGAAACGGCGCGCCGGCTGGTAGACCGGCACCCCGCGTTCTTCTTCGTGTCCGACGTACTGCACCTCGACGGCCACTCGCGGCTCGACCTGCCGTATGTCGAACGCCGCGCGCTGCTCGACGAGCTGGGCCTCGCCGGCGACCACTGGCAGGTGCCGCCGACCCACCTCGGCGACGGCGGCGCCGTCGCGCGGGCGAGCCGCGACCACGGCCTGCCCGGCCTTCTCGCGAAGCGCCGGAGCAGCCCGTACCGGCCGGGCCGGGCGAACACGGACTGGCTGTTCGTGGAGGCCCCGGACGTGCGCCGGGTACTCATCGCCGGCTGGCGCCCCGGTGGCGGCCGGCGAGCCGGGACGTTCGGCTCGCTGCTGCTGGCCGTGCCCGATGGCGCGAGCCTGCGCTACGCGGGCAGCGTCGGAGTCGGCTTCTCCCAGGAGGAACTCGGCTCGCTCGCCGCAACGCTCGCGGAGCTGGAACAACCGCGGCCGCCGTTGGCCGACGTGCCGGACCACCCCGATGCGCGCTGGGTGCGGCCCGTGCTCGCCGCGGAGGTCGTGCACGGGCCGAAGTCCGCGCCGCGCTGGCGCGGGCTGCTCAGCGAGCCCGGGTAGCCGGGCGGCGCAGGCACAGCGCGATACCGGCCAGCAGCACGACGGCACCGGCGACGATGTTGCCCGTCAACGCGCCCGCCGACGGCGCGGTTTCGTCGCCGTAGCGCAGGACCAGCGGCGACACCGCGGCCCAGACGCCGAGCACCGGCAGGACCCACGTGAGGGCCTGCGGGCGCGTGGTGCGCGCTCGCACGGCGGCGAGCACGATGATCGCCAGACCGGCCACCGTGTTGCTGATCGCGAGCTCGGCCGCGCCGCCGAACCGCGCCAGCCACGGGCCGATGATCAAGTACAGACCGGCCAGCACGGCCAGCCCCGCGGCGCCGCCGACCAGTGCGCCGACGGCACCGTTCGCGCCGGTGCGTTCGGTCGTGGTGGACATCCCGGATCACCTCGCCGTAGTCGGGTTCCCTTGATCGGGTTTACGGGTGGAGTACCCACGATCAGCGCGGCTCGCACGGGGCCCGGGTGATCTCCACCCGTTCGGCGGCCGGTCAGGCGCGGGCGGCCGCGCAGGCGTCCACGAGCCGCGGCCGCACGTCGAGGGCCTGGGCGGCGCCCGTGACGTCGAAGACCCGCAGCACGAGGCGTCCGGTCGCGACCACGGACAACGCGGGGCGCGTGCGGCTCGTCTCCTCCAGCACGCGCAGGCCGGCGCAGCTGAGAAACCCGACGCGCGAGAGGTCGACCACGAGCTTGTCCCCCACTACGCACGCCGCGGCCAGCACCGTCCGGAAGTCGCCGACCGAGGCGGCGTCGATCTCGCCCGCGGCGGTGACGAGCACGAGGTCGTCGTCGCGGACGGTGGTCAGGAGGGTGAGACCGGAATCCCCTCGGCGCTGGGGCATTGGGCTGACGGTACGCGCTCCTCCGGCCCGGTCAACCCCCGCGCGGCGCGCAGGTGGGGGACCTCACCCGTCGCCCAGAGTGACCGAAACCGCGCGGAACGGTCATCGGTGCAGCTGGGCCGGGCCGGAGACTGTGGTCGTCGGCGGCCAGGAGGTGGATGTCGGCGAGGGCTTCGAGGCGGTCGCGGGCTTCGGCGGGGCGGACGGCGAGCAGCACGGCGGCGCACCAGTCGGGCACGGGACGGCGGAACAACCCAGCAGGCGCAGGAAATCGCGGTCTTCCGCGGGGCCGTCGCGCAGTGCCGGGAGGATCGCCGCGCGGACGCTGACGTCGCCGGCGGCGAGCTCGTCGAGGGCGCGGCGGTCGTCGCCGAGGCGGGCGGCCAGGTCCGTGATCCGGAGGTGGGGCCGGGTGGCGAGCCGCAGCCCGGCGATGCGCAGGGCGAGGGGAAGCCCGGCGCAGCGGGCGACCACTTCGTCGGCGGCGGCGGGATCGGCCGCGATCCGGGCTTCGCCGGCAATGGCGGCGAGGAGCACCTTCGCGTCCACAGTGGACAGATTACCGACGGGAACCGGCCTGGCTGCCGCCAATCCTGGCAACGGCTGCCGCGCCGTCACGAGGACGCCGCAGCCGGAGCCGCTTGGCAGCAGGGGGCGGATCTGGGCTTCGGCGCGCGCGTTTTCGAGCAGGACCAGCAGCCGCCGGTCGACGGTGTGGCTGCGCCAAGCGGCGACCAGCGCCGTGAGCTCGTCGGTGAGCTCGGCCGTGGCGGCGCCGAGGGCGCGCAGGAAGGCGATGAGGACGTCGCGGGGTTCGGTGGTGGCGAGGTCGGCCACGAGCTGCCCGTCGGGGAAGCGGCGCCGCACCCGCCACGCGGCCTGCACCGCGAGCGCGCTCTTGCCCGCCCCGGCGGCGCCGTGGACCACGACCGGCGCGGGCGCGCGCAGGTGCCGCGCGACGGCGGCCAGTTCCGTTGCGCGGCCCGTGAAGTCGGGCACGGGCGCGGGCAGCTGCGCGGGCGGGCCTCCGGCCGTCCACTCGGCGCCGGCGATGCGGCGGTACAGCGCGTCGAGCTCCGGGCCGGGCGCCACGCCGGCCTCGTCCCACAGCGCGCGGCGCGTGCGGCGCAACACGTCGAGCGCGGCATCGCGACGGCCCAGGCCCTCCAGCGCCCCGGCGAGGCGGCCGGCGAGCCGTTCGTCGGCGGGCCTCGCGGCCACGACGGGGGCGAGCCGGTGCACCACGGCTTGGCCGTCGCCCTCGGCGAGCTGCAGCTCCACCAGCTGCAGCAGGACCGTCCGCCGACGGTCCTCCAGCCACACCTCGTGCGCCTCGACGAGCGGTCCCGTCGCGACGTCGCAGAACGCCCCGCCCCGCCAGCACGCAAGGGCGCGGGTCAGCAGCTCTTGCTTCGCCCGGGTGTCCTCCGCCGCCAACCCTGCCGACGCGAGCGCGACGAACTCCGCCGCGTCGAGCTCGCCTTCGGCCACGCTGAGGGCGTACCCCCGCGGCCCCGACTTGAGCCGCTGGTCCGGGTCGTCCGCGGCCAACCCGGGCGACACCGCCTTGCGCAGCTTCGACACCGTCACCTGCACGATCGCCGCCGCACTCGGCGGCGCCCCGTCGGGCCACAGCTCGTCGACGATCGTCGCCCGCCCGACGACCTCGTTGGGCCGCGCGAGCAACAACGCGAGCAACCGCCGCGGCTGCGCCGCCGACGGCAACGCGACGGTCGCCGCCAGCGGACCGAGGACCTGGAACCGCACCGCAAGCTCCCCACGGCCGCACGTCACCTGATCGAGCGACCCGAAAGTACCTGTGACACCCTCCGCTCCCGGCCGTTCGGGCGGCCCTCACCCGGATGGCTCACCCCGTTGGAAGGGTGCACGGTCCCTTCACCCCGGCCCCCGTCTGCACCCCGCCGGGCAGGCGGCCCGTGCGGCGCGCTCGGCCTGAACAACTGGACGCGAACAGTCCCGCCGCACTCGACCCTCGCTCGGCGAGCGGTCCCGTTCACCGAACGTCACGCAGCCGCCCACCCGCCATGCGCGGCTCGGCGCGAACAGTCCCGCCGCGTCCACTCCTCGCGCGCCCGGCACCGCCGGAGCGAGCCGACGCCGTCAGAGCGAGCACCCACCCGCCAACACAGTGCGACGCAGCGGTCCGTTCGCGCCGGCCTCCCGGCTCTAGCCTGAGCGAGCAGGTTCGCCCTCGAATCCGGCCGGTCGGCCAGGACGTCGCCGCCCAAGGCGTGCTCCAGCAAGAGCTGCAGGGCGCTCGACCATCGCTCAGCACCGCACCGGTCGCCGAGCGCAACGCAGCGCCCACCAGACCATGCGCCGCCCGGCGCGAACAATCCCGCCGTGCACCGGAACGCCACCCACACGAGCGGTGGACCCAGCGTGACCGGTCCGTTCGCACCAGTGTCCCGGCTCAGGCGCGTGCGAGCAGCTTCGCCTTCAAATCCGGACGGTCGGCCAGGACATGGTCGCCCAGGGCGTGTTCCAGCAACGGCTTCAGAGCACCATGCGGGGCGCTCGCCCAATCGAGCGGGCCCAGCGGCGGCTCCGGGTCGTATTCGATGCCGAACTGGACGGTGCGGGCGACGTCGGGGCCGGCGAGCCGGTCGACGAGGTGCAGGGCCAGGTCGATGCCCGCCGAAACGCCCGCGGCAGTGATCACGGGACCGGCGTCGACCCAGCGCCGGGCGACCGGGGTGGCGCCGAAGGCGCGCAGCAGGTCGCGGAACATCCAGTGGGTGGTGGCCTCGCGGCCGTCGAGGAGGCCGGCCTCGCCGAGGAGCAGGGCGCCGGTGCAGACGGACGTCATCAGCTCTGCCGTGCGCGCGGTCGTGGCCAGGTAGTCGATCAGCGGCCGGTTCGCGAGCGCCTCCAGGGTCGGCTCGGAGCCGCCCGGGACGAGGACGCCGTAGGGCTCGCGGACGTCGGCGAAGGTGTGGCTGGGCGCGATCCGCAGGGGCGTGTCGGTGCCGATCGGGTCGAGGGTCTCGCCCACGACCACCACGCGGAAGTCCTGATCCGCCATGGCGAACGCGCTCAGCACCTGGAGCGGGCCCACGAGGTCGAGCACCGTGAGGCCGGGGTAGAGGACAAAGGCGAACGTCTTCTCGGTCATGCGTCCCACCGTGCCCCCGCGGGCGCGCGGACGGGAGGGCGATGTCCGTAATCCTGCGAACCATGTCGATCGGCCTGCTGACCTGCTAACGTTCGATCATGCCGGGGCCAGAACGGCAGGTCGTGATCGTCGGGTATCCCGACGCCGAACTGCTGGACATCGCGTGCGTCTCCGACGCGCTCGACGCCGCCAACCGGCTCGGCGCGCGCCCGGGCTACGCCCTGCGTCTGGCCACTGTGGACGGATACCCGTTCCGCTGCCAGTCCGGCATCACGCTGACGCCCCACGTGCGGCTCGACCAGGTTTCGGGGCCGCTGCACACGATCGTCGTCTCCGGCGGCCTCGGCCACCGCACGGCGGCGGGCGATGAGCGCCTCCTCGAACACGTCCGCCGACTCTCCCACGACAGCACGCGCACGGCGTCGGTCTGCACGGGCTCCACCGTGCTCGCGGCGGCCGGCCTGCTGAGTGGCCGCCGCGCGACCACGCACTGGGCGTACGCGGCGCAGCTCGCCGCGAAGTACCCGTCGGTGACCGTGGATCCGGTGCCCCTGTTCATCCGTCACGGCGACGTCTACACCTCCGCCGGCGTCACCAGCGGGCTGGACCTCGCCTTGGCGTTCGTCGAGGAGGACCACGGCCCAACGCTCGCCCGCGAAGCCGCCCGCGCCCTCGTGACCTACCTGCAGCGGCCCGGCAACCAGGCGCAGGTGAGCATGTTCCTGTCCGGCTCGCCGCCCGAGCACCGCCAGGTGCGCGACCTCACCGCGTTCGTCGCCGAACACCTGGGCGAAGACCTCGGCACGCCGGTGCTGGCCCGGCAGGCGGGCATCAGCACCCGTCAGCTCACCCGCCTGTTCGACGCACACCTCGGCACCACACCCGGCAAGTACGTGCGCACCGTCCGCGCCGAGCACGCCGCCCGCCTGCTCGCGGGCACCGACCTGCCCCTGGCCGCCATCGCCCGCCGCTGCGGCTTCGGCTCCACCGAGACGTTGCGCCAGGCCTTCCTCGACCACTTCGACACCCCGCCGTCCGCCTACCGCCGCGTGCACCTGCGCCAGGCGCTGGGCTGAGCGAAACGCCGGATACGACCGGGTCGTCCCCACCCGGTACGGGTGACGGCCACGGCCGGAGTGCAGGATGTGCGCCGTGGCACCGCCCGACTACCCCGACGACGCCGACGACACCGGTCCCATCCGCCGCGTCGCCGGCGACTCCTCCGCGCCCCCGGCCCGGCCCCGCCGATCCCACGCGGGCGACGAGCCGGCCTGGCCCGGAGCCGAAGAGCCCGTGCGCCGAGCCGCGCCCCGTTCCGGTGACAACCCCGCCGGCCGCCGCGCAGGCGAAACCGCGCTGCCACCACGCCGCTCCGGCGACACTCCCCCGCCGGCCGGCCGCCGCAACGGAGACACACCACCCCCGGCGAGTGGCCGCACCGCCGAAACCCCGCGGGCCGGCCGAACCGGGCAGGCTCCGCTGCCGTCGCGCCACGCCGACGGAACCCCGGCACCCGCCGGCCGCCACACGGGCGAAACCCCGCTCCCCCCACGCCGCCGCGGCGAAACTCCGCCGCCGACCGGCCGCCGTGCCGGCCAAACAGCGCGGCGCACGGGCGAAACTCCGCTGCCGCCCTCACACCGGACCGAGGGACAAGGTCGCCAGACCGGCGAATCCCCGCTCCCGACCTCCCGCCGCGCCCAGGGGCCGGCACGCCGCGACGGCGAAACCTCGCGCACCACAAGCGAACCCTCGGCACCGGACGTAGACGGCGCCTGGCCGACCGCCGGCCGTCGCACCGGCGAAACGTCTCCCCCAGCGTCTTCCCGCTCCGGCGACACTCCTCCCCCCTCCGGCCGCCGCCCCCGCACCGCCGTGAGCCCGGACGAAGCGCCGGAACCCACCGACGCTCCCGAACCCACCCCCCGCAAGGGCCTCCGCGCCGCCCTCACCGCGCAAGCACACGGCCACGGTCATGGGCACGGCCACGGCCACGGCCACGGCCCCGCCGCCCCCGCCTCCACCCGCGTCCGCAAGCTCCTCATCTGGTTGCTCGTCCCGCTCGCCCTCGCGACGGTCGTCGGCATGGTCGTGCTGTACCCGTGGGGCAAAGCGTCGCCGACGAGTGTGGTGCCGCAGGGCACGCCGGTGCAGGCGTCGATCACGGCAACCGCCACGGGGCCGTGTCTCGCGAACGGCCAGGTGCAGGTCGGCGCCGATACCGACCCCGACCAGAAGCCGTGCCTGACCGTCGACCTGACGATGACCGACGGCCCGGGCAACGGGAAACCGCTGCGCCTCATCGTTCCGATCGAGCCGAGCACGCCGCGTTTCTCCACCGGCGACAAGGTGGTCCTCGCCTACAACGGCGGCAACGCAACCGACCCGGCGTCGTTCCAGCTCGTCGACTTCCAGCGGGGCACGCCGCTCGTGCTGCTGGCCGCGCTGTTCGCCCTCGCCGTGCTCGTGCTCGGCCGCTGGCAGGGGCTCGCGGCGCTCGTCGCGCTGGTGCTGAGCTTCGTGGTGATCGTGCTGTTCGTGCTCCCCTCGATCCTCGCCGGCGAGAACCCGCTGGTGGTCGCGATCGCGGGCGCCGGCGCGATCATGTTCGTGGCGCTGTATCTGACCCACGGGCTGTCGGCGAGAACGTCGGTCGCGGTGCTCGGCACGCTGGCCAGCCTCGCACTGATCGGTGTCCTCTCGGCGATCTTCTCCGTCGGCGCCTCGCTCACCGGCCTCGACGACAGCACGTCCACGCTCATCGGCTCTCTCGGCCACGGCATCGACGCGCGCGGCCTGCTGCTCGCCGGCATCGTGATCGGCGCGCTCGGTGTGCTCGACGACGTGACGGTGACGCAGACCAGCGCCGTCTGGGAGCTGCGGCGCGCGAACCCGTCGCTGGGCTGGCGGGAGCTCTACCGCTCGGGCCTGCGCATCGGACGGGACCACGTCGGCTCGGCCGTGAACACCCTCGTGATGGCCTACGCCGGCGCCGCGCTGCCGGTGCTGCTGTACTCGTCGATCTCCGGCGTCGGGCTCGGCGCGCTGCTCGGCAGCGAGGACATCGCGTCGGAGATCATCCGCACGCTCGCGGGGTCCGTGGGCATCGTCGCGGCGGTCCCGGTGACGACGATCCTGGCGGCGCTGATCGCGGCGCGCGAGCCCGTCGTCCACCTCGTGAGCACCACAAATACGCCGTAGTCACACCAGTAACACGAGCGAACCCCGGCCGGAAGCGGACCCGGTGGCTGCGGTACGAAGTCCGCGACCGAGGCGAGTACATCCGTACCCGAGGAGGGGTCGTGTTCTCAGCCGTACTGGCGGGACCGCGGGTCACCGTGCACCTGGTCCGGCGGTTGTTCGCGGCGCTGCTGGAGGCGGCCGAGGCCGTCCCGCGGATCGCGAGCGCGCTCGACGACGTGCGGGCGACACTGCGCCACCTCGAGCGCCTGCTCGCCTACGTCGCCGAGGAGCTGCCCGACCTGGCCGACCAGGTGGAGCAGATCCGCGCCCGCGTCGACGGCATGGAGGAAGCGTTGAAGGGCAGCGTCCCTCCAGCAGTCACTCCAGCGTCGCGACGAAGCGGCTGACGGCCTCCATCGGGAACCGCTGGATGTAGCGCCCGGCCGGGGCCGCCGACGCGAGCCGGTACAACGGCCGCTCGGCCACGGCGTCGCCGCGTGCCTCTGACCGCAGCTCGGCGACCAGCAGCTCGGAGAACACCAGCCCGTTGGCCTCGGTGTTGTTCAGCAGTGCGTCGGCGACGCGGCGCAACTGCAACGCACCCAGCTCACGCCCTCCGGTGCCGGCGAACACGGCGAGGTCGACCTTCACGGTCTTGCGCCGCTTGCCCGCGTTCACGAGCAGGCTCACGGTGCGGGTGCCGCGCACGTCGCCGATCACGATGTCGAGCCGCTCCGCCTCGACGAGCCCGATGCGCCGGATGCCCCAAGTGCGCACGACCAGCGTCGTGCCTTCGAGCCAGATCCGGCGGCGCAGCGTGTAGAGCACGATGTACAGCAAGGGAAGCGCCACGACCACCGCGACGATCAGCCCTGCCGGCTGCCCGCCGATCAGCCCGGCGATGCCACCGAACGCCGCGGCCACGATCACCGCGCCGACGAAGCCGGACCACGCGCGCCGGCGGGTGAGCTTCGCGTCCTCGGCGAACAGCGGCAGCCGTTCCGGTGCGCCCTTGACGCCGTCCTGCTCGGTCATGCCCGTCACGCCTCCGCCGCCGTGAGCGCGGGATTGGTCGCGCGCTCGCGCCCGATGGTCGTGGCGGGCCCGTGGCCCGGCAGCACCACGGTGTCGTCGGGCAGGGTCAGCAGCTTCGTGCGCAACGATCTCTCCAGTTCGGCGCCGGAGCCGTCGGAGCGCCCGATCGACCCGGCGAACAGCGTGTCCCCCGTGAGCACCAGCCTGCCACCTTCGCTCGCCCTCACGGCGAAAGCCACCGACCCCGGCGTGTGGCCGGGCACGGCCACGACCTCGAGCGCCAGACCCGCCACTTTGTGCGGGCCTTCGGCCAGCGGCACCGACGGTCGGTCGAACCACTCGCGGTCGGCGGGGTGCAGGTGCAGCGGGAGGTCGTGGCCGGCGGCGCCGGCGACGTGGTCGGGGTGACCGTGGGTGGCGAGCAGCGCGACCGGCGTGAGCCCGTGCTCGGCCAGCGCGGCCGCGAGCGGTTCCGCGGCGTCCTGCCCGGGGTCCACCACCACGCACTCGCCGCCGGGCGCAGGGGCGAGCAGGTAGCAGTTCGCGCGCAGCGGCCCCGCGGCGAACCCGACGACGAGCACCAAACCCCTCCTGTCCCGGCGTTGGCGAAGCGGCGCCGATCACGATCGGATCGAGACTAGCGGCCCCTGTACAGAGTCCTCACAGGCTGTGCCCATACACTGCCGCTACCTCAGACGTGTGACATCGAGCCTGAACTGGAGGGCGGGTGGCGACCAACCAGCAGCGCCGTGAAGCCGCTAAGCGGAAACTCGAGCGGCAGATCGAGCGCCGGCGGGACCGGGCCAAGCGACGCAAGATCGTGGGCGCTGGAGTGGTCGGCGGTGTCGTCCTCATCGTGGCCGGCGTAGTCGTGTGGGTGGTGAACAGCGGCGGTGGCGACGACGCCACCGCGGCCGCCACCCCGCCGCCGTCGAGCTCCGCCCCGCCGGTGCCGACCGTCGGCCAGATCCCGACGCAGCGCACCGCGCTGCCGACGCGGCCGAAGGCCCTGCCGAACCCGACCACGTGCGCGTACCCGGCCGACACGAAGAGCGCGCCGCCGCCGAAGAAGACCACGGCGCCGGACGGCAAGAACGTGTCCTCGCAGGGCAAGGTCGACATCACGATGAAGACCACCGTCGGCGATATCCCGATCACGCTCGACCGCGCGCTGGCGCCGTGCACCGTCGAAGCCTTCGTGAGCCTGGCGAAGCAAGGCTTCTACACCGACACGATCTGCCACCGCCTCGGCGTCACCGACCTGCAGATGCTGCAGTGCGGTGACCCGAACGCGAAGGGCGACGTGGACGCCGACGGCACCGGCGGCCCCGGCTTCACCATCCCGGACGAGTTCATCGACGGCGAGAAGTACGGCCGCGGCATCCTCGCCATGGCCAACACGGGCCAGCCCAACTCGGGCGGCAGCCAGTTCTTCATGGTCTACGGCACCGCCGAGCTGCCGCCGAACTACACCATCTTCGGCAGCATCTCCGACGACGGCCTCAAGGTCCTCGACGCGATCGCCAAGACGGGCATCGGCACCGTCGGCCAGGACGGCGCGACCGGTGAACCGAAGCAGCAGGTCAAGTTCACGGCCGTCAACGTCGCGGCCTGAGTGTCTTTCCCGTTCGAGCTGAACGGCGCTGAACCCGGCGCCGTTCAGCTCGCTCGCGTTCTGGGCGGCTACGGCCACTTCACCGCGATGCAGGTTCGCGACGGCCGGGTCCGCGGCCTCGAGCTGCACCTCACGCGGCTGGTCACGAGCACCCGGCTGCTGTTCGGCAGCGAACTCGACGTCTCCCTGGTCCGCGGCTACGTCCGCAAGCTCGTTGCCGGGCAAGGCGCGCTGTCCGTGCGCGTGCTCATCTCTTCTCAATCCAGCACCGACGACGCCGTGATGACGCCCGAAATCCTCGTCCGCACCGGTCCCCCGCACGAGCACGTCGCCGACCCGATCCGGCTGAAGTCGGTACGGTACCAGCGCGATCTGCCCGAGGTGAAGCACACCGGCACGTTCGGCCTGATCCACCACTCGCGCCAGGCCGTGCTCGCGGGCTACGACGACGCGGTGTTCGTCGACCACAGTGGACATCTCAGCGAAGCGTCCATTTGGAACCTCGGGTTCCTCGAGGGCGACACCGTGGTGTGGCCGGAAGCCGCGGTGCTGCCGGGCATCACCTCCTTGCTGCTGAAGGAACGGCTGCAGCAGCAGGGAGCGGTCGCGCAGGTGACCCGCCCGGTCCACCCCGCGAGCTGCCCGGCTTCGACGCCGTGTTCCTCACCAACTCCGAGACCGTCGGCCGGCCCGTCGCGTCCGTCGACGGGGTGGCGCTGCGCAACGATCCCGCGGCCGCGCAGCTGCTCGCCGAGGCGTACGAAAGCGTGCCCTGGGACGAGATCTGAGCGCGCTTCAGCGGTGCGTGAACTTCGGCGGCCTGCGGTTCAGGAACGCGTCGACGCCCTCCGCGTAGTCCTCGCCGTGCAGTGCGGCGAGGCGGATGGCGTCCACCTCGTCATCGGGCGTCTGCCGGCCCGCGACGATCTTCTCGATAATGCGGTTCATGCCACGGATCGAGGCCTGCGAGCGGGAGCAGAGGGTGTCCACGAAGGCCGCGGTGGCCGCGGCGAGGCCTTCGGCGGCGTGGAGATCGTTGACGAGGCCGATCTCGCGGGCGCGCACGGCGTCGATGAGCTCGCCGGACAGCAGGAGGTACCTGGCGTTCGCGGGGCCGACGAGGGAAACCAGCAGGCGCGTCGAGTCGAAGTGGAAGACGATGCCCAACTTGGCGGGTGTGATGCCGAAGCGCGCGTCTTCCGAGGCGAAGCGGAAGTCGCACGCCACGGACAGCTGGCAGCCGCCGCCGATGCAGTTGCCCTGGATCATGGCGACGGACGGTTTGCGCATCGAAGTCAGGGCGGCCACGGCGCCGTCGACGGCCTTGTCGTAGGTGGCTGCGCCGTCGGCGGTGGAACGCAGGTCGCGGAACTCGCTGATGTCGGCACCGGCCGAGAAGTGCTTGCCCGCGCCCGTGAGCACGAGGACCTTGAGCGCCGGGTCGGCCTCGACCTCAGCCACGACGTCCGGGATCGCCGACCACATGCCGTAGGTGATGGCGTTCATCTTCTCCGGCCGGGCGAACGTCAGCCGCGCGACTTCGCCGTCGCGCGTGAACTCGAATCCGTCGGTCATGCCAGCACCCTAGCGGGATCGCCCTGCGCGAAACCCGCGCCTGTGACCAGCTCCCCGCGCTAGCGTGGCGCCCATGGGGATGATCGAGGTCGACGGCGTGCGGTTCGGCTACGACGAGGCCGGAGAGGGCCCGCCCGTAGTGCTCCTGCACGCCGGGCTCGCCGACCGGCGCATGTGGGACCACCAGTTCGCGGCCTTGGCCGACCACCACCGCGTGATCCGCTACGACCGCCGCGGCCACGGCGACTCGCAGGCGGCCGAAGGCACCGTCTCCCACCACCGCGACCTGCTCGCGCTCATGTCCGCGCTCGGCATCGACCAGGCCGCGCTCGCCGGCTCGTCGATGGGCGGCGCGTACGCGCTCGACGCCGCGCTGGCTGCGCCCGAACGCGTCACTCGTGTCGCGCTCATCGGCGCCGGGTTGTCCGGGCACGAGTGGCCCGAGCCGATGGCGTCGGACAGCCGCGAAGCCATGCTCGCCGCGGTGCCGCTGGAGAAGCTCAAGCGCTACCTGGACCACACCGCCGAACGCATCGACGAGGCGGACGTCCGTGCCATCGCCGAGGCCAACGTCCGCTACCTCGTCGTCGGTCCACATCGGACACGATCAGACGTCGACCAAGGCTTCTACGCCCGGACCCTCGAAATGTGCGAGGGCGTCTACCGCCGCGAGTGGACCGATCCGAAGTGGACGGAGGACGTTCCCGACACCCGGCACCGCCTCGGCGAGATCACCGCACCCACGCTGGTGGTCATCGGCCGGGAAGACGGCTCAGGCCTGCTGGAGCTGGCCGACAAGTTCGAGCGGGAAATCCCCGGCGCAACCCGGCTCGACCTGGCCGACACCGGCCACCTGCCCCCGATGGAGCGCCCCGCCGAAGTGACCGAGGCGCTCCGCTCGTGGTTCGAGGATCAGGAAGCCGATGTGACCCGGTAGACGTCGTACACGCCCTCGACACCCCGGACCACCTTCAGCACATGGCCGAGGTGCTTCGGGTCGCCCATCTCGAACGAGAACCGGCTCACGGCCACGCGGTCGCGCGAGGTCGTGACCGACGCCGAGAGGATGTTGACCTTCTCGTCGGCCAGCACCTTGGTCACGTCCGACAGCAGCCGGTGCCGGTCGAGCGCCTCGACCTGGATGGCGACCAGGAACACCGACGAGGACGACGGCGCCCACTCCACCTCGACCAGCCGCTCGGGCTGGGTACGCAGGTCGTCGGCGTTGGTGCAGTCGGTGCGGTGCACGCTCACGCCACCGCCGCGCGTGACGAACCCGAGGATCTCGTCGCCCGGCACCGGGGTGCAGCAACGGGCGAGCTTGGCCCACACGTCGCTGGCGCCCTTCACGATCACGCCGACGTCGTTGGACCCGCGCCGCCGCGTGACGGTGGACGGCGTGGCCCGCTCGGCGAGCTCCTCCTCCGCCTCGTCGACGCCGCCGATGAGCGCCACCAGCCGCTGCACCACGTGCTTCGCGCTGGTGTGGCCCTCCCCCACCGCCGCGTACAGCGAGGAGATGTCGCCATGGCGCAGCTCCTTGGCGACCGAGCCCATGGACTCCGCCGAGACGAGCCGCTGGATGGGCAGCCCGACCTTGCGGATCTCCTTGGTGATCGCCTCCTTGCCCGCGTCGATCGCCTCGTCGCGGCGCTCCTTCGCGAACCACTGGCGGATCTTCGCGCGCGCCTTCGGCGACCCGGCGAACTGCAGCCAGTCGCGGCTCGGGCCGGCGTTCTCCGCCTTCGAGGTGAAGATCTCGACGTTCTCGCCGTTCTCCAGCTTGCGCTCGAGAGCCACGAGACGGCCGTTCACGCGGGCGCCGATGCAGCGGTGGCCCACCTCGGTGTGCACGGCGTAGGCGAAGTCGACCGGCGTCGAGTCCGCCGGCAGCGTGATCACGTCGCCCTTCGGCGTGAACACGAAGATCTCGCGCGCGGCCAGCTCGTACCGCAGCGACTCGAGGAAGTCACCCGGGTCTGCGGCCTCGCGCTGCCAGTCGAGCAGCTGGCGCATCCACGCGATCTCGTCGACGTCCATCGAGTTGCCGCTGTGGGTGCCCTTGGTTTCCTTGTACCGCCAGTGCGCCGCGATGCCGTACTCGGCGGTCCGGTGCATCTCGTAGGTGCGGATCTGCACCTCGAGCGGCTTGCCGTCCGGCCCGATCACGGTGGTGTGCAGCGACTGGTACACGCCGAAGCGCGGCTGGGCGATGTAGTCCTTGAACCGCCCGGGCACCGGCTGCCACAGCGCGTGGACGACACCCATGGCGGCGTAGCAGTCGCGCACGTCCTCCACGAGGATCCGCACGCCCACCAGGTCGTGGATGTCGTCGAGGTCGCGCCCGCGCACGATCATCTTCTGGTGGATCGAGTAGTAGTGCTTCGGCCGGCCCTCGACCTTGGCGGTGATCCGCGACGACACGAGGTTGCTCGTGAGGTCGGCGATCACCTTGCGCAGGTACGTGTCGCGCGAGGGCGCGCGGTCGGCGACCAGGCGCACGATCTCGTCGTACTTCTTCGGCTGCAGGATCGCGAACGCGAGGTCTTCGAGCTCCCACTTGACCGTCGCCATGCCGAGGCGGTGGGCCAGCGGGGCGAGCACCTCCAGCGTCTCGCGGGCCTTGCGGGCCTGCTTCTCCGGCGGGAGGAAGCGCATGGTGCGCATGTTGTGCAGCCGGTCGGCCAGCTTGATGACCAGCACCCGCGGGTCCTTCGCCATGGCGATGACCATCTTGCGGATCGTCTCGGCCTCGGCCGACATGCCGAGCTTGACCTTGTCCAGCTTGGTGACGCCGTCGACGAGCTCGCCGACCTTGTCGCCGAAGTCGGCCTTCAGCTGGTCGAGCGAGAAGCCCGTGTCCTCCACGGTGTCGTGCAGCAGCGCCGCGACGAGCGTGGTGGTGTCCATGCCGAGCTCGGCGAGGATCGTGGCCACCGCGAGCGGGTGCGTGATGTACGGGTCGCCGGACTTGCGCCGCTGTTCGCGGTGCAGCTCCTCGGCGACGTCGTAGGCGCGCTGCAGCAGCGCGAGGTCCGCGTTGGGGTGCAGCTCACGGTGGATGACGGCGAGCGGTTCGAGCACCTGCTTCACGGGCGCGGCCCGCTGGGCCGTGATCCGGCGGGCCAGACGGGCCCGCACCCGGCGGGTCGCCGACGGGTTGGGCGCGGCCCCGTTCGCCTTCGGCGCCGGCACCGACTGCGCGCTACGCGCACCGGAGCCATCCTTCGCGGGCACCGGCTTGGCGGGCACCGCGGCGTCGAGCTCTTGGCTCACCCGCACCTCCTGCTGCTCGTGCGGCCTTCGAACCCTCAGGGTAGCCGTTCGACCGCGTGGCCACGCCGCCTACGTCCGATCGGCAGGCGGCGCGCCGCCGGGTACCGGCGGAGCCACAGCCTTTTCAACGCCGCGCGAGGACTCCGGCTTCCCGGCCGTTCGCGCTGGTGACGCGGGGTCAGACGACCTGCAGCGCCTCGACCCGGCGACCCGCCAGCACGCCACGCCCACCCAGCGCCGCGAGCTCCAGCACCACCGACACGCCGTCGACCACGGCGCCGGCGTTCTCGAGCAGCTTGGCCGTCGCGGCGACCGTGCCACCGGTGGCGAGGACGTCGTCGATCACGCCGACGCGCCGGCCGGGGTGCACAACGTCGGCCGGCAGTTCCACGCCGGCGGTGCCGTATTCGAGCGCGTAGTCGACCCGGCCGGCCACCGACGGCAGCTTGCCGGGCTTGCGGATGAGCACCACGCCGAGGCCGCGGGCGTACCCGACGGCCGCCGCGAGGAGGAACCCGCGGGCCTCGACGCCGGCCAGCAGCTCAACCCCGGGGCTGAGCGTGCCGGCCAGGGCGTCGACGACCGTGGCGAACCCGGGGCCGTCCGCGAAGAGCGGGCTCAGGTCGCGGAACAGCACGCCGGGCTCGGGAAAGTCCGGCACCTCGGCGATCAGGCCGAGGGCCTTCTCCAGCTCCATCCGGCTCAGCGCTTCCGCTTCGCCGACGACACGCCGCCACCGGTGCGGCGCGGCTTGTTCTGCGGGCGCGCCTTCGGGGTGCGGGCCGGAACGCCGGCCGCCGCGGCCATCGCCTTCTCCTTGCGGAGCTCGGCGGCCAGGGCGTCGTCGTCCGCCGCGTCGAAGTCCTCGCCCGCGGCTTCGCGAGCGGCAGCCTTGGCCCGGCGGGCCGCGACGCGCTGTGCCTGCTGCTGGTACTTCGGCTCACGCATCTTGAGGTCGACCAGCAGCGGCGTCGCGAGCGCGACCGACGACAGCACGCCGACCAGGGTGCCTGTGAGCTGCACGAGCGCCAGGTCCTGCAGCGTGCCCGAGCCGAGCAGGATGTACCCGACGATGAGCAGGCCGAGGATCGGCAGCAGCGCGATGAACGCCGTGTTGAACGACCGCATCAGCGTCTGGTTCAGCGCCAGGTTGGCTGCCTCGGCGTACGTGCGGCGGGTGAGGCCGAGCAGGCCGCGCGTGTTCTCGCGGACCTTGTCGAACACCACCACCGTGTCGTACAGCGAGAACCCGAGGATCGTGAGCAGGCCGATCACCGTCGCCGGCGTGACCTCGAAGCCGACGAGCGAGTACACGCCCGCCGTGACCACGATGTCGTGGATCAGCGAGATCAGCGCGGCCGCGGCCATCCGGGTGTCGAAGTAGATCGCCAGGAAGATCACCACGGCCACGAGGAAGACCGCGAGCGCGATCAGCGCCTGCCGCGAGATCTCGCCGCCCCACGACGCGCTCACCGCGCTGTCGCTGATGGCCTGCACACTCGGCTGGCCGTTGGTGCCCTCCGGCGCCAGGTCGGTGAACAGCTGCTGCTTCACCTTTGCGACCTGGTCGACCGGCAGCGCCTCCGAGCGGATCTGGATCGTCTTCGCGTTGCCGGTGCCGACGCTCTGCGTCTCCGCCGGCTGCTGGCCCAGCGCCTTGGTGAACGACTCGGTCACCTGCGACGTGGTGATCTCGCCGTGCGCACCGCGGGCCGGCAGCTGGATCTGCGTGCCGCCCTCGAACTCGATGCCGAAGTTGAAGCTGCGGATGAACATCGAGAGGATGCAGACGAGCACCAGCGCCGCGAAGAAGATGTACCAGCGCTTGCGCGCGCCGACGATGTCGAACGCGCCCGTGCCGACGTAGAGCCGGTGGAAGACGCTTTCCTTCTTGCCGGACGGGGTGGCCTTGCGGGCGCCCGACTCGGCGTCCGTGCCCAGGTCTTCGACGCCCACGTCAGGCCTCCTTCACGTTCGTGCGACCGACGGCGGTGCGGCCGGCCCGGCGTTCCGAGGCCAGCTGCT
Organism: Amycolatopsis sp. NPDC051373; assembly: GCF_040689465.1. NCBI lineage: Bacteria > Bacillati > Actinomycetota > Actinomycetes > Pseudonocardiales > Pseudonocardiaceae > Amycolatopsis > Amycolatopsis sp. NPDC051373. The sequence goes on along the minus strand of NZ_JBFBAE010000032.1, from coordinate 70,816 downwards.
GGACGGCACCGAGGCCGAGGTTCCGGGGGTTGGACAGGAACGGGGACTTCGACGTGGACACCATCGCCACCACAGGGTGCGTGACGAGGTAGACCACCACGAGGTCCAGCACCGTCGACATGCCGAGGGTGAACGCGAAGCCCTGCACGTCGCCGACCGCGATCACGTACAGGATCGCCGCGGCGAGGAAGCTCACCGCGTCGGACGCCAGGATCGTGCGCCGGGCCCGGGCCCAGCCGCGCGGCACCGCCGAACGGAACGTGCGTCCTTCCCGGATCTCGTCCTTGAGCCGTTCGAAGTAGATGACGAACGAGTCCGCCGTGATGCCGATGGCGATGATCAACCCGGCGATGCCGGCGAGGTCGAGCGTGTACCCGATCCACCGGCCGAGCAGCACCAGCACCGCGTAGACCAGCAGGCCGGACAGCGCCAGCGACAGGATCGTGAGGATGCCGAGCAGGCGGTAGTAGATCAGGCAGTAGATGAAGACCACGATCAGGCCGATCGCGCCGGCCAGCAGGCCCGCCTGGAGCGAGGCCGAGCCGAGCGTCGCCGACACCGTGGTGGCGTCGGAGGAGTCGAACGACAGCGGCAGCGAGCCGTACTTCAGGACGTCGGCGAGGTTCTTCGCGGTCGCCTGCGTGAACTGCCCGGTGATCTGCGTGTTGCCGCCGAGGATGGCGCCCTGGATGGTCGGCGCCGACACGACCTGGGTGTCGAGCACGAACGCGGCCTGCTGGCCGACGTTGGCCGCGGTGAAGTCACCCCAGGTCTTGCTGCCGGTGCCGTTGAACGTCAGGTCGACGATCCACTGGCCGCGCTGCTGGTCGTAGCCCGAGTTCGCGCCGGAGATCTCGGTGCCGGGCAGGAACTGCGGGCCGAGCACGTACTTCGTCGCGTCCTGGTCACCACAGGCGACCAGCGGCTTGTCCGAGAGGTCGTTGCCCTCGAGCGGGTCGGCGACGTTCGGCGCGCAGGTGAGCGAAGCCAGCGCGGCTTGCTGTGCGGCCTGCGCCTTCGCCTGGTCGGTCGAGGCCAGGTCCGGGTTCTGCCGGATCGCCTGCGCCTGCTGGATCGGCGTCTTCGCCTGGTCGCCCGCGGCCGGCGGGGTGTTCGAGGCCGGCGGGGCCGACGGCGTGGTGCTCGGCGGCTGCTGGGCCGGGGCACCGGCCGCGCCACCGCCGCCGTTCGGCGTGCTCGAGGGCGCGCCCGTGGCGGAAGGCGGGGCCGAGGGGGCGCCGGAGGACGGCGGCGCCGACGGGGTGCCCGAAGCCGGCGGAGCCGCCGGGTTGCCCGAAGCGGGCGGCGCGGCCGGGGTGTTCGGCTGCGAGGTGATCACCTTGCGGAAGCCGAGCTTCGCGGTCTGGCCGAGGGACTTCGCCTGGTCACCCTGCGCGCCCGGGACCGTGATGACGACGTTGTTGCCGTCGAGCACGACCTCCGTGCCGGCGACACCGATGCCGTTCACACGGGTTTCGATGATCTGGCGCGCCTGGTTCAGCGAGTCTCGCGTGGGCTGGCCGCCGTCCGGCGTCCGCGCGGTGAGCGTGACCCGGGTGCCGCCCTGCAGGTCGATGCCGAGCTTCGGTGTGGGCTTGCCGCTGCCGGTGAAGAACACCAGGGCGTAGAGCACGACCACGATCAGGGCGAAGAAGGCGAGATAGCGTCCCGGGCGGAGATGCCCGGCCGATGGTGCCACGGTGCTTCGGTCTCCTCGGACTGGGTGGACCCCAACTGGTTCGGTGAGCGAGCCGGGACGGTGCTCCCGGCACGCTGCTGGGCATGACTACGGCGGCGGACACGCACGCAGCACCGAGACACTACTCGGTGCTGCGTGAGCCCTGCGTTCGCCCGTACCGACTTTCGTCGGCTACGCGCGTGTCACTGCCCGGGGAAGAAGCAGGTTACTTCTTGCCGTGCTCCAGCGGGGGCGCGATCTGCGCACCGGACTTCTGGCCGTCGTCCTCGATGGACTCCTGGGCGGGCGCCTCGGTGGTGGTGGAAGCGACGCCACCGGAGGTCTCCTCGACCTCGGCCGAGTCGGCTTCGACGTCGGTCTCGTCGGTCTCCACGGCCGGGTTGACCTTCTCGCGGACCGCGATGCGCAGCCACGTGGTGACGACGCCCGGGGCGATCTCGATGTCGATCGTGTCGTCGCCGGAAGCGTCGGCGACGGTGCCGTAGAGGCCCGAGGTGGTCATCACGCGGTCGCCGGGGGCGATGCTCTTCTGCAGGTCCTGCTGGGCTGCCTGCTGCTTCTTCTGCTTGCGGGTACCGAGGACGAGCGGCACGGCCACCACGACCAGCAGCAGCAACGGCAGCAGTAAGTTGTTCATGACTCTCCATTCGACGGACGTCACGTCGTCGGTGCTTACGTCCGGTTTTGACGGATGTGCTGTCTTCGAGTGTGCCAGGTGCTCGCGAATTCGCCAGCACCCACCGTCCGTTGCGCTCCCGCCGGCCGGTGTCCGACGTCCCCGTCAGCCCTGGTCGAACAACGAGGGACCGCCCTGGTCCGGCCGCCCTGCCTCAGGCGGCGGCACCAGGCCGAGGTGCTCCCACGCGGCCGCGGTCGCGACCCGGCCACGCGGAGTGCGGGCGAGCATACCCGCGCGGACCAGGTAGGGCTCGCACACCTCTTCCACCGTGGTCGCCTCCTCACCGACGGCGACGGCGAGCGTCGAGACGCCGACCGGTCCCCCGCCGAACGAGCGGGTCAGCGCACTGAGCACGGCCCGGTCCAGCCGGTCGAGGCCCAGTTCGTCCACGTCGTAGACCTTCAGCGCCGCACGGGCGACGTCCCTGGTCACGTTGCCGTCGGCGCGGACTTCGGCGTAGTCGCGGACTCGGCGCAGCAGGCGGTTCGCGATCCGGGGCGTACCGCGCGAGCGGCGGGCGATCTCCGAACAGCCGTCACGGTCGATGGGGATGTCGAGGATCGTCGCGGCGCGGCGCACGACGAGTTCCAATTCGGCGTCGGTGTAGAACTCCATCTGGCCGGTGAAGCCGAAGCGGTCACGCAGCGGCCCGGTGAGCGAGCCGGAGCGCGTGGTGGCCCCGACCAGCGTGAACGGCGCGATTTCGAGCGGGATGCTCGTGGCGCCGGGCCCCTTGCCGACCACGACGTCGACGCGGAAGTCCTCCATCGCGAGGTACAGCATCTCCTCGGCGGGCCGGGCGATGCGGTGGATCTCGTCGATGAACAGCACGTCGCCGGGCGCGAGGTTGGACAGCATCGCGGCCAGGTCGCCCGCGCGTTCCAGCGCCGGACCGGACGTGATGCGGATGGCCGCGCCGAGCTCGGCGGCCACGATCATCGCCATGCTCGTCTTGCCGAGGCCGGGCGGGCCGGACAGCAGCACGTGGTCGGGCGGCACCCCACGGCGGCGGGCGCTCTCGAGCACCAGCTCCAGCTGCTCGCGCACGCGGGGCTGGCCCACGAACTCGTCGAGCTTGCGCGGCCGCAAGGTCGTCTCGACCTCGCGCTCGCCGTTCTGTGAGAGAGCGGAGAGTGTCTCGTCGTCCGCTTCGAACTCCGTCACTTCGTGGTCCATCGGCTACCGCTTGCGCCCGAGGGTGGCCAGCGCCGAACGCAGCACCGTCGCGGTGGTGTGCCCGTCGCCTTCGGCCAGCACGCGGTCCACGGCCTGCTCGGCCTGCTTGGCCGGGAAACCCAGCCCTGCCAACGCTTCCACGACCTCGGCGCGCAGCGCGCCGGGCGCGGACACCGCCGGCACCTCGCCGGTGCCGGCGAGTGCGGTGACCTTGTCGCGCAGTTCGAGGCTGAGCCGTTCGGCGCCCTTGCGGCCGATGCCGGGCACCTGCGTGAGGACGGTGATGTTGCCTTCCACGAGCGCGGCGCGCAGCTTGTCGGGCTCCAGCACGGCGAGCGTGGCGAGCGCGAGCCGCGGGCCGATGCCCGACACGGTCTGCAGCAGGCCGAACAGCTCGCGCGCGTCTTCGTCGGCGAACCCGAACAGGGTCAGCGAGTCCTCGCGCACGACCAGCGCGGTGTGCAGCCGCACCTGCTCGCCGCGGCGCAGCGTCGCGAGCGTCGCCGGGGTGGCCTGCACGGCGAAGCCCACGCCGCCGACCTCGACCACGACGTGGTCCAGGCCGACGGACAGCACTTCACCGCGTACGGAGGAGATCATCGGGGTGCTCCAGTGTCGTCCAGCTTGCTCGGGATCCGGCGGGCCGTGCGCCGCACCGGGGTGCGGGTGGCGGCGCCCGCCTGTTTCGCGGCTGCCGCCAGCTTGGCCTTGTGCGCACGGGCCAGCTCGGCCGCGCGCGCCTCGGCCTCGGCGAGGCGAACGCGCATCGGCTCGCGCCAGAGGTGGCAGATGGCCAGCGCCAGCGCGTCGGCCGCGTCGGCGGGGTGCGGCTTCACCTCGAGGTTGAGCAAGCGCATCACCATACCGGTGACCTGCGCCTTGTCCGCGCGGCCCGACCCGGTGACCGCGGCCTTGACCTCGCTCGGGGTGTGGAACACGACCGGCAGCCCGCGCCGGGCCGCAGCCAGCGCGACGACGCCGCCCGCCTGCGCGGTGCCCATGGCCGTGCGGACGTTGTGCTGCGCGAACACGCGCTCGACGGCGATCGCCTCGGGCTTGTAGCGGTCCAGCCAGACCTCGACCTCGTCGGCGATGCCGAGGAGCCGGTGGGCGAGATCGTCCTCCGGTGGGGTGCGCACGACGCCGACGGCCACCGCGCGGACGACCCGGCCCTTGCCACCGTCGACCACGCCGAGACCGCACCTGGTCAGACCGGGGTCGACCCCGAGCACCCGCACACCTTCTCCTTCGCCCGCGCGAACATCCGTTCGAGATGCAGGCTACTGGGCGGGGGCCCGGCAGGATGGTCGCCATGCCGCAGCCACCGGAATTCATCCGCCACCTGGGTCTTTCGCCGCTGCCCGTCGAAGGCGGCCTCTTCGCGGAGAGCTGGCGTTCCGAAGAGGGGTCCGCGATCTACTACCTGCTGGTGGCGCCGCGGTTCTCGGCGCCGCACCGGCTGGATCGCGTCGAAATCTTCGTGCACCACGCCGGGGCGCCCGCGCGAATGCTGCTCCTGCATTCGGACGGCACGGTGACGCGGCCGGTGCTGGGCACCGACGTCGCCGCGGGTGAACGGCCGCAGGTCGTGGTGCCCGCCGGGACGTGGCAGGCGACGGTACCGCTGGGCGAGTGGTCGCTGCTCGGCACCGTGGTGGTGCCGCCCTACACCGACGACTGCGTGGAGTTCGCCGACGTCGAGACGCTCGCCGCCCGGTTTCCCGCCGCAGGGGCGGATCTCAGGGCCTTGCCGCGGTGATCAGCGCCCGTCGAGGCAGCTCCCGTCGAGGATCAGCAGCCGGTGATCAGGGGCCGGTGATCAGGGGCCGTCGACGCCCGGAGTCCAGCTCTCGGGCACACCGCTTTCGGTGAGCACCGGCTGCCACTCGGCGAAGCCTTCGGGAGCCGTGTCCTGCCAGGGGAAGTGCCCGTCGGCCGTGGCGACGACGACCTGCAGCGCCGGGAAGTCGCCGTCGGGGTAGACGAGGAACGCCGAGCCGAAGTACTCCGGGTAGTGGCCCTTGGCGACGCGTTCGAAAACGACGGCGCTGCCCTGGAAGAAGTCGTCGTAGCGTTTGCCGACCTCGAAGATCTCGCCGTTGGCCGCGCGGTCGACGTACGCGTCGAGCAGGATCGGGCCCAGGTCGCCCGGCAGGCCGACGACCACGACCTCCGGCACGTTGTGCAGCGCCCACGCGCAGGCGGTGAAGCAGAAGCCGGCGCCCTGATCGTCCTGCGGGACCGCGATGACCGCGTTGCCCCGTTCTTTCGCCTGGGACTCGATCCAGTCGATCAGGCGCTGCTCTTCGGCGGTGAGGGCTGAGGTCGTCACGGCGGCCATTGTGCCGGAAGCACGCGGCTGAGCCCAGTACCGGCACGGGGCAATTTTCCGACCGTTTTCCCGGACGCCGCAAGGGATCCGGCTACTCGCGAGTTCGCCGGTGATCAGTCGGCCCCGGCCGGGCGCGGGTGGTCCGTGCCCGACCGGGGCCGGTCGAGAAGTGATCAAGCCGCTCTCCGCGACGCCGGAAACGGCGTCACAGCGGCGAAATCGACCGTCAGTCGACCGACGCCATGACCTCGTCGGACACATCGAAGTTGGCGTAGACGTTCTGCACGTCGTCGCAGTCCTCGAGCGCGTCGATCAGCTTGAAGACCTTCTTCGCGCCGTCGACGTCCAGCGGCACCGAGACCGTCGGGAGGAACGTGAGCTCCGCCGACTCGTACTCGAACCCGGCCTCCTGCAGCGCCTTGCGCACCGGCACCAGGTCGCCGCCCTCGGAGACGATCTCGAAGCTCTCGTCGAGGTCGTTGACCTCTTCGGCGCCCGCGTCGAGCACGGCCATGAGCACGTCGTCCTCGTTCACCTCGCCCTTGGGCATGATCACGACGCCCTTGCGGTTGAACATGTAGGCGACGGAGCCCGGGTCGGCCAGCGAGCCGTTGTTGCGCGTGAGCGCGGTCCGGACCTCCATGGCGGCGCGGTTCTTGTTGTCGGTGAGGCACTCGATCAGTACCGCCACGCCGTTGGGCCCGTAGCCCTCGTACGTGATGTTCTGCCAGTCGGCGCCACCGGCCTCTTCACCGGCGCCGCGCTTGCGCGCGCGCTCGATGTTGTCCTGCGGGACCGAGTTCTTCTTCGCCTTCTGGATGGCGTCGTAGAGGGTGGGGTTGCCGTCGGGGTCCCCACCGCCGGTGCCGGTCCGGGCGGCCACCTCGATGTTCTTGATCAGCCGGGCGAAGAGCTTGCCACGCTTCGCGTCGAGGTTGGCCTTCTTGTGCTTCGTCGTGGCCCACTTGGAGTGGCCGCTCATCTTTCCTCCATTTGTTCCGCGTACCCCCGACTCGCGTCGCGCGCACGCCGCAATCCCTGCTCAGGCTTCTCGCACGAGCTCGACGAACAACCGGTGCACCCGCTCGTCCCCGGTGATCTCCGGGTGGAACGCCGTGGCCAGCACCGACCCCTGCCGGACGGCGACGATCCTAGCCCCGGGCTCACCGACCACGGGGTCTTCGGGCACCGAGTCTCCCGGCACGAGCGCTGCCGGCACGGTGGCCAGCACCTCGACGCCGGCCCCCGCCTTCTCGACCCACGGGGCCCGGATGAAGACCGCGTGCACAGGCCCGCCTTCGACACGCGCGAAGTCGAGGTCCACCTCGAACGAGTTGACCTGCCTGCCGAACGCGTTGCGCCGGACGACCACGTCGAGCCCGCCGAGCTGCTGCTGGTCCGGGCGCCCGTCGAGCGCCTGGCGCGCCAGCAGGATCAACCCGGCGCACGAGCCGAAGGCGGGCATCCCGTCCGCGATCCGCGCCCGCAGCGGCTCGAGCAGCTCGAAGCTCTCCAGCAACCGCGACATGGTGGTGGACTCCCCGCCGGGGAGCACCAGGCCGTCCACTTCGGACAGTTCGGCCTCGCGGCGCACGGGCACGGCGTGCGCGCCCGCGCGCTCCAGCATCGCGACGTGCTCGCGCACGGCGCCTTGCAGGGCGAGCACGCCGACCGTCGGCCGTGCTCCCGAAGCTGTCGCCACCCGACCTCCCGAAAGACGTTCTGCTCAGCTTAGGGGGACGCCTCGCGGGCCTTCCGGCCAGGTCAGCGGGCGGTCGACCGGCTGTCACCCACCCGAGGGACCGGGCCGGCCGCCGGACTCCGGCGCCGGCGAGTGGCCTTCCCGAAACGTCGCCGAGTGGCCACCTCGAGGGGGATCTTGCCGGAGCTCACGACGCCCACTGGCCGGACAGCACCGGGAATCCGCGAAGCGACCCCCATCCGTACCGCCAGGATACCCCGTCGACACCGGCGCAGGTCAGCGTCGATCCGGCCGCACGTGACGCGGCCGACACCACCCCGTGGCGACCGGATCCGCAGGTGGTGGCCCCTCGAAAAGTGGACTGCCGAGATAGCCGCGCACTGGCCTGGTTCACCGGTCCACCACGCCCCTACGCTCGAAGGCGCAGGAGTCCGTCCCGAGAAAGGCCCCGAGGTGTCCGAGCAGCAGACCACCCCCGAACCCCAGTCCGTCACCGGCACCGCCAAGGTCAAGCGCGGCATGGCGGAGATGCTCAAGGGCGGCGTGATCATGGATGTGGTCACCGCCGAGCAGGCGAAGATCGCCGAGGACGCCGGCGCGGTCGCGGTCATGGCGCTCGAGCGCGTGCCCGCCGACATCCGCGCTCAGGGCGGCGTCGCGCGCATGAGCGACCCGGACCTGATCGACGGCATCATCGAGACAGTCTCGATCCCGGTCATGGCGAAGGCCCGCATCGGCCACTTCGTCGAGGCGCAGGTGCTGCAGTCGCTCGGCGTCGACTACGTCGACGAGTCCGAGGTGCTCACGCCCGCCGACTACGCCAACCACATCGACAAGTGGGCCTTCACCGTCCCCTTCGTCTGTGGCGCGACCAACCTGGGCGAGGCGCTGCGCCGGATCACCGAGGGCGCGGCAATGATCCGGTCCAAGGGCGAGGCCGGCACCGGTGACGTCTCCAACGCCACGACCCACATGCGCCAGATCCGCGCCGAGATCCGCAAGCTGTCGTCGCTGCCCGAGGACGAGCTGTTCGTGGCGGCGAAGGAGCTGCAGGCACCGTACGAGCTGGTCAAGGAGGTCGCGCAGAACGGCAAGCTGCCGGTGGTGCTCTTCACCGCGGGCGGCATCGCGACCCCGGCCGACGCGGCGATGATGATGCAGCTCGGCGCCGAGGGTGTGTTCGTGGGCTCGGGCATCTTCAAGTCCGGCAACCCCGCGCAGCGCGCCGAGGCCATCGTCAAGGCGACGACGTTCTACGACGACCCCGACGTGCTGGCCAAGGTCTCGCGCGGCCTCGGCGAGGCGATGGTGGGCATCAACGTCGAGGAGCTGCCGGAGCCGCACCGGCTCGCCGAGCGCGGCTGGTAAGCCCCGCGTTTTTCACCGCCGGTTTTTCACGAGTACTCCGAGATCTCCACCCCGAACGTGCCGGGCTCCAGCGCCTCGAAGATGTGCGGCACGTCCCCGGGGTAGCAGATGTAGTCGCCGGGCAGCAGCTCGACCGGGTCGTCGCGCACGCCGACGCGGGCCCGTCCGGCGCAGATCACGATGTGCTCGACCACGCCGTTCATGTGCGGGTCCGACCTGCGCGGAGTGCCCGGCTCCGCGCGGATCACATACAGGTCCCGGCGCGCCGAGGGCGGGCACGCGGACAGCAGCGTGCACGCGTAGTCGGCGTGCTCGGCGAACACCGTCGGCCCCTTGCCCGCGCGGATCACGCGGACCTGGGGCCGTTCGGGTTCCACGAGCCGGGAGAACGGCACGTCGAGGGCCACGCCGAGGGCCCACAGCGTCTCCACGCTCGGGTTGCCCGAGCCGGATTCCAGTTGCGACAACGTCGACTTCGCCAGGCCGGCGCGGCGCGCGACCTCGGTGAGCGACAGGCCCGCACGGGTGCGCTCGCGGCGCAGCGACGCGGCGATGATCTCCAGCGGCGCGCCGGTGGTCTCCTGCGACATCTGTGTTCGCTCCATCAGTCTTTCCGTTCGCCTTGACGAACACCCGGTCTTGTGTTCAGCATAAAGCACTATGCGTTCGATTTGGCGAACACTCGACCGGGAGCTGACCCGGGACATCGCGCTCGTCTGCGTGGCCGACGGCCTCGTGGGCGTCTCCTACGGCGCCATCGCGGTGAGCTCGGGCTTCCCGCTGTGGGCTCCGATGCTGCTGTCGCTGCTGGTCTTCGCGGGCGCGTCGCAGTTCATGCTGGTGGGCATCATCGCCGGTGGCGGCAACCCGCTGGCCGCCGTGGTCGCGGGCCTCCTGGTGAACGCGCGGCACCTGCCGTTCGGCTTCGCGATCGGCGACGTCTTCGGCTCGAAGTGGGCCGCCCGCATCGCCGGCAGCCACCTGATGATCGACGAGTCGGTGGCCTTCGCCCTGGCCCAGCACGATTCCGCGCGCCGCCGCGCCGCCTACTGGGCTTGCGGCGCGGGCCTGTTCGTCGCGTGGAACGCCGGCTGCGTCGCGGGCGCCTTCGCCGGTACCGCGATCAGCGACACCGCCGCGTTCGGCCTGGACGCCGCGTTCCCGGCCGTGCTGCTGGCCCTCGTGCTGCCGTCGTTGCGCGACCGCGCAACCCGGCTGCCCGTCGCCGTGGGCGTGGTGGTCGCCCTGGTGGCGACCCCGTTCCTGCCCGCGGGTCTCCCGGTGCTGCTGGCGCTGGCCGGCGTGCTCGTCGGCGTCGCGGCCAAGGAACCGAAGACGCTGGAAGGAGCCCACTGATGGACGGCGTCGAGCTCCTGATCGCCACCGTGGTCCTCGCGGCAGGCACGTTCACCTTCCGCTTCGCGGGGCCGGTGCTGCGCACGCGCGTGCGCCTCTCCCCTCGCGCCCAGCGGCTCATGGCTCTGTCGGCGGTCGTCCTGCTGGCCGCATTGGTCGCGACAAGCGCACTGACGGAGGGGCATGCGTTCGCCGGCATCGCCCGGCCGGCGGGGGTGCTGGTCGGCGGTGTGTTGGCGTGGCGCAAAGCCCCGTTCGTGGCCGTGGTCGTGGCCGCCGCGGCGACGGCGGCGCTGCTGCGGCTGGCCGGAGTCCCCTGACACTCAGTCGTCGGCCGCGGTCACCACGGCGTCGGCGGCGACCGTACGGGAGTGGACGCCGTCGGGGGCCGTGGCGACCAGGCCGGCGGTGCGCAGGAGCTGGAGGTGTTTCGCGACAACGCCCTGCTTCAGACCCGCGCGGCGCGCCAGCTCGCCGACGTCCGCCGGCGTGGTCAGAGAAGTGAGGAGCGAGCTGCGGCTGCGGCCGAGCACCCCGCGCAGGGCCGCCGACGACGAGGTACCGCCGGTTTCCCACAGGCCGGCGACGCCGCGGGCCGGGTAGCGCAGCACGGGCTGCCGGCCCGCGTGGGTCCGGGAGATCACGCGCGGCCAGACGAACACCGACGGCGCCAGCACGAGCCCGTGGCCGTGCGGCGCCCCCGTGCCGGGGACGTGGCGCTGCGCGACGATCAGCGCGCCCTCGGCCCAGTGGACGGCGGGCGCCAGGTCGCGGAACAGGTCCTCCGCCACACCGGCGGCGAGCAGGCGCGAACGGTGCAGCACGTCGCCTTCCAGCAGCGCCCGCATGCGCGGCCACGCCGGCGCCAGCGCCACCGCCCAGTACCGCTCCATCAGCCCCGCGAGCCGGTCGAGCCCCGCCTCCGGATCGCGGTGCAAGCGGGTCAGCGCGGCCGAGCGCGGCGGGTCCATCGCCTCCAGCTCGCGCCGCACCGCGCGCGGGGCGACGTCGCGCAGGTCCGCGAGCTCGTCGGCCAGCTGCGGCACGGGCGAAGCCGGCGTGGGCGTGAGGAACCGCGGCACCGAGCGGCCGGCGACGAGATCGGCGAGCGGCGTGACGTCGATCCCCGCGTCGGCCAGCGCGCCGGACGCCTTGCGCACCCACGGCAGGTGCAGCGCGTGCTCCCCCGGACCGGCCAGCACCCGGACGCTCGCCACGATTTCCCACAACGGGGAGAACGCGAGCCTCGTTCGCGCCAATTCGTCCGCCGACCACGCCAGCTCCAGCACTTTCCTCCTCCTCGAAAACGGGAATCGGAGAAGTGTAAAATAATCCGTTGTGGACAGTCAGGCCGGGGTTACCCCTTGCGGGAAGGCGAACACGCGGTCCGGGTCGTAGCGGCGCGCGAGGGCGCGCAGCCGGGGCAGGTTTCCGCCGTAATAGGCCTGACCCCAGTCGGGCATTTCCGGATCGAGGTAGTTGACGTAGCCGGTTGTGCCGAATTCCGGCCCGAGCCCGTCGCGAATTCGCCCGATCGCGCGCCTTGCCGCGGTTTCGGTCGCGTGCTCCAGCCCGTGGGTGAACTGGAAGCTCGCAAGCGCCCGGCGGTACGGGAAAGCCGAGTCGCCGCGCGCGATCGCGCCGCCGCCACCGTCCACGATCGTGTAAGAATCCGGGTCCTCGCTCAGCAGCTCGAGCACCGCAGCCGGATCCTTCGCCGGGCGCATCAGCATCCGCGAGGTCGCCACGTACGCCGCGGTCCCGATCTTGCCGGTACCGCCGCCCCAGCCGGGGCCGCACGCCGAACCCGCGAGGTCCGTGCAGCCGGCGAAGTACCGCATCGCGCCGAGGAAATCGGTCTCCGGCTTCTCACGCTTCAGCGGCGCCGCGCCCACCCGGCGGACGAAGTCGTCGAGGATCGGCTTCAGCCGGCTGCGCGGACCTGCGAAGCAGCCGCCGAAGTTCGCCGCCGTGGCGCCGAGCCCGAGGTCGGACCAGAGCTCGTCGGGCATCCGCGGCTGCCAGTCCTGCCACTCGGCGAACAGCGTCGCGGCCGCCTCGGGCGGGAACTGCAGGCCGAACGACGTGAGGTCCGGCGCCTCGACGGTCCGGAAGGTGAACGACGTGACGATGCCGAAGTTGCCGCCCCCGCCGCCGCGCAACGCCCAGAACAAGTCCGCGTGCTGGTGCGCCGACACCGTGCGCGCCACGCCGTCCGCCGTCACGACCCGCGCCGACTCGAGCTGGTCGCACGTGAGCCCGAGCTTGCGGCCCAGCACGCCGACTCCCCCGCCGAGCGTCAGCCCGGCGATGCCGACGGTCGGGCACGTGCCCGCCGCCAGCGCCCGCCCGGCGGAACCGAGCGCCTGGTACACCGGCCCCAGCCGCGCGCCCGCACCCACCACGGCCCGTCCGTGGTCGAGGACCCGGATCCCGTCGAGCCGCCCCACGTCCACCACCAGGCCACCGTCCACAGTGGAGTACCCGACGTAGCTGTGCCCGCCCGAGCGCGCGGCCACCGGGATGCCGTGCCGGGCGGCGAAGTCCACGCACGCCTGCACGTCGGCCTCGCTCACACAGCCGGCGATCGCCGCCGGGTGGTGGTCGTACATCGTGAAATAGCCGTGGCGAGCGGCCTCGTACCCCGCGTCGCCGAGCACCAACAACGCCCCCGAAAGCCGCCGCCGAAGGACCGCCCACCGGTCCGGCGCCGTGTCCGGAGTGGTGGCCCCCAGGCCCGCCGCCACCGGTACCGCCGCCCCGGACACCCACAGGAACGTGCGCCTGCTGATCGTCATCCCGCTCCCCCTAACCCGGCCCGAGGCGGGAACCCAGCGGGGAGCAAACGCGTGGTCCCCCCGGCCCTGCCTTGCCCTGCCCAGGGTAGCGGGTGTGTGATCGAGGACACATCGCGTACACCAGCCGTTCGCCGAGGAGTCGCCATGGCCGACAAACAGAGCAGGAGTACCGACACCGGGGCCGCCGTCGCTGTGGCCGACCCCGCCCGGGTGCGCAACGTGGTGCTGGTGGGGCCCTCGGGCTCCGGGAAGACCACGCTCACCGAGGCGTTGCTCGCGGCGTCGGGCACCGTCTCGCGCGCCGGTTCGGTCGTCGAGGGCACGACGGTGTGCGACCACGACCCGGCCGCCGTGCGCCAGCAGCGTTCCGTCGGGCTGTCGGTGGCGCCGGTGCTGCACCAGGGCCACAAGATCAACCTGATCGACACGCCGGGGTACGCCGATTTCGTCGGCGAGCTGCGGGCCGGGCTGCGCGCCGCCGACGCCGCACTGTTCGTGGTGTGCGCGGCCGAAGGCGTAGACGCCGCGACGGTCGCCGTATGGGAGGAGTGCGCATCGGTCGGGATGCCCCGGGCCGTGATCGTCTCCCGTCTGGACCACCACCGGGCCGACGCGCTCGCGGAGATCGCCGCCTGCCAGGCCGCGTTCGGCGCGGGCGTGCTGCCGCTCTACCTGCCGGCCCGCGACGGGCTGGTCGGCCTCATCACCCAGCGCTACTTCGACTACTCGGCCGGCTACCCGCCGCGGATCGGCGAGCCCGACCCGGCCGACCTCGCCGGGCTTGAAGACGCCCGCAACGCGCTCATCGAGGGCATCATCGCCGAGAGCGAGGACGAGACCCTCATGGAGCGCTACCTCGGCGGCGAGGAGATCTCCGAGGACACGCTCATCGCCGATCTCGAGACGGCGGTGGCGCGCGGGTCGTTCCACCCCGTCATCCCCGTGTGCGCCACCAGCGGCATCGGGCTCGCTGAGGTGCTCGACGGGATCGTGCGCGCGTTCCCGTCACCGCTGGAGCACGTCGTGCCGGGCGTCACGACCCCCGACGGCGGCCCGCACGGCGACCTGACGGCCGACCCCGCCGGACCGCTCGCCGCGGAGGTCGTGCGCACGGCCGTGGACTCTTACGTCGGACGCGTGTCGCTCGTCCGGGTGTTCTCGGGGACGCTGCGGCCGGAGAACGCGGTGCACGTGTCCGGCCACGGCCTCGCCGAGCGCGGGCACGAGGACCACGACGCCGACGAACGCGTGGCACACCTGTACTCGCCGCTCGGCTCCGCGCTGCGCGAAGTCCCCTACTGCGTGGCGGGCGATCTGTGCGCGCTGACCAAGGTGGGCTCGGCGGAAACGGGCGACACCGTCTCGTCGCCGAACGACCCGCTGGTGATGAAACCCTGGCGCATGCCCGAGCCACTCCTGCCGGTCGCCATCATCGCGAAGACCCGCAGCGACGAGGACACGCTCTCGCGCAACCTGTCGCGCCTCGTGGCCGGCGACCCGACGCTGCGGCTCGACCGCAACGCCGAGACCGGTCAGCTCGTGCTCTGGTGCATGGGCGAGGCGCACGCCGACGTCGTCCTGTCCCGGCTGCGCGCCGGCGGAGCCGACGTGGACACCGAGCCGGTGCGCATCAGCCTGCGCGCCACGTTCGGCAAACCCGCCCGCGGCCACGGCCGCCACGTGAAGCAGTCCGGCGGCCACGGCCAGTTCGCCGTGTGTGACCTCGAAGTGGAACCGTTGCCGCGCGGCAGCGGGTTCGAGTTCGTGGACAAGGTCGTCGGCGGCTCGGTGCCGCACCAGTTCATCCCGAGCGTGGAGAAGGGCGTCCGCGCGCAGCTCAAGCGCGGGCTCGTGGACCGGCACCCGGTCGTCGACGTGCGCGTGACGCTCGTCGACGGCAAAGCCCACAGCGTCGACTCCTCGGACGCGGCGTTCCAGACCGCCGGCGCGCTCGCCCTGCGGGAAGCCGCGGCCGCCAGCCGGATCACGTTGCTGGAACCCCTGGACAGCGTCGCCGTCACGCTCCCGGACGAACACCTGGGCACCGTCCTCGGCGACCTGTCGTCCCGCCGCGGGCGGGTCCTCGGCACCGAGTCGGGCGAGGGCGGCCGGACGGTCATCAACGCCGAGGTGCCCGCCGCGGAACTCCTGCGGTACGCGATCGACCTGCGCTCGCTGACGTCGGGCACGGCCACGTTCACCCGCGTCCACGCCCGGTTCGAGCCGCTGCCGGAGGGGGCGATGCCTCTGTGAGCCCGGTGCTCGCGCAGGTCAGAACTCGAAGCCGCCCGGCTTGTCGTTGCGGTCGGCGATGAGGCCGGCGAGCACGGCGATGGCGATCTCGGCCGGCTTGCGCGAGCCGATGTTCAGCCCCACCGGGCGGTGCACCCGCGCGATGTCCGGCGCCGGCACGCCCAGAGCCGTGAGCGCGGACACGTGCGGCCCTTCGTGACGCGGGTTGCCCAGCACGCCGACCCAGCGGGCGTCCTCCGCGAGCGCGTCGCGCAACACCGGGCCCAGCTCGGTGCGGTGGTGGTCGGTCACCACGACGTCAGCGGTCTTGTCGAGCGCCGGCATCGCGGTGCGGATGTCGCACGCGGACCGCACATCGGTGGCGCGCGCGGCGTCCGGCTCGAACAGCACGGTGTGGTAGCCCAGGTCGGCGGCGTAGCTCAGCAGGTACCGGGCCACCGGCGACGCGAACACGGCGACCAGGGTCCGCGCGTCGGGGTTCGCTTCGGGAGCGCCGTGGGCGACGGCGCAGGCATCCGGTTCGGCGGTCATGCGCCTCAGTGTGCCACCGTCGCCCGCAATTCCGGTCACACGTCGGGTTCGGCGAACTCGAAGTACTCCGGCAGCGGCGCCGTCCCGGCGAGCTTGAAGTACCGCACTTTCCGCCGGCGCCGCAGGGCGAGCGTGTCGCGCACGGCGTCGTTGTGCACGCGGCGCGCGATGACCACGCGGTGCTCGGCGTCGGTGAGCTCCTCGGCCAGCACCGGCGGCAGCGCCGTCCGGTCGATGGCTCCGAGGCGCAGGGTCAGCTCGTTTTCGTCGGCCTCGCGTTCGGCGCGGGACGCGCGTTCGGCCCGCTCGGCCGCGGCGTGCAGACCGGGGCCGGTGCCGTCCAGCAGGGCCGCGACGGCCCGGGCGACCACCGCGCGCCGCGCCAGCGCCGCGTCGAGCGCGGCCCAGCCGGCGTCCGTGCGCACATGGAGGCGGTCGAGGCGATTGGCCGTCGCGACGAGGAAAAGCCCGCCCAGCACCACGATCGCGGCCAGCACGGGGATCAGCCACGCGAGCCAGGTCACCGCGCGAACTCCCGCTCCCCCGCGACGACCAGCCTCGGGTCGGCGGCGATCGCGGTCTCGTACACGCGCAGCACCTGGGTGACGACGACCGACCAGTCGTACGCCGTCACGCGCTCCCCCGCCGCGGCGGCCAGGGACGCGCGCCGGGCCGGGTCGCCGAGCAGCTCGCGCAGGCCGTCGGCGAGCGCGCCGGCGTCGCCGGTCGTCGCGAGCTGCCCGGCCTTGCCGTCGTCGAGCACGCGGCGGAACGAGTCGAGCCCGCTGGCCAGCACGGGCGTGCCCGAGGCCATGGCCTCGGTGAGGATCATGCCGAAGCTCTCGCCGCCGGTGTTCGGCGCGCAGTACACGTCGACGCTGCGCAGCGCCCGCGCCTTCGTGGCGTCGTCGACCTGGCCGAGCAGCTCGACGTGCGGCCACAGCTCGGGGCCGGCCATGCGCCGGAGCTGGTCCGGGTCGCCGCGGCCGACCACGAGCAGCCGCAGGTCCTCGAACTCCGGCAGCAGCCGGCGCGACGCCTCCAGCAGCACGTCCATGCCCTTGCGCGGCTCGGTGAACCGGCCGACGAACCCGACCGTGCCGCCCGCGCGCGGGTAGCCGTCGAGCGGCGTGGCGCGGCCGAAGAACTCGGCGTCGACGCCATTGGGGATCTCGACCGCGTCGCCTCCGGCGTGCTCGACCTGCACCCGGCGGGCGAGCGCCGACACCGCGATACGTGCGGTGATCTTCTCCAGCAACGGCCGGAGCACGGGCTGGAACGCCGCCAGCGTGCGCGAGCGCGTGGTCGCCGTGTGGAAGGTGGCGACGATCGGCCCGTCGGCCACCTTCAGGGCGAGCAGCGACAGGCTGGGCGCAGCCGGTTCGTGCAGGTGCAGCACGTCGAACCCGTTGTCGCGAATCCAGCGCCGCACCCGCGAGTAGGAGACCGGCCCGAACTGCAGCCGCGCGACCGAGCCGTTGTACGGGATGCCGAGCGCCTTGCCCGCGGGGTGCACGAAGTCCGGCAGCACGGCGTCCTCGTCGGCGGGCGCCAGCACGGACACCTGGTGCCCCCGCGCGATGAGCGCCCGCGCGAGGTCGATCACGTGCCCCTGCACCCCGCCCGGTACGTCGAACGAGTAGGGGCACACGATCCCGATCTTCAGCCCGCCCGCCATCGCGTCAGCCCACTTCTTCGAGGCTGCCGCGCTCGGCGGCCTGGAGGTCGGCGAGCCAGATCTTCTGCAGCATGTGCCAGTCGGCCGGGTGCGCCGCGATGTCGCCGGCGAACGCGTCGGCCAGCGCCTGCGTGGCCGCGGGCACCTCGGCGCGGGCGGTCACGCGGATGCGCGGGTGCACGCGTACCTGCCAGCCGTCTTCGCTGAACCACGAGCCGGCGGGCAACAGCGCGGCCCCGGTGGTGGCCGCGAGCCGCGCCGGGCCCGCGGGCATGTGCGTGCGCTCCCCGAAGAACCGCACCGGGACACCGCTCGTGGTGAGGTCGCGGTCGCCGACCAGGCACACGACCTTGTTCTCCCGCAGGCGTTTCAGCAACAAGCGCATCGCCGCGCTGTCGCCGGTGAGCGGCACGATCTCGAACCCGAGCGACTCGCGGTAGGCCACGAACCGGTTGAACAGCGACTCGGGCTTGAGCCGTTCGACGACCGTGGTGAACCCGCCGAGCCGATCGGCCAGCCACACCCCGATCGCGTCCCAGTTTCCGCTGTGCGGCAGCGCGATCACCGCGCCGTTGCCCTCGGCGAGGGCGGCGTCGATGTTCTCGACACCCGTGATCGCGGCGCCGACCTTGGAGATCACCTCGGCGCGGTCCATCGACGGCAGCCGGAACGTCTCGTACCAGTACCGCGCGTACGACCGCATGGCCCGGCGGACGAGCTCGTCGAGCTCCGTCTCGTCGGCCTGCGGCACGACCCGCGCGAGGTTGGCGCGCAGCTGGCGCACGCCCCCGCCGCCGCGGCGGGTGGCGAGGTCGGCGCCGAGGGCGAACACCGTCGTCCCCATCGGCTCGGGCATCCGGCGGGCGAGCTGCCAGCCCGCCGTGTAGCCGAACTCGCCGAGCCGCTGGGACAGCGCGCTCACGGCTGCGCCCCACCTTTCTGCACTTCTCCGGTCGTGGCCTGCTCGGCAGCGGTAGCGGCTTGCTCGGCCGACCTGGCTTGCTCGGCTTTCGCGGCTTGCTGGGCTCCCGCGGCTTGCCGGGCTTGCTCGGCTCTCGTGGCTTCCGCGGCCTGCTGGGCTTGCGCGGCCACGGCTCGCGCGGCCTTCGCGACGGCGGCACCGCGCTGCAGCAGCGTGATCACCGACAGCACGGCGAGCAGCCAGAGCGTGATCTCCACGGTGTAGGGCACACCGAGGCCGTGCAGGCCGGTGCCGACGAGCGCGATGATCAGCCGCTCGGCTCGCTCGACGAGGCCGCCGTCGGCTTCGAGGCCCGACGCGTCGGCGCGGGCCTTCACGTAGGAGATGACCTGGGCGAGCACCAGGCAGATCAGGGCGGCCGCGGCCGCGCGGTTGTTGTGGTCGACCACGAAGCACCACCACGCGATGGCGGCGAACAGCGCGCCGTCCACCAAGCGGTCGCACGTCGCGTCGAGGACGGCTCCGAACGGGGTGCCGTAACCGCGGGCCCTGGCCATCGCGCCGTCGAGGAGGTCCAGCATGGCGAACCCCCACACGGTGAAGGTTCCCCACAGCAGGAGCCCCTGCGGGAAGAAGACCAGCGCGCACGCCACGGCACCCGCGGTGCCGATCACGGTCATCGCGTTCGGAGTCAGTCCGGCACGGACCAGCGTCCGACCGATCGGATCGGTGACGCGGGAGACTGAGGCACGGGCGAAAATGTTGAGCATCTCGTCGTCTGGTGCACCTGGCTCGAGGGTGGGTGGGCCACGAAAGCCTATCGACCCGCCGGCACGGGGCCGACGTCCCGCCCCGCGACCCGCCGGGCGATCAGCCTGATTTCGGCAGTTCGACGACCGGGGCCACGAATCCGCCCGCCTCCTCGGCCGCGATCGCGGCCGCGCACCGGGGCCGCAGACCGCCGAGGATCGCCGAGCTGATCTCGCCCAGCTGCTGCGCCTGCTCCGGCGTCAGCCGGTCGAAGAGGCTCTCGCGCACGGCCTCGACGTGGCCGGGGGCCGCCGTCTCGAGCGCCGCGAACCCGGCGTCGGTGAGCACCGCCCACGCGCCGCGCTTGTCGGTGGGGCACGACTCGCGCCGCACCCAGCCCTTGCCCTCCAGCCGCGCCACGGCGTGGGACAGACGGCTGCGCGAGGAGCCGCGGGCTTCGGCGAGCTCGCTCATCCGCAGCCGACGCCCGTCGGCTTCCGACAGCGCCACCAGGACCTCGTAGTAGGTGTGCGGCATGCCCGAGTCGTGTTGCAGCTGGCCTTCGAGGTGCGCTTGCAACAGCGCGGCGGCCTGGGAAAAGTCGCGCCAGACGCGTTGCTCGTCTTCGGAAAGCCAGCGAGGTTCGGACATACGTCCACGGTACCCCTGATTGAGGGCTCAATTACTAATCCGGCCAAAAGTAGGCCGACCCCCGAGCGGCACGTAACCGTTGCTACGAAGACATTCGGCCGTGACTGTGGTCGGATTAGTAATGATCGGCACAGACCGCGTCGGTACACTCCCGCGCCCCGTGGTCTTCACCACGCGTCCGCCAGGAGTTTCCTCGTCTCTCCGAGCAGCTGCGGCAGCACCTTGGTGTGCCCGATCACCGGCATGAAGTTGGCGTCCCCGCCCCAGCGCGGCACCAGGTGCTGGTGCAGGTGCGCCGCGATGCCCGCGCCGGCGATCACGCCCTGGTTCATCCCGATGTTGAACCCGTGGGCCGCCGACACCGCCCGCACGACGCCCATGGCGTGCTGGGTGAACTCGGCCAGCTCGCGCGTCTCGGCCTCGGTCAGGTCGGTGTAGTCGGCCACGTGGCGGTACGGCACCACCATGAGGTGACCGGGGTTGTACGGGTACAGGTTCAGCACCGCGTATACCGTCTCGCCGCGCGCCAGGATCAGCGCCGTCTCGTCGTCGAGGCCCGGGATGCGGCAGAACGGGCAGCCGTCGGACTCGTCGTCGTCCGGCTTCTCCTGCCCCTTGATGTAGGCCATCCGGTGCGGGGTCCACAGCCGCTGCAGCGCGTCCGGGACCCCCACTCCGTCCTGCTCGACGATCTCGGGACCGTCCGCGTCGCTCACCGCAGGATCTTCTCCACGGCCTCCGCGCTCGGCGAAGCGTTCTCGCGGCCGGCCACCCACTCGGCGATGGCGTCGACGGCGGTGGCCACGGACACGCCGTTGATCTGGCCGCCGTCGCGGAAGCGGAACGACACCGCGCCCGCCTCGGCGTCCTTCGCGCCCGCCAGGAGCAGGAAGGGCACCTTCTGCGTGGTGTGGGTACGGATCTTCTTCTGCATGCGGTCGTCACTCGCGTCGACCTCGGCCCGGATTCCCTTGGCGCGCAACGCCTTTTGCACGCCGTCGAGGAACTCGACCTGGTCGGCGGTGATCGGGATGCCGACGACCTGCACCGGCGAGAGCCATGCGGGGAACGCACCGGCGTAGTGCTCGGTCAGCACGCCGAAGAACCGCTCGATCGAGCCGAACAGTGCGCGGTGGATCATCACCGGGCGCTGGCGCGAACCGTCGGACGCGGTGTACTCGAGGTTGAAGCGCTTGTTCTGGTTGAAGTCCAGCTGGATCGTGGACATCTGCCAGGTGCGGCCGATGGCGTCCCTGGCCTGCACGGAGATCTTCGGGCCGTAGAACGCGGCGCCGCCCGGGTCGGGCACGAGCTCGAGGCCGGAGTCGATCGCGGCCTGCCGCAGCGTCTCCGTGGCCTCCTCCCACTCCCAGTCCTCGCCGATGAACTTCTCGGAGTCACCGCGGGTGGACAGCTCGAGGTAGAAGTCCGACAGCCCGTAGTCGGCCAGCAGGTCGAGCACGAACTTCAGCAGCGAGCGCAGCTCGCCCGGCATCTGCTCCTTGGTGCAGTAGATGTGCGAGTCGTCCATCGTCAGGCCGCGCACACGGGTGAGGCCGTGGACCACACCGGACTTCTCGTAGCGGTACACCGTGCCGAACTCGAACAGCCGCAGCGGCAGCTCCCGGTACGATCGCCCGCGCGAGCGGTAGACCAGGTTGTGCATCGGGCAGTTCATGGCCTTGAGGTAGTAGTCCTCGTCGTCGAACTTGACCGGCGGGAACATCGTGTCGGCGTAGTAGGGCAGGTGGCCGGAGGTGTGGAACAGCTCGCCCTTGGAGATGTGCGGCGTGTTCACGAACTCGTAGCCGGCCTCCTCGTGGCGGCGGCGCGAGTAGTTCTCCAGCTCGCGGCGGATGATGCCGCCCTTCGGGTGGAACACCGGCAGGCCGGAGCCGATCTCCTCCGGAAAGGAGAACAGGTCGAGCTCGGCGCCGAGGCGGCGGTGGTCGCGGCGCTCGGCCTCGGCGATGCGCTCGAGGTAGGCGTCCTGCGCCTCGCCCGACTCCCACGCCGTGCCGTAGATCCGCTGCAGCTGCGGGTTCTTCTCACTGCCGCGCCAGTACGCGGCGGCCACGCGGGTGAGCTTGAACGCGGGGATGAACTTCGTGGTGGGCACGTGCGGGCCGCGGCAGAGATCGCTCCACACGCGCTCCTTGGTGCGCGGGTCGAGGTTGTCGTAGATCGTCAGCTCGCCGCCACCGACCTCCATCACCTCGTCGGTGTCCACTTCGGACTTGAGGTCGACCAGCTCGAGCTTGAACGGCTCGTTCGCCAGCTCCTTCTTCGCCTCGTCCACGGAGTCGAACACGCGGCGGGAGAACTGCTGGGCACCCTTCACGATCTGCTTCATGCGCTTCTCGAGCGCCTGCAGGTCTTCCGGGGTGAAGGGCTTGTCGACGGCGAAGTCGTAGTAGAAGCCGTCCTTGACCGGCGGCCCGATGCCGAGCTTCGCGTCGGGGAACTCCTGCTGCACGGCCTGTGCGAGCACGTGGGCGGCCGAGTGGCGAATCACGCTGCGGCCGTCCTCGGTGTTCGCCGCGACGGGCTCCACCTCGGCGTCGGCTTCGGGCGCCCAGGCGAGGTCGCGCAGCTTTCCCTCGGCGTCGCGCACGACGACGATCGTGTCCGGGCCCTTGGTCGGCAGCCCGGCCTCGCGGACCGCGGCTCCCGCCGTAGTGCCCGCCGGAACCACCACGCGCTCGGCGGGGACGGCGGCGGCTGACGGCGGATGCGACACGATCGGCTCCTTCTGGGGCAAGTGACGAGGATGACTCCGGTTGATGCTAGTCGGCGGCCCGCGGGCGTCTCACGCGTGTCGGCGCTAACCGGGGCGGCTCCCCCGGGCTCGTCTTCCCGCACCACGCAAGCGGCCGCCGACCGGGTGGTCGGCGGCCGCTTCGACGGACCTCGTCCGGCGCTCAGTAGGCGCCGTCCCCGCCGACGACGGCCCGGAAGGTTTTCCACAGGATCACCAGGTCCAGCGCGAGCGACCAGTCCTCGACGTAGCGCAGATCGAGCCGGATGCTGTCGGCCCAGGAGAGGTCGCTGCGGCCGCTGACCTGCCACAGGCCGGTGAGGCCCGGCTTCACGAGCAGCCGGCGGCGGGCGTCGGGCGCGTACTGGCGCGTCTCCTCCGGCAGCGGCGGGCGCGGGCCGACGAGCGACATGCGTCCCGCGAGCACGTTGAACAGCTGGGGCAGCTCGTCGAGCGAGTAGCGGCGCAGCAGCCCGCCGACACGGGTCACGCGCGGGTCGCGCTTCATCTTGAACAGCGGCCCGGCGCCTTCGTTGTCGCCTTCGAGGTTCTGGCGGATCTTGTCGGCGTTGGGGACCATCGTGCGGAACTTCAGCATCGTGAAGTTCTCGCCGTCCTTGCCGACGCGGCGCTGCCGGTAGATCACCGGGCCGCGGTCGCCGAGCTTCACGGCGAGCGCGATCGCCAGCAGCAGCGGGGAGAACAGCGTCAGGAGGAACGCCGCGCCACAGCGGTCGACGACCTCCTTGACGAGCCGCCGGCCACCGGTGAACCGCGGCGCGGTGACCCGCAGCAGCGGCATCCCGAGCACCCCCGAGACGTTGAGCCGGGGTCCCCCGACCTCCATCAGCACCGGCGCCACGACCAGCTCCGCGGCGGTGCCTTCGAGGTCCCATGCGAGGCGCTGCAACCGCTTCGGCGTCCAGTACTGGTCCGCGGTGATGGCGACGACGCGGTAGCCGCCGCGGCGCACGTGCCGGGAGAGCTCCTCGAGCCGGCCCACCACGGGCACGCCGTCGATCTCGCCGCTGCCGCGGTCCGTGCCGCCGTCGACCGTGCAGACCGCTTCCACGCGCCAGCCGACGTGCGCCTCGGTCTTCGTGCGGGCGATGAGGTCGGCCACCGTCGCGGGGCTGCCGGCCGCCATCACGGGCAGCAGGCACAGGCCGCGGCGGCGCTTGCGGTGCAGGACCTGGCGCAGCAGGTAGCGCTGGGGAAAGGCGAACAGCGCGATCACGGGCACCACGATGAACACCCACGGCTGCACGTCGAGCGCGCGGAAGAGCAGGCCGCCGAGCGCCACCAGCACGGCGGCGGCGATGAGGCCGCGGCCGAGCGTCCGGTACTCCTCGGGTCCTTCGCCGAGCACGCGCGGGCTCCACGCGCGGCTGACCGGCAGCGCGCACAGCACCGCCAGGGCCGTGCCGAACGCGTGCATGTCCTGCGGTGCCACGCGGTCGATCACGAAGGCGCTGACGCCGATCACCACGAAGGCGGCGACGATGTCACTGGCGATGACCCAGGCGCGGTAACGCTTCTCCCACGAAGCGGGATGCGATTTGGCCGTGGTCGACTCGACGGGCGCGGGCCGGGTCGCGTTCGAGGCCTGCGCGGCCGTCGCGGTCTTCACGCTCCCCGCGCCGGCGGGTGCGGGGATCTCCGGCATCGCCTGGAGGTCGATGTGCCGCGGCGGTTCGCTGACCGTGAATGTGGGCCGCACCGACTCTTCCATCAGACCTCCCAGGAGCATGGTTCGAAGGTCTCCGCCGGCACGCTGCGTGAACAAGTTTGATCTCGGAGCGTGATCATGACCCGTACCCGATTCAGCCACCAAAGGAGCGACACACGCCAAGGTATCGGCGGCTATCCGGGACTCGTTACAAGGATTTCCGGCCACATCCTGCGGCTCCATCACGCAAATGAATGGCTTGAAGATAACGGGATGATGACGATGAGTAATAAGTGGCAACCCACCGATAACTACGGAATGTAGTCAATCTTCCACCACCGTCCGCGGCGGGCCCGGGGCGTCCCGGCCACCGAAATGTTCCACTGTGGACACTCCGGTCCGGACGCGTCCACACTGGATTTCCCCGGAGGTCCAGTGAATCGGGCCGCGCCGGGGGTGACATTCTCCTCGCGGTGTCACGGCGTCGGGTTTTCGTCACACGCGAAGTCCCCGCCGGGCCCCATACTCCCCGGGGTGCGCGCGCCGGCGCGTCGATCACGCCGTGCTCCCACCGCGGGATCGCCTCGTTCACCCGTCATGCCGAACCGGGCCCGCTGATGCGCGAGGCCGTTGGGGCGCCTCGGAAGCGCGCCAGATTCACCGGAATGGCCGCGCCTCGGACGGAAACCTTCGAACGTCGGCGGACCGCGCCGCCGGCCCGGGCCGGAGCGCGGGCGAAATGCATGCGGCCGTTCGGGTGGTCCGAACCCCAACGTGATCGAGAAAGTGCTCAGGATCACATTCTCGGCACCAGTTCGAGTCCGCATGCCACAAAAACCACGCGAGTCGTACGGCGAAGGTCATTTGTCCGCGTGCGACCTGCAAATTGCAGGTCAGGAACCCGTGCCGAGACCGTTGCGGAGCTGTGATCGACCGGATCGGGCCGGGTCCCGCGACCGCCGGGCCGGGTTGCGCCACCGCAAGGTGCTGACCTGCGAAGATTCTTGCGCGGAAAACAGTCGAGGCCCCGGATCGTGGGATCCAGGGCCTCGATGTGGTGGGCGATACTGGGATCGAACCAGTGACCTCTTCGGTGTGAACGAAGCGCTCTCCCCCTGAGCTAATCGCCCGCTCATGGAGTGAAGACAACTCTACAACACGACTTTCGAGGGCCTGCAAACGGGTGGTTGGCGGCGAACACCCTGCGTCTACCAGCGAATACGGAGCGAACAACCCCGAGCTAGCCGGGGTTGTGCCGCGATGGGGCCGCTCGCGCCCGGCTTCGACATCCGTGCGACGGTGCTATCGCGCGACGGTCGAACCGCGCAGTATGTACGTGTGGTTGCCCAGCGGGCGCCCGCGGAGGGCTGCGCGGCGCGGGCGACGAAGGATGGAACGGTACTGCCGACCACGGACGGGTGATCTCCGGCGAACCCGCGACGGAATCGGCTTTCCGGAGCGTCTCATCGTCGTCCTCGGTCGTCCGGGCCGGGAAGGGAGACGAAGGGTAGGACGATGCGCAACGATCACGTGACGCTCCGCTCGACGGCGGTCTTCGACCTGCTGGCGCCGCGGACCCCGGCGGTTCCGGTCAAGGTTGAACTGCGCTACGACACTCGCGACCCCTACGCGGTCGTCGCCGCCTTCCGCACCGGCCGCGCGGGCTGGGTCGAGTGGGTCTACGCCCGCGACCTCCTCGCCGACGGCCTCCTCGCCGACGCCGGCGACGGCGACGTGCGGATCCGCCCCTCCGTCGAAGACCCCGAGTCCGTGCTCATCGAGCTCAACTCACCCTCCGGGCACGCCATGTTCGAGGCCTCCGCCCAGGAGCTCGCCGACTTCCTCGACCGCACGTACGACGTGGTGCTCCCCGGCAACGAACACCTGTGGGTCGACGTCGACGACGCCCTGACCCACCTCATCCCCAACGATCTCGCCTGATCACAGACCCGCAACCGGGAGATGGCGCCCCGGTGACGGGGCGGTTTTCGGGGTCCGATATGGTTCTCCCACACCACGGCGACGGGGTGCCGGGCCACAAACCGGGCATTCGGGACCCGAGGAGAGTGCGGACGTAGCGCAGCTGGTAGCGCATCACCTTGCCAAGGTGAGGGTCGCGGGTTCGAATCCCGTCGTCCGCTCGAAAGGCTCTTCGAGGCCTTGCACGGTGGAGTGGCCGAGAGGCGAGGCAACGGCCTGCAAAGCCGTGTACACGGGTTCGAATCCCGTCTCCACCTCGCGCGATTAGCTCAGCGGGAGAGCGCTTCCCTGACACGGAAGAGGTCACTGGTTCAATCCCAGTATCGCGCACCAGCTGAAACCGCAGGTCAGAAGCCCTGCTCCTCTTCGGAGGGGCGGGGCTTCAGCCGTCAGATGGCGTGAAATGGCGATGGGCCCCGAACCGGTGTCGAGCGCCCGGCGGGACCGCAGGTGCGGGAACCACGACACCAGCTTCGCCCGCTCGCCCGGATACAACGACGCCAGCGACCGCAGCCACCGCTCCTCCAGCGCGTCCAGATTCTGGTTGACCATCGCCGGGGTCACGTGGTCGTTGACCCGTGCGATCCCCTTCATCTTCTGACCCAGCCGTGCGCGTCGTCGGCGTCGTACTCGTGCTGCTGCTGTCCGGCGAGTTCACCCCAACGGGCGCCGGTGTAGAAGTCCGTCAGGCACAACACGAACCCCGACTTCTCCAGACCCGTCTCGTAGAGCCGCATGGCAGCCCGCAGGGCCTGAGCCGGACTGGCGACCAGCCGCTCAGTCTCGAACTCGCCACTGGTCACGCGGACCCCGCTGCAGGGGTTGGCCGGGATCATCCGAGTACGCACAGCGCCGTTGAGGATGGTCGAGAACAACGCGAAGTACGACGACGCCGACAACTCTGCGTAGTCTTCGTGCAGCTCCGAGAGCCACGCTCGATCTCGACGTAACCGTTGAAGATCGCGATCAAGGGCCACACCTTCCACTGCAGGAGGAGCTGATTGTCCGGGAACGATCGGTATTTCGCGGCCTTGTTCAGCTCCAGCCGCGGAGACACAGCCTCCAGCCACTCCTCGGCGAAGTCCTGAAACCGGGTTTCGCCATCACGCGGATCCAGCCACAAGTTCCGCCGGATCAACGCCTCCTGCTCCAGCCCCCGCAGAACACCGGCGCGGCAGCCTGGTCCTACAAGGTCCTTGGGGACAGCTGAATGGTCACCACTCAAAGCCTTTTCAGGGAAGTGTCGCCGCAGCACACAATTATCCATGTCGAAGAACCAACAAGCCGTCAATAGGACTTCGAAGAAAATCAAAAACCTCGCCATAGCACATACCGGCGACCGTAACGGAATTTCTGGACGCTACTATTCAACAAACCCGTCACGTGATCCGACAACTCAACCAAGTCGACACAGATAGCCAAGAAAATCACGATCGAGATTAGCGTGCGCCGCGACAGCAGGCAGCATCTTCGCCGGGTGCGCGGTCGACTCCGGCACGTATCGGCCCTTGCGCTGTGCGGCCGGTGACGTCTGGGCGGTCGCCCACACCGACACCGGTCCCGCCGCTCGTCCGCCGACCAGGTTGAGCTGCCCGTCGCAGAAAAGTTCGAGGCATGAACTTCGTGTTCCGGGGAAGCCTTCAGGCGACAAGAAGGAGGTTTCCATGGCGGAGAACGACGAGGACGTCCTCGAGCTGCTGCAGCGGGAGCACTGGGAATCCACGAGCGGTTCGCTGGGAGGTGAGCGGCAATGAAGCACGGAGAACCGCACGACGGCGACGGCGAGGCCGATCCGCAGGAGTTCGCGGAAGAAACCAGGACGGACCCGGTGCCCCGGGAGGTGCAGGAGTACCAGGAGCCGAATCAGTCGGCGGCTCCGGTCTCCGGCCGCCGCCGGCTGGCCGGCGTGCTGCGGATCCTGTTCGGGGTGGTGTGGGCGATCGACGCCTCGCTCAAGTGGCGCCCCGATTTCCTGCGCGGCCAGGTGTTCGCCCACCAGTTCGGCATCCACGACCAGATCACCACTCCCGTCATCCGCCAGTGGATCGACTTGTGGCAGCACATCGCGGCGCTGGCGCCCACCGGCATGGGCGTCGCGACGGCCATTGTCGAAACGCTCATCGCGGTCGGCCTGCTCACCGGCACGCTGTGCAATGTGGTGTATGTCGGGAGCGCCGTGTACTCGTTCGGGATCTGGTCCGCGGCGGAGGCGTTCGGCCTCCCGTGGTCCGCGGCCGGCGCCACCGACATCGGCCCGTCGATCGGGTACATCATCGCCGCCCTGGCCCTGCTGGCCGCTCCGGGCAACGCCATGTGGAGCGTCGACCGCGTACTCCGGCCACGACTCGGCAAATACGGCTGGATGTGCGGCGATTGAGTCCTGCCAGGCTTCGCGAATACCAGTGAGTGCACCGCCCGTCGCGCTGGGTGACTTCCTCGTGGGACGCGGGAGGAAACCGACCGTCGAGTGCGGCGGCAGGCACGCAGTAACGTTCGGACGATCGCCGTACACAGCCGAACCGACGCCGCTCAACTGGCCGACAGCCACGGCCGGATCTGCGGCATCAGCACCACCGACGCCCGCTTCGGCCTCGGACTGACCGCCGAAAGCACCGGGAGCCAGTGACGACCGCCCACGCCGCCCGTTGAGCAATCCGGCGCTGGCGCAACATTCGCGAACGTAGGCAACGTTGCTCGATGACGTCGCCTACGCGGTGCCCTGGGCAGCCGCGCTCGTGAGACTCGCTTGGCGACTCGGCTTCGCCGAGTGAGCTGCTCGCGAACTACCTGCCACGGGCGAGGCGCCCGCACTCCGCCGCAGAGAGAGCAGCACTGAACTCACCGCACAAGAGACTCGAATCGCTCACTTCGCCCAGCGGCCTCACCAACCCGGATCTTCGGCAAGCTCGGCATCAGCTCTCGCCAGCAATACCGCGCCGCCGCGCACGAACGCCCGCTCTGCGGAGCCCTGACGACAGGGTTCGCCTGATCGATGACTCCAGCAACGAGCGGACCGGTCCATCGCCGGGCGGTGGAACTCCAGCCGCGAGCGGGTGAGGCTCCGGATGTCGCAACGCCGGCACCGTGCACGCTGATCAACTGAAGCCCTTGATGTGGTCGTCTTTCAAGCCAGACAGCGATTCGAGCAACGTTGGTTACAGCGCTTCCTATTTCCCATGTGTCAAGGATGCGCGAGCCAAGCCGGGCCCATGAAGATGTCAAGATCGGCGGCAGTTTGGCTCCAATCCGACGTGGGCGCAGGAGTTGATCTATGGGTCGCGCGCAATGTGTGGCTTTCATCGGTTGGCGTCACTTTTGCGCACTCTGCGCAGATATGGTCCATGGTCGGAAAACGCCTTTACTTACGCATTTTTCACAGCCTATGCGACGTGTTCGACGACACTTCTCTAACCAAGTCTGCAAGTCGATTTCCGGGGTACCGTCGTTGATGTCGGGGCGCGCCGACGGAACAGATTCACACTGTATTGAGGAGGAGATCACGATGGGTTCTTTCAAGCCGGTTCACCGCGACCGTTACGACTCGCGGCGCAACGACCACGGGGGATCGTACGACCACTCCCGGCGGCACAACCGCAACCGTCGCTACGGTCGCTGATCCTGTTCTGACGGTCAGGACCAGCAAGTCCTGATCCCGAAAGAGGGGGGAGGGGCCGGCGCGTCGAAAGCGCCGGCCCTCACTCTTTCCCCAACCCGGCCGGCCAAGCCGCAGTCCATGGAACGACTCGAAACGAGGTGCGCGTGACCGCCATTATTCCCGCGGCGAGCGACGGCGGCACCTACACGAGCGACGCGGACAGCCCCGCGAAGCCGGCGTCGGTACGTCAGGCATTCCGGAGGTTCTGGCCCTATGTCCGCGCCGAACGCCGTCTGCTGCTGCTGGCCATTCTATTGCTGGTGATCAGCGCGGTCGCGGAGACCGTGGCGATCTGGACCTTCGGTGTGATCATCGACGATGCCTTGACCACGGGCGACCTCCGCGGGTTCTGGCGGCCCGCCGCAATCTGGGTCGGCATGGCCGCAGTCGGGGGCTTCGCCTCGTTCGGAGGCGGCCTCCTGACTTCCTGGGTGTCAGAGCGGTTTCTGCTTCGCCTGCGCGACGCCGTATACGCACACCTGCAACAGCTTTCCCCCGACTTCTTCGCCCGGCATGACACCGGTGATCTGGTGGCCCGGGTGACCAGTGACATCGAGATGGTCGAACAGTTGACCGCGTCCGGGACGGTCGAAACCGTCAGTGCGATCGTAACCGCGATTTTCTACGCCGGCGCCGCACTGATCGTATCCTGGCACCTGGCACTCGCGTCATTTATTCTCGCCCCGCTATTCGGACTGGCGGCACGGTCGTTTTCGAAGAGAATCAAGACAGTCTCCCGCGACGAGCGCGACTACAACGGCATGATCACCGCTGCGGTCCAGGAAAGCCTGACGAACCTGCCCCTGGTGCAGGCCTACAACCAACAGCACACCGAACAACAGCGGCTGCACGCACACGGCGCGTCCTGGATGCGAACCAAGGTGCGCGAAGCACGGGTGTCCGGAGCGTACGCACCGTTGGTGGACATCACGGAGGTCACGGCGTTGCTGCTGGTGGTCGGCGCAGGGATCTGGGAGATCAGCCAGCATCACCTGACCCCGGGGGGCGTGTTGGCGTTCACCGCATACGTCGGCTATCTCTATCCTCCCCTGCGCCAGCTCGGCTCTCTGACGATCATGGTGAACGCGGCCACGGCGAGCTCCGACCGCATCTCGGAATTGCTGAACACAAGACCGACGGTCGTCGACCACGCGGGTGCCCACGTGCTGGCCCACTCCCGTGGCGAGATCAGCGTGGACCGGGTCAGCTACCGCTATCCCGATGCCGACCGGTCCGCGCTGACTGAGCTGTCGTTCACGGTCCGCCGTGGCCAGTTGGTGGTGATCACCGGGGCCAGCGGCGCCGGCAAGTCGACCATCACAAAATTGCTACTGCGCTTCGCCGACCCGTCTTCAGGCAGTATTCGGCTCGACGGCTTCGACCTGCGTGGTATCACCACCGAATCGCTGCGCGAACAGGTGACCCTGGTGCTGCAGCAGACCCAGGTCTTCCATGGCACCGTGCGTGACAACATCGCCTACGGACGGCCCTCGGCCACGGATTCCCAGATCGTGGCCGCGGCGGTCGCGGCGGACGCCCACGAGTTCATCTCCGCCCTGCCGGAGGGATATCAGACCGCGCTGGACGGCGCCGGCCACCGGCTCTCCGGTGGGCAGCGGCAACGGCTGGCGATCGCCAGGGCCATCGTCCGCGACACCCCGATCCTGGTCCTGGACGAGCCCACCGCCGGGCTGGATGCGCGTGCCGTCCAGCGTGTGATCGAACCACTGCGCCGGCTGGCCAGCGGCAAGACGACGATCCTGATCAGCCATGATCTGTCCCTGGCTCCGGCTTCAGATCACATCCTGATGTTGGACCACGGGCGGCTGATCGAATCCGGTCGGCACCAAGACCTGCTGGACCTTGGCGGACCGTACGCCAAGCTGTACGCGCAGCACCGGGCTGAAGCGAAAACCTCACCCGCGTCGCCAGGGGCGCTTATGGGCTCGCAGGCAAGGCCGGAGGCTAGTGGTCCCCAGACGACTGGCCCTTCGACTATCCACGGTTCCGTGACAGCCGCGCGACGCGAAGGCGAGCGGCGTCCAGGGACGGAACCCGTCCGCTGGCGGATACAGGGCCAGCTTTTCGACCCAGAGGACGGCCACCGTTCCGCCATTTCGCAGTGACTGGGGAAGAATGCATCGATCTCCAGGCACGGGTTGCTTCCGCGCCGGCGGTGCGTACCAGTGCTCACCGAAACCGGTGCGCCGGTGACGGCCGGGTTGCGCAGCGTCCAGGCCACCGCAAGCGCGCCGGGTGTCGCGCCGTGCCGCTCGGCGACTGCCGGCAGTCGAGCGGCCGGCGCCAGGTGCCAGGAAAGCCGGTGTTCCGGTCCCGGTCGCGGGTGAGGCCCGCGAGCCGGCGCGCTCGGCCGGCGCGGATTCGCTGCTGAGCGTCGGCGGCGGCTCGACGACCGACACGGCGAAGGCCGTCGCGCTGAGCACCGGCCCGCCGATCATCGCGATCTCGACGATGTACGTGGGGTCGGAAGTCACTCGGGTGTGGGGCTCACCGACGCGGCCCGCAAAACGACGGGGACCGATCCGCGGGTGCTGCCGCGGACGGTCATCTATTACCCGGAGCTGACTTGCACGCTGCCCATGGACCTGTCAGCCGCGAGCGGTCTCAACGCGATGGCGCACTGCGTCGAGGCCTTTGAGGCGCTGCTCCACGGCGCCCGCACAGCGGGAGCGCGGGTTTCCCAGCGGGGACGACATTCCGGCCGTGAGCGGGCGGGTCAGCGCCTCTCGCCCGGTTGCGCCGCCTCCGGGCCGGCGGCACGAGAGGCGTCCGGTGTCGAGTGGTTCCCGGTGTCCCGGCAGCGTTGTCGAACGGCGGGATCGGTCGCGCAGATCAGCGTCCAGATTGGACAGGGGTTCGTCGAACAGCAGCGAATCTCGGGGGGTCCACGCGGTGGACCGCCCCTGCGAGTACCGCCGGGAACTCTCGACTGCGGGCCAGGTTGCGGCTAGTGCGCGGGCGTGAGGGGCGTGAAGTCGCGGGCGGCGACGAACGGGGGACGCGGCGAGGCAGCGGCATACGGTTCCCGCAAGGTGTTCTCCACGCTGTTGAAAACCACGAACACGTTGGAACGCGGGTAGGGAGTGATGTTGTCGGCGGATCCGTGCATGAGGTTGGCGTCGAACCACAGCGCGTGCCCGGCGGGGCCGGTGAACTGGTCGATCCCGTGGGCCGCCGCCAGGCGCGCGATCGTGGTCTCGTCGGGCACGCCGACCTGCTGCTCCTTGAGTGAATCCCGGTAGTGGTCCCCGGGGGTGGCGCCGGCGCATTGCGCGAACTCCCGGTGGGAACCGGGCATCACCATGAGACCGCCGTTGTAGGGGTGGTTGTCCGTCAGTGCCAGTGACAGGCTGACCGCGCGGGGAACGGGCATGCCGTCTTCGGCGTGCCAGGTCTCGAAGTCGGAGTGCCAGTAGAAACCCTTGCCGCGGAAGCCGGGCATGCAGTTGATCCGGCTCTGGTGCACGTACACCTCCGAGCCGAGCAGTTGCCGGGCCCGGTCCAGCACACGGGGATCGCGCACCAGCTGTGCGATGAGCGGGCTGATGCGGTGGACCTCGAAGATCGACCGCACTGCCCCGGAAGCCTTCTCCCGCACCACGCGTTCGTCCGCTGCCAGCGTCTCGTCGGCGCAGAGCCGATCCAGCTCCGCACGCAGCAGGTCCAGCTCCTCCCCCGTGACCGACGACGGGACGATCGAATATCCCCGTTCGGCGTGCGCGGCCAGCTCGGCCGGGGTGAACGGCTCGCGCAGCCGACCCGGCCACACCGCGGGCACCTCCCGGCGCAGCAGCGCCGGTTCGCCGCCGATCCGCGTCGGATATCTGTCTTCGGTCGTGGTGCCCGTCGTCGTCATCCCAGCTCCTTCCAATTCCGAGGCAGGGCGAGTACCCGAACCCGAGCAGAATCCACATTAACGTGAAAATTCCGGCGATCGGCATGGACCGCGGCCGCCCGGTTCGACTACCGGACGGTGGGGTATCGCGCGTGCTCACCCGTCTTGGCGCGGCATGCCGTCCTGAAACAGCGCCGTCGGACAGTCGGGCTGATCGACAATTTCTTCGCACGCACCCGTCGCACGCTCGCGTAACTCGGGCACCCGGCCCGGGTCGCGACCTTCGTGGTAGAGCCTTCTCGGTCGACAGTGGTCGCGCCAAGTCGGGCCGCGGATCGATTTCGGTAACCGGGCCGGTGCGGTGAAAAGTTCGCCCGGAGAAAGCTATCGCGAAATCACGATGGAATGTTTCCCTCGTGATCCTCGGTCACCAGGTCTGTGACTTTCCGACTCGGTACCTGATCAAACAGAACGGTGATTCCTCCTGCGTCGATTTCATTGCCGCGCGGGCCGGTCAGCGTTTCGTGGTGATCGTGGTGACAGGCAGGCCGAACCGGCGCTCGGCTTGGTGCGGCAGGTCGGCCCGGAGCCAGCGGGAGGCGCGCCGGGGCAGCGTGGCCACGATGATCTCGTCGAACTCGCGACCCGCCATCACCTTCTCGATGGCTTCGAGCGGCTGGGCGCTCCCGAGGTCGCCGTCCGCCTGCACCTTCTGCACGGCGAGGTCGGCGAGCACCTGGTCCAGCCGTTGCCGGGCCTGCGCTGTCGCCTCCTCGTCGGAGGCAGGTCGACCGAAGTCCATCACCACGCTGGGCATCGGCATCAAGCCGCCGGCAGCGGGCACTGTGTGGTAGTGCGCGGCGGCGGTGTTCGGGACGAGCACATAGAAGGAGCTCGGCCCCGCCTCGATCCTCTTGTGGAGCTCGTTCTGCAGCTCCGGACCCAGGAGGGTCTGGTTCGCGACCACGAGATAACTGCGCATGAAGACCACCCACTCGGTCAGCCCTTGACACGCTGTGCAATCTCATGATAAGTCGCCGCACGTGCCGTGGTCTACGGGCGAAGGGCCGCGGCGGTCGCCGTCGAGAGAGGTAGAACCCGCGCACCACCCGGGCCAAGAGGTCCACAAAGGACTTGCCGGTCGAGAATCCCGACCGGCGCCTCGAACCCGCCGGGTTCACCGCCGATGGGACAGGTCGGCGGCGCCCACGAGTCCGGCCTCGTTGCCCAGCTCGGCGATCCGCACCTTCGCGGCCGGGCGGTGTCCACGGCCGGTGAGGTTCTTGCGGAAGACGGCCTCCGTCGGCGCGCGGAGAATTTCCCCGGCCTCGCACACGCCGCCGGCGATGACGAACATGCCCGGGTCGAGGATCGCGGCCAGCGCGGCCATCCCGCGCCCGAGCCATTTGCCCAGCTCGTCGAAGCAGTTCAGGGCGGTCACGTCGCCGGACTGCGCGGCCTCGGTGACGATGTGGCCGGTGATGCCCGCCGGACGCCCCCCGGCGAGCCGCAGCAGCTCCTGGGCCATCGAGGGCGCGACGGTCGCCTGCTCCTGCGCCTCGAGCACGAGCGCACGCCCGCTGCCGTACTGCTCCCAACAGCCGTGCAGGCCGCAGCCGCAGCGCCGTCCGTCGGGGACGATGGTGAAGTGCCCGATCTCGGCGGCCAGCCCGTAGCGGCCCCGGAAGAGCTTCCCGTCGAGGACGACACCGCCGCCGATCCCGGTACCGATGGTCAGGATGACGACGTGGGTCTCGCCGCGGGCGGCGCCGAACCGGGCCTCGGCCCACGCGGCCGCGTTGGCGTCGTTCTCCACGATCACCGGCAGGCCGAGCCGGGCCTCCAGCGATTCCCGCAAATGCTCGTCCCGCCAGGCGAGGTTCGGCGCGAACATCACGGTCGAACGCGTCTCGTCGACGAAACCCGCCGCGCCAAGGCCGACCCCGACCACGGTGTACTCGCTCGTCAGCTCGCGAACGGCGTCGGCGATGGACTCCTGGGTCTTCGACGGGTCGTCGGCGGGCGTCGGACGCCGGGTGCGGGCGACGATGTGCCCGCCCTCGTCGACCACCCCCGCGGCGATCTTGGTGCCGCCGATGTCGACGCCGATGGCGAACGTCCCCTCGGCGGCCTCGTGGACCGGCCGGGGAACCGCCTCGGCCACCGGGCTGGTCATGACGCCCGCCCGGCCAGCACGTGACGGCCGAGCGCCGCGACGTCGATCTCGTCGAGGGAGGTCACAACGAGGTCGGCCCGTGCGGCTGAGAGCAGCTCCTCGTCGTCGGCCCTGGCGACACCCAGCGCCGACATCCTGCCGGCCTTGGCTGCTTCGATGCCGCTGGCCGCGTCCTCGACGACGAAGCAGTCTTCGGGGGCGACGCCGAGTTCGGCCGCGCCGGTCAGGAAGATCTCCGGGTGTGGCTTGCCGTGGGCGAAGTCGCGGCCCGAGATGTCGGCGTCGAAGGAGTCGAGCAGGCTCAGTCCGGGCGTCACGAAGTCGTGGGAAAGGCCGTTCTGCGCGGCGAAGGTGTCGAGACGGATCTGCCTCAGGAAAAGCCCGGCGTTCTTCGACGACGACGCCGCCGCGGTCGGAATGCCCGCGGCCTTCACCGCTAAGACGAAGCGCAGCGCGTCGGGGTAGGCCTCGAACTCGCCGGCCTCGATGAGCTTGATGACCATGTCCTGTTTGTGCGCACCGTAGACCTCGACGCGCGCCTTCGCGTCGGGGACCTCGAAGTGCTCGAGGGCGGCCAAAGCTCCGGCGGCTCGGGGTTTGCCGGACATCACCTGCTGGTAGACCTGGGGGGTGAAGCGGTCGTCCGACCACGTGGTCCGGTCGCGGATGTCGGCCCACTCGGTCTCCATCAGCTCGCGCAGCGAGTCCTTCCAGGCCCGCTCGTGCGGGGAGTCGACGAGCACGCCGTCGACGTCGAAGATCGCGCCCTCAAAGCCGTTCGCCATGGTGACTCCCTTCCGCGTGGCCCGGGTGGCTCTCCCGGGTTGCGGGTCCGGATTCGTGGGACAGGGTGAAGACCCGGCTGTCCCCCGCCCCGAGCTCGTGGACCTCGTCTCCGACGCCGATGAAGACCGGCCCGCGGAAGCCCTGGGGAAGCGCGAAGACGGTCAGCTCGTCGCCCGTGATCGACACCCGCAGCGGCACGCCGCGGTACTGCATCGAGAAAACCAGGCCGTCGAGCCGGTTGAGCTGGGTCGGCGCGAAGTACAGCACGCCGTCCCGCACGGCGCTGCCGACGTAGTAGCGCTGCAGCAGGTCCAAGGTCCCGGACATCACACCCATGTGGATGCCTTCCTTGGTCGTTCCTCCTTGGACGTCACCGATGTCGCTCTCCAGCGCCACGATGAACCGGTCCCAGGAACTCTTCGGGTCCAGCGCGGCGAGCACGCCGGCGTGGGTGACGAGACTCAGCGTCGAACCGTGGGAGGTGCGCCGGTCGTAGTAGTCGATCGTGCGCCGGGTCAGCTCCGCATCGGGCTCGTAGCCGAGCCGGCGGAAGAGAGTGCGGAGCTCTTCGTCGGAGAACAGGAAGAACAACATGACCGCGTCGGCTTGCTTGGCCAGTTTGAAGCGGTCGGGTTCTTCGCCTTCCGCCTTGAGGATCCGGTCCAGCCGCTGGATGTTGGCATGCTCGGCCCGGTAGTGCTCCCAGTCGAGTTCGTCCAGGTCCAGGTAGCCCTCGAACTGGCTGATGATGCCGTCCGGGTGGAACGGCACGTACATCTTGCGGCTCATCTCGTCCCACGTGTGCAGCTCGTCATCGGTCAGTCCGAGGCGGGCGCGCAGCGCGGCGCGGCGGCTGGCCGGCAACAGCCTCAGCACCCGCGGTGCGGTGTCGGCGATCCAGGCCACCATCACGTTGGTGTAGGCGTTGTTGCGCAATCCGCCCTCTTCGCTGCCGGGATAGCGCTCGTGAAACTCGTCGGGTCCCATCACGCCGTGGATCTCGTAGCGGTCGCGCTCCGGGTCGTACCGGGCGATCGAAGCCCAGAACCGCGCGATCTCGAGCATCAGCTCGGCGCCGTAGTCGCGCAGGAACTCCCGGTCGTCGGTGGCCTGGTAGTACTGCCAGACGTTGTAGAAGATGGCCGCGTTGACGTGGCGCTGGTTGTGGCTGAGGTCGGGGTCCCACTGACCGGAGAGCGGGTTGAGGTGGACGACCTGGGTCTCCTCGGTGCCGTCACTGCCGCTCTGCCACGGGAACATCGCGCCCTGGAAGCCGGCTTCCCGGGCAGCCGCGCGGGCCTCGGTGAGCCTGCGATAGCGGTAGAGGAGCAAGCCGCGGGTGATGCCGGGCAGCCGGAAGTTGAGGAACGGGTGGATGAAGAGCTCGTCCCAGAACACGTGCCCGCGGTAAGCCTCGCCGTTGAGCCCCCGGGCCGGGACACCCGCGTCGTGCCGTGCGGTGTGCCGGGAGCAGACCTGCAACACGTGCGCCACGTGGAACCGCAGCAGCAGTTCGACCCGTGGTTCCCGCGGGAGCTCGAGGTCGCAGACCTCCCACAGCTCCGTCCACGCCGAAGCATGCTCCACCAGTGCCTCGGCGAAGTCCGGGTAGCGCAGGACGCCCCGGCCCGCGGCCGCCAGCGTTTCGGTGATCGCGTTGTCGTGCGAGGTGAACAGCGACACCATCTTCTCCACCCGAGCCGGCCGGCCCCGCGCCACGTCGAAGGTGATCACCTGCTGGATGTAGTCATCCATCTGATCCAGGGTGCGCTCCACCGGAAGCTGCTCGCCGTCGAGGAAGACGCGGGTGCGGGCGGCCTCGGTGACGTAGATGTCCGACTGCCGGGTCTGCACCTTCAACGCGATGGTCTCCGGACCGAAAGTGCGCGGAGACACCGGGTCGAGGTGACGCCCCTCCAGCTCGCGGTAGCGGGCGACCATCTGGTTGGTCACCCGGCCGTCCAGCCCGGAGATCACCTCGACGCGACCCGACCAGTTCTCGGGCGTCAGCGTCCACTCGATGCCGGCCTGGTGGCTGTGGGCCATGCTCACGAAGCGGCGGCTGCGCAGCGTCGTCTCCCGTCCGGCGCGGTCGCGGAAGCGCAGGACGCGCTGAACGGTCGCGAGCCGGATGTCGTAGGAGTGCTCGTAGGAGATCAGTTCGACGTTGCCGAGCCTGATCGCCTCCTCGCCCTCGATGCGCAGCTTGAGCACCAGCCAGTTCGGCAGGTTGACCAGGTCCTCGTTCTGCACCGGGCGTCCCCCGAGGATGGTGGTCTCGCGGTTGAAACCACCGTGCGCGTAGGTGCCCGGGTAGTGGACTTTGCCGGCGTCCTCCCACTCGGCTGCGCCGCGGGTGCAGAAGTATCCGTTGCCCGTCGACGTCAGCGACTCCCGCAGACCTTCGACGCCGGGATCGAAGTGGTCGTAGACGAGCACGCAGTCGGACACGGATTTCCGCTCGTCCGGGGGCGGGCCGTCACCGACGGCCAGAGTGGACAGCAGCTGCGCGACCTCTTCCGGGGAGGAGAGGGCGAAGTCGGCCGACGTGCTGCGATCGGCCACTTCGGGGTCGTCGGCCCGGCCGACGAAGATGCCGACTCCACCACGATCGGCCAGTGCCCGGAAGGCATCCTCGTCGGTGATGTCGTCGCCGAGGTAGATCGGGACCACGTCCGGCGAGTCCAGGTGCAGGGCGCGGAGCAGGTGGAGCACGGCTTTGCCCTTGTGCCAGTCGATCTTCGGCAGAAGCTCGTAGACCATCTTGCCCGGCGTCATCTTCAGCCGGTCCGGATGCTCGGCGAGGAGGGTCTCGACCACGGTGGCGATCCGTTGGCGCCGGTCCGGGTCGACGAGCCGATAGTGCACCGCAACCGAGGCCTTCTTCGGTTCGATCACCACGCCCGGGATCGAGCCGGTTTCGGTGCGCAGGCGATCGGTGACCTCGCCGATGACGTCCTCGAACCCGCTCGCGGCATCGTGGTGGATTTCGCCGGCGGCCGGGCTCCAGATGTCGAAGCCGTGGCTGCCTGCTACCACCAGGTCGTCGATCCCCATCAACCGCTGCACGTCGAGCCGGTCTCGGCCACTGACCACGCACACCGGGCAGCGCAGGGCCAGCGCGCGCACCGTGGCACGCATGCGGTCGGAGATCAGGGCGTCCTCGGGATGGTTCACGATCGGGGCCAGCACACCGTCGTAGTCGAGGAACACCGCCGGGCGTCGGCCGGTCAACCGCTCGGCGAACCGATCACCGTCGCGCAGTGCGTCGGGAAGTTCTCGGACCGTCGACGTCGACTCGGTCATCGTCAGGCCATCTCCTCCAGCTCACGCCCCTTCGTCTCCTTGACGTACTTGATCACGAAGAAGATCGACGCGAAGGCGAAGAACGTGTAGACGCCGTAGGCAAGTCCCAGCCCGACATCCGACAGCGCGGGGAAGGTCGTGGAAATGGCGAAGTTGGCCAGCCACTGCGCAGCCGCCGCGACGGACAGGGCCATCGCGCGGATCTTGTTGCTGAACATCTCACCGAGCAGCACCCACACCACGGGGCCCCACGTCGCTCCGAAGAACACGACGTAGACGTTGGCGGCGATGAGCGCGATCGGCCCGGCCGAACCCAGGTCCGGCGTGCCGTTCACGATCGGCGCGGTGCCGAAGAGCAGGGCGAGCACGCCCAGACAGACGAACTGACCGATCGAGCCGATCACCAGCAGTGGCTTGCGGCCGATCCGGTCGACCAGTGCGATGGCGATGACCGTGGTGAGGATGTTGGTCACCGACGTGATCACGGTGATCGCCAGTGCGTTCTGCTCGCTGAACCCCACCGCCTGCCACAGCACCGAGGAGTAGTAGAAGATCACGTTGATGCCGGTGAACTGCTGGAAAATCGACAGTCCGATGCCGATCCAGACGATCGGCAGCAACCCCAGCCTCGGGCCACGGACGGTCACGAAGCCGGTGCGTTCGGTCTTTCCTTTGACCGTCCGGATGATCTGCGTGATCTTCGCGTCGACGTCTCCGCCGACAAACCGTCGCAGCACCTCTGCCGCTCTGGCCAGCTGCTCCTTCTGGACCAGGTGTCGCGGCGACTCCGGGATCGTCAAGGCCAGGAGGCCGTAGGCGAGGGCGGGAATCAGCAGCGACAGGAACATCCACCGCCACGTCGCGAGGCCGAACCACAGGGGATCCAGCGCGCCGCCTGATCCGGCGACCAGTGCGTAGTCCACGAGCAACGCTACGAAGATGCCGGACACGATGGCCAACTGCTGCAGCGAGCCCAGCCTGCCGCGCAGGTGCGCCGGCGAGATCTCCGCGATGTAGGCGGGAGCGATCACGGATGCGGCACCGACACCGAGGCCTCCGACCAACCGCCAGAACGCCAGTTCCCAGATCGAGAACGAGAAGCCGCTGCCCAGCGCGCTGATCGCGAACGCGATCGCCGCGAGCCACATGACGCGGATCCGACCGTAGCGGTCCGCGATCGCACCCGCGAACCAGGCGCCGATCGCGCAGCCGATCAGCGCAGCGGCGACTGCGAACCCGAGGACGAACGGCGACGCGTTGAAGGTTTCCCCGACCGCCTTGACGGCGCCGTTGATCACCGCGGTGTCGTAGCCGAAGAGGAAACCGCCGAGCGCCGCCGTGGC
Organism: Amycolatopsis sp. NPDC051373; assembly: GCF_040689465.1. Lineage (NCBI taxonomy): Bacteria > Bacillati > Actinomycetota > Actinomycetes > Pseudonocardiales > Pseudonocardiaceae > Amycolatopsis > Amycolatopsis sp. NPDC051373. Next base: position 29,392 of record NZ_JBFBAE010000032.1, on the reverse strand, counting down.
GGCGACGAGCACGGTGCGCCCGGTACTCGGGGTGGGATAGCTGATCCGATGGGCAGGATTGCCCTGCTGCCAAGAGGGTTCGCTCGACGGTGGCTGTTCGCCCGGTGTGGTCCCCACATGGACCTCCCCTGCGTGAGGATCTCCGAGGCGGTCTGCGCTCGACGGCTCCCTCACACCTCCCTACAGGGTGTGTCCGAATTCACATTCCGTCAAGAGGGCTGTCACCTGCGCAAGTTTGCACGCGAGCACCGCACTGTGTGGATGCACCACTTCCCGGCACACGGTCACGAACACAGCCGACCGACCGCAACTTTCCTACCGAGGAGAGGCCGGTGTTTTTGATCCGGCCGGAAAACCGGCCACTCGGTCACCACTGGTGAAACTCGACCGGTCCAAACCCGATGCGGGCGCGCCGGGTTCGGCCGGGCCCAAGGTTCGCCTGGTCCGGGTGAAGCCGGACACGGGCCCTCGCCCGGATGCTGCACTGGTGGGGAGGTTCGACCGGAAACCGTTGCCAAAGCAGGACGCCCGCGCTACGCCACGCGTCGTGCACGCCGCTGACCTGCGTATCGAAGCGTGGGGACCGACGCGGGAAGCGTGCCTGACGGAAGCCGTCCGCGCGCTGGTGGAGAGTTTCGCCCGTACACGTCTGCACCGCGGGTCCGCGGCCTGGTCGTTCGAGGTCTGCGGCGCGACGGACGGTTCGGTGCTGGTCGCGTTGCTCGACAAGGTCATCCTCATGATGCGGACCAGGAGCCTGATCCCGGTCACCGCGGAGGGGATCGTCGTGGACGGCTCGACGGTGCGGCTGCGCTGCCAGATGACCGACCTCGGCGCCGTCATCCCGACCGGGGCGATTCCGAAAGCCGTGTCCCGGCGGCATGTCCGGTGCGAGCGCACCGAACGCGGCTGGTGGTGCGCGGCCCGGATCGACGTCTGAGTCGCCGTGAAGTCAGGCGACTCCGCGCCTGCGCCCTGGTGATTTCACCCCCGGTGCAACGCCGACCGTTCGGGCTGCCGGCCGTGGTTCGTGCTGCGATGGTCCGACGCGAGCGCTGGGTGTCCGGGGGGGATCACCACCGCGGGCCGTGCATGGCTGCGCGCAATCGTTCTTCCCGCAAGGCATCGACCTCCGGCAGGGCCAGCGGCGAGGGCGGGGTGCCGAGCACCCATTCCAGTAGCCGGTCGGCCAGCGCGGGGTTGCGCGCCAGCACCGGGCCGTGGAGGTAGGTCGCCAGTACCCGGCCGGTTCCCGCGCCCTCTGTGCCATCCCCGTTGCCGACGCCGGTGCGTACCGAGCCGAGCGGACAGCTGCCGGGGCCGACGAGCGTGCGGCCGAGGTGGTTCTCGAAGCCGGTGAGGGGCTGTGCCGTCAGCTCGGGTCTGACGTCGACGACGATCTCCCCCACCGCACGCCCCCGCCCGGGAGACGTCACCACGTCGAGCAGGCCCAGACCCCGATGGGAGACGTTGTCGGGCGTCGTGAAGCTCATGCCGAGGACCTGAAGCCCGGCGCAGACGCCGAACACCACGGCACCTCGTGTGACCGCCCGCTGCAGTCCGGGATGCTCGTGCAGGTGCGCCGTCGCAAGAGCTTGGGCATCGTCTTCGCCACCGCCCAGCAAGTACAGGTCGAGCGAGCACGGCACCGCCTCGCCGTGGCGGGTCTCCGTCACGCTCGCGGCGATGCCCCGCCACTGCGATCGCCGCCGCAGCACCTGGGCGTTGCCGCCGTCGCTGTAGGTGCCGAGGATGTCGGGCAGCAGCACCCCGATCCGGACGGCTGACTCAGTCATCGCCGAGCTGCTGCCGGAGATCTCGGAACGCCGTGTAGTTCGCGACGAGCTCGACCGGGCCGGGCGGCAGTGAGTCGACCGCGGCGAACGGACGGGGGCAGAGCGTGTGCCGCACCTCGGCGTAAGTGAGGCGGACGGCCAGATCGGTCGCCCGTTCGCCGGCCGCCACGACCTGCCGTCCACGCAGCTGCTCGAACTGCACGTCCCACAACCACGACATGTCCCGCCCGTCGGCCTCACCGCTGTTCACCGCGATCACGACCGGCAACCGGGAGTCGAGCAGCGGCAACGTTTCCTCCCAGCACGCCGGGTTCTTCGCCAGCATCACCCGCACACTGCGCCCGGACACCCGAGCCTGGCGGTATCGGCCGGCGACGTCGGCGATCGGGCGAAGTCGTGCGACGGCGACCTCCGGCGGGACACCGAGCCGAGCGGCGGTGGCCACCGCGATCGCGGCGTTCGCGGCGTTGGCCCGGCCCGGCAGGCGGAGGCCGAGCGTGATCTTCGAGCCCGCCGTGGTTTGCACGGCATCACCGGTCAGTGTCCACAGCGGATCCGGCCGGGTAAGACCACACGCACAGTGCCAGCAGGTGTTTTGCCGGACCACGGCTCGGCCGCATCGGGCGCAGGCCACGGCGTCGGCGTGCCACCGCTGTCCCGCGCCGACCCACACGGGGTGAGCCGAGCCCAGGGCGGCCGAGGTGACCAGTGGATCGTCGCAGTTGGCGACCACGGTCGTGTCCGGCAATGCCGCGGCGACCGCCCGCAACGCCCGTTCGGTCGTCCGAACCTCGCCGACCCGGTCCAGCTGGTCCCGGCTGAGGTTGAGCAGCACGAGGCAGGCCGGGTGCACCTGCGCGGCGACGGCGGGCACGTAGGTCTCGTCGACTTCGAGGACCGCCAAGGGCGCCTGATGGTTGTCCACCAGGGCGGCGACTACCCCGTCGGTCATGTTCGCGCCGTCGCTGTTCGTGGCGACCTGGCCCAGCGTCTCCAGGATCCGGCTGAGCATGAGCGCGGTGGTGGTCTTGCCGTTGGTGCCGGTCACCAGCACCACTGTCCGACCGCCGCCGATCCGGCTCAGCACGCGAGGATCCAGTGTGAGTGCGATCCGCCCGCCGATGACGCCGCCGTTGCCGAGACCCATCCCCCGCGAGATCGCCGCGCCGAGCCGCCCGGCCGCGATCGCCAGCCGCGTTCGCGCCGGGAGCCGGCGCGCCACGGGCGGCAGGACGGCTTGCTTGCCGACGACGCACGGTGAATCGGGGCTCACGCACAGCCTCCTTCGCGCTCGGTCGGGCACATCGCCGTCACCTCGTCGCCTGGCCGTGCGAGGACACTGAGAGCGTGGAGACGACGGCACGTCCGGTGCGAACCGGGCGGCGCGTTCCGTTGGCCCATCCGGGAACAAGAGTACGTCGGACCGCATCAGTGCGCGTTCAGGAAAGGTCGACAGACCGCTGTCCCGTTAGCGCTGTTTGTCCATTTCGGCCACCGACTTGCCGCCGTCTGCCGACCCGCGATCGTCCTCCACACGGTGAATCACCGGGAGCGCAGCATTTTCAGACCCGCTCCATGTGCATCCGGCCCGGACGCGGCGGGCAGATGCCGTGCCGTAGATGTCCGGACCACCGGCCGCATTCGTCGCCACGATGACCGGCAGCGAGCTCGGAGCCCGGTCCGTTGCGGCGGCCTGCCATCCGAACCGGTTCCGCGCGACCGATCACGGGCGACCGGTGGCGTTCGTCGTGCACGGTTCGCTCAGGCAGTACAGCCAGGGAAACGTTCGGCTGAGAGTCCCAGCCGAGCGTTTCGCCACTGTCGGTCGACACCGAACGAGGTCCGGCCTCGCTGAACCCGCTCTGCAGGTCAGGACGTGACCGCGCACTGTCCGCGATCGGCCCTCACCGGGCCCTCGCTCGTCGGGCGCACGTCGAAATCGAAGATCTCCGTGGGCACGTAGAGCGTGCAACACGCGTTGGGGATGTCCACGATGCCGCTGATCCGGCCTTCGATGGGCGCCGAGCCGAGCAGCAGGTAGGCCTGTTCACCGGTGAAGCCCCACTTCTTGAAGTACTCCACCGCGTTCAGGGCGGCATTGCGGTAGGCCATGGTCGCGTCGAGGTAGAGGTTCTCGTCGGTCTCCCGATCCACCGAGACGCCCACGAACGACAGGAACTCGGAATACCGGGGTTCGACGTTTCCCGGCATGAACACCGGATTCGTGGTGATGCCGTACTTCTCCATGCCGCCTTTGATGAGGTCGACGTGGAAGTCGATGTACCCGCCCATCTCGATGGCGCCGCAGAAGGTGATCTCGCCGTCGCCCTGGCTGAAGTGCAGATCTCCGCCGGAGAACTTGGCGTCGTCGACGTAGACCGGGTAGAAGACCCGCGACCCCCGGGTGAAGTTCTTGATGTCGTGGTTCCCACCGTTCTCCCGGGCCGGCACCGTGCGTGCGCCCTCGCGGGCGATGTGGTCCGCGGTCGACCCGTCGGCCGTTCCGGCGAGCGTCCCGTCGAGCAACGGCGGCAGGCCCAGCGGCGGTACGCGGTCGGGCTCGCGGTCGACCAGCGCCTGCTCCCTGCGGTTCCACCGCTGGAGCAGCTCGGCCGAAGGCGCGGTGCCGAACAGGCCGGGGTGGGTGATTCCGGTGTACCGGATGCCCGGCAGGTGGCGCGACGTGGCCTGCTGACCGTGGAAGTCCCAGATCGCCTTGTAGGCGTCGGGGAAGTAGTCGGTCAGGAACCCGCCGCCGTTGGCCTTGGCGAACACGCCGGTGTAGCCCCAGCCCTGCCCCGGCGCGTCGCCGGTCTCCTGCGGAACCGGGCCGAGGTCGAGGATGTCGACGACGAGCAGGTCGCCGGGCTGCGCGCCTTCGACGCCGATGGGACCGCTGAGCATGTGGCAGCGGTTCAGGTCAACGTCGCGCACGTCGTTGGCCGAGTCGTTGTTGCCGAGCTGGGCGTCGGTCCACTCCCGGCACTCCACCCGGAACTCCTGCCCGGGACGGACCATCGCGGCGACCGGCACGTCCGGGTGCCACCGGTTGTGGCCCGGCACGGCCTGATCGCGCATGGATTTCGTCTGGTCGACGCTGAACACTACTTCTGGCATGCGAATTCTCCTCTGTTTGCGGGCCCTCGATCCAATTCGCCCGCCGTTCTCTGGTCAGTACGTGTGAACCTCCTGGTCATATTCGGCGACGTTCGGCAGAAAAACCGACGCCTGAATTTACAAAAACCTGAGTTCGCCGACGATATGAAATTCTGCGAAAAGACCTTCGCTGTCCGGCGATCCGTACCCACGCCCCGAGCAAGCATCGACGACTCCGGCCGGCGCTGATCGCCATCGCGGTTGCGGTCGCCAAACCGACTGCTTGCGGGCTACTTTCCGTGACGGCCCGGGCGGACTCACGAGGACGTTCGGCCACTCCCGAGACCAGGACGGCACTGGCCCGACGCCGCATCTCGAACGGGATCGCGCTGTGCGCAGCGTATTCGCACGCCGCGCAGGGATGTCAAGGGCAACGAAAAACCACGCTCCGGCTTGACTTAAGGTATATCGTTTCGTTATCTTGCCTCGTCCTGCACCGGCTGCCTGTTACGGCGTCGAACCAATGCTGATCAAGAAAACGGTGGAGCGTCGTGGAAGCGAAGTCCGACGACGACGGCTCGATGGAGTTCGTCGTCCTCACCGCGTGGGAATGCGCCAGCTGCGAGGTCGCCGGGCGGACTCCGCCGGGGATGGCGGTCGAGTGCTGGAGTTGCGGCGGCTCGGTCGTGATCACCGCACGGCCCAGCATCCGGCGCTTGGCCGGGTAGCCGCACGCGGCCCACCTGCGGTTTCCCCCGCGACCCGCGAGGCCCTGTCCCCCGCCCGAGAACTCGAGTTGACTGGCCTTCCGGAGCGTCTTACGGTGCCGAAAGGCAGAGTTTACTTTCTGTAGCTCAAAAGCCGTCCGTATCCACAGTCAAGCGGGCTGGGAGGGCGCGCATGACGACCTACGAGCCACGAGATGTGCGACCAGGTATCGCGGCGCTGGCCGAGCGCCTGCGGGCGGCGCTGGGTCCTGATTCGGTCATCGACGATCACCATCGGCTGCGTACCTACGAGTGCGACGGCCTCGCGCACTACAAGGTCACTCCCGCGCTCGCCGTGCTCGCTCGGGACACGGCCGCCGTCGTGGAGACCGTGCGTGCCTGCGCCGAGGCCGAGGTGCCGTTCGTCGCGCGCGGGTCCGGCACGGGCCTCTCCGGTGGTGCGCTGCCGCGCGCCGACGGGGTCCTCATCGTCACCTCGCGGATGCGCCACATCATCGAGATCGACCAGGAGAACCAGCGTGCGGTGGTCGAGCCAGGGGTGATCAACCTGGACGTTTCCCGGGCCGCGAAGCCCGAGGGCTACTACTACGCGCCGGATCCCTCGAGCCAGCAGGTGTGCTCGATCGGCGGCAACGTCGCGGAGAACTCGGGTGGCGCGCACTGCCTGAAGTACGGCTTCACCACCAACCACGTCACCGGCATCACCTTCGTGACCGCCGACGGCGAAGCCATGCGGCTCGGCGGCAAGGCGCCGGATCCGACCGGGTACGACCTGCTCGGGGCCATCGTGGGTTCGGAAGGCACGCTCGGCATCGCCACCGAGGTGACGGTGCGGCTCACCCGGCTGCCGGAAGCGGTCCGCACGTTGCTCGCGGCCTTCCCGAGCACCGACGACGCCGGAGCGGCGGTTTCGGAGATCATCGGCGCCGGAGTCGTGCCCGCGGCGATCGAGATGATGGATGCGCTGGCGATCGAGGCGGCCGAAGCGGCCGTGCACTGTGACTACCCCGGTGGTGCGGGCGCGGTGCTGATCGTGGAACTGGACGGACCGGCCGACGAGGTCGAGCGGCAGTTCGAGGAGGTCGAGCGGCACTGCCGCACGCACCGGGCCTTCGAGATCCGCATCGCGAAGGACGACGTGGAGCGCGCGTTGTTCTGGAAGGGGCGCAAGTCGGCGTTCGCCGCCGTCGGGAGGATCAGTCCCGACTACATCGTCCAGGACGGTGTCATCCCGCGCACCGCGTTGCCCGAGGTGCTGCACCGGATGACGGAGCTCTCGCGCAGCAGCGGAGTCCGGGTCGCCAACGTCTTCCATGCCGGGGACGGAAACCTGCACCCGCTGGTGCTGTTCGACGACGCGGTGCCCGGCGAAGCCGAGCGCGCCGAGGAGGTTTCGGGGGCGATCCTCGACCTCTGCATCGAGTACGGCGGATCGATCACCGGCGAGCACGGCGTCGGGTCGGACAAGGCGAAGTTCATGCCGCGGATGTTCACCGAGGCGGACCTCGACACGATGCAGCTGGTGCGCTGCGCCTTCGATCCGGCCGGGCTGGCCAATCCCGGCAAGGTGTTCCCGACGCCGCGGCTGTGCGGTGAGGTGCCAGGCCGGCACAAGGGTGCGCATCCCTTGCAGGAAGCCGGAATCGCCGAGGTCTTCTGATGAGCGGGCCCGATCCGGCGATGCTGGACGCGCTGTGCGCGGCGACCGCGAAGCATGCCCGACCCGCGGAGGTGGGTGACGAGGTCGACGGCATCGCGCCGTCGTTCGTCGCGGCACCGGGCAGCACCGCGGAAGCGGCAGCCGTCATGCGGATCGCCGCTGACAACGGGCTCGCCGTCGTCGTCCGGGGCTCGGGGACGAAACTCGGCTGGGGACAGCGGCCCGCGAAGGCCGACCTGGTCGTGGACACCGGCCGCATGGACCGCGTCGTCGAGCACCGCGCCGGCGACCTTGTCGTTCACGTGGACGCGGGCCTGCGCCTCGCGACGCTGCAGGACCGCCTCTCCCCCGCGGGTCAGCGGCTGGCAGCGGATCCCGTGGTGCCGCCTGGCGCGGCCGACGCCGGAACGGCCGGCGGGCTCATCGCGACCGCCGCTTCCGGCCCGCTGCGCTTCTCCCACGGCGCGGTGCGCGACCTGCTCATCGGTATCACGGTCGTCCGGGCCGACGGCGTGGTGGCGAAGGCCGGCGGAAAGGTCGTGAAGAACGTCGCGGGTTACGACCTGGGCAAGCTGTTCACCGGATCCTGGGGAACGCTCGGCCTGGTCACCGAGGCGGTGTTCCGGCTGCACCCGCGACCGGCGGTGGCTCGCTGGGTCGTGGTGCCGGTGGACTCGACAGGCGTCGCGTACGAGCGTCTGCGGCGGGTTCTGCACACCCAGCTCGTGCCGAACGCGGTCGAACTCGACCGCCCGGCCGGCGCGACGGGGACGCTCGCGGTGCTCGTCGAGGGCATTGCGCAGGGAGTCGCCGGCCGGGTCGCGAAGTTCCTCGAACTCCTCGGGGACGGCGCCGAACCGTGCGACGCCGCGCCGGAGTGGTGGGGCCGAGCCCCCTGGCGGCGAGGCGACGTGGCCCTGCGCCTCACACACCGGATCACGGGCCTGCCGGCCTTGCTGAACGCGCTCGACGAGCAGGCGCGGCGTCACGGCGTACCGGTCTCGGCCCGTGGTTCGGCCGGCGTCGGTCTCCTGTACGCCGCGGTGCCGGGTGCCGCCGAGCCCGCCGTGATCGCCGAGCTGGTCCAGGTCTTGCGCGACCGGTCGGCCACCTGGGGCGGGGATGTCGTCGTGCTGGACGCTCCGCCTGCGGTGAAGGCGGCGCTCGACCCGTGGGGGCCGGTACGGGGGTTGAGCTTGATGCGCCGGGTGAAAGACCAGTTCGACCCCGAGCACCGGCTCGCTCCCGGTCGCTTCGCCGGAGGGATCTAAATGTCCGAACCTGCCTTCGATGACCACCACCCGCCGTCGGCGGCGCTCGTCGGTGACTGCGTGCACTGCGGGTTCTGCCTGCCGACCTGCCCCACGTACACGTTGTGGGGCGAGGAGATGGACTCTCCACGCGGGCGGATCTACCTGATGGAAATGGGCCTCGGCGGCGAGCCGATGACACCGGAGATGGTGCAGCACTTCGACGCCTGCCTCGGGTGCATGGCCTGCGTGACCGCGTGCCCGTCCGGCGTGCAGTACGACAAGCTCATCGAAGCCACCCGTGCGCAGGTGGAGCGGCGTCACCACCGCCCCGCCCGCGACCGGCTGATGCGCCGCGCGGTCTTCGGCGTATTCCCGTACGCCAAGCGGTTGCACGCCTTGCGCGGTCCGCTGCGGGCCTACCAGGCCACCGGCCTCAGCCGCTGGTTGCGCCGCGGCCGCTTGCTGCGCAGGACTTTCCCGGCGCTGGCGGCGCTGGAGTCGCTGGCACCGGAGCTCGAGCCGTTCGAGCAGGTGCCGGAACAGTCCTGCGCCCAGGGTGCGAAGCGAGGCACCGTCGGCATGCTCCTGGGCTGCGTGCAGCGGGAGTTCTTCCCGGGCGTCAACGCGGCGACCGCCCGCGTGCTGACCGCCGAAGGCTTCGACGTGATCGCGCCCGCAGGGCAGGGGTGCTGCGGTGCGCTGAGTGTCCACAACGGCCGTGAGGAAGAGGCGCAATCCTTTGCCCGCAAGCTGATCGACACCTTCGCGGCGACTGGGGTTGAGCAGGTCGTGGTCAACGCCGCCGGTTGCGGTTCGGCGATGAAGGAGTACGCGGACCTCCTCGCCGACGATCCCGCCTACGCCGAGCGCGCGCGAGGATTCGCCGAGGGGGTGCGCGACATCACGGAATTCCTCGTGGAGCGGGGAACGGTGGCCGCCCGCCACCCGCTGCCGGTCATGATCGCGTACCACGACGCCTGCCACCTCGGGCACGCGCAGGCGATCCGCACGCAGCCCCGGGCGCTCTTGCGGGACATCCCGGAGCTTCTGCTGCGGGAGATCGCCGAAGCCGAACTGTGCTGTGGTTCCGCGGGGATCTACAACATCCTGCAGCCCGAGGCCGCGGGGGAACTCGGGGACCGCAAGGCGCGCAACGTTCTCGCCACCGGCGCACCCCTGCTGGTGACGGCCAACCCGGGCTGCCTGATGCAGCTGGCCGCGTCGGCCGAGCGGCTCGGCGCGCAGCTGAAGGTCGCCCACACCGTCGAGGTCCTCGATGCCTCGATCCGTGGCCTGGCAGCGGACGCTGTCGGGAGGTCCCGATCCGGGGCGTAAGCCGGCAGATCCCAGGTTGTCGTCCTCAACGGTGAGGTGGCACATGTACCAGCAGATTCTCGATCCCGTCGCGGGTTCGCTCGCATGGTCGTCGCTCGTGGCCGCTGTCCCACTGATCGTGCTGTTCGTCCTGCTCGGCATCCTCCGGATGACGGCGTGGCTCGCGGCGCTGATCTCACTCGCGGTCGCGATCGTGGTGGCGATCTTCGTCTACCCGATGCCGGCCGGCCCGGCGTTCCTCGCGGCGGCCGAAGGTGCCGCGTTCGGGTTCTTCCCCATCCTCTGGATCGTCATCAACGCGATCTGGATCTACAACATGACGGTCCACACCGGACACTTCGACGTGCTGCGCCGCTCGTTCTCGCGGGTCAGCGACGACCAGCGGATCCAGGGCGTGATCGTCGCGTTCTCGTTCGGTGCGCTGCTCGAAGCGTTGGCCGGGTTCGGCACCCCGGTCGCCATCACCAGCGTCATGCTGATCGCGCTGGGCTTCCGGCCGTTGAAGGCCGCGGTCGTCGCACTCGTCGCCAACACCGCACCCGTCGCCTTCGGCGCGCTCGCGGTGCCGATCACCACGCTGGCCACCGTCACCGGCCTGCCGCTGCACGACCTGTCCGCAATGGTCGGACGCCAGACCCCGCTGCTGGGGTTCGTCGTCCCGCTCGCGCTCGTGTTCATCATCGACGGCACCCGCGGGGTCCGCCAGACCTGGCCCGTGGCGCTCGTCTGCGGCGTGGTCTTCGCCGTCGCGCAGTTCGCGATCTCGAACTACGTGAGCGCACCGCTCACCGACATCGTCGCGTCGCTGCTGAGCGCCGGCGCGATCGTACTGTTCCTGCGGGTCTGGCGGCCGGTCGAGGGGTTCACCGAGGCCGGCGGACCTGAGGTCACCCGCACCGCCGGCGCGGGCCCGGACGGGCGCGCGGAGGCGGCGACCTCGACGGCCACGATCGACCGGCAGGCTCCCCGGGCGGGCCGCGACGGTCCATCGGGTGGAGGCGGTGACGGTGACACCGAAGCCGGCCGCCGCGACAGCGGCGCCGAGGTGTTCCGCGCCTACTCGCCCTACCTGATCATCATCGTGGTGTTCGGGCTCGCACAGATCCCGGCGATCCAGCACGCGCTGACCAGCGTCACGCGCACCTTCGCCTGGCCCGGGCTGCACATCGCGTCCGCGAGCGGGAAGGTGTCGACGCTGCCGATGTTCAAGTTCGACTGGCTCGCCGCGGCCGGCACGCTGCTCATCATCGCCGGGCTGCTCACCATTCCCGTGATCCGGATCCGGCCCGCGACCGCGTTGCGCATCTACTTCGCCACGTATCGCCAGCTCGCTCCCGCGATCGTGACCGTGATGGCCGTGCTCGCGCTGGCCTACGTCATGAACGCGAGCGGGCAGACCACGACGCTCGGCACGTGGATGGCCGGCGCCGGTGGGATCTTCGCGCTCATTTCGCCGATCCTGGGCTGGCTGGGCGTCGCCGTGACCGGCTCCGACACGTCGTCGAACTCCTTGTTCGGCGCACTGCAGGTGGTCGCCGCGCAGAAGGCCGAGCTGAGCGCTACCCTGCTCGCCGCCGCGAACTCGTCCGGCGGGGTGCTCGGCAAGATGATCAGCCCACAGAACCTTGCCATCGCCGCGGCGGCGGTGGGTATGTCCGGCCGGGAGGGCGATCTCTTCCGCAGGGTGTTCCTCTGGAGCGTGCTCTTCCTCGCGGTGATGTGCGTGCTCGTCTACCTGCAGTCCACCCCTTTGCTCTCGTGGATGGTGCCCTGAACCGGATGGCGCCGGGTGTGGCTGATCGGCACGGACGACAAGGGCGTGAACCGTTCGACGGGGCGCTCCTCCCGCTCGGCGGGCAGGCGCGGCCGGTCGTCACAAAGATCTTCTGTTGAGAATCCGTTGCGGTTAGCGTGAGCCGAGTCACTGATTCCGAGTTCGTGACGGCCTCTCTGCTGCCTGGTGTGCGTTCCAGGCCTTCGAGCGGCTGCCACGATGCGCCGGCACGAGAGTGTTCGACCGACAATTTGGGGGTTTCCATGCCGCGCCCGTACGCCAGCGGAGTCGTCGCCGCGCCCGTCGAAAAGGTCTGGGCCCAGGTCCGCGCATTCGGCGACGTTTCCGCCTTCCTGCCGGCAGTCGGCCACAGTGAGATCGCCGACGGCGTCGACGGGCAGGTCGGAGCCGTCCGGAGGCTGACCCTCGATGCGGGCGGCGACCCCTTCGACGAACGGCTGCTCGTCCTCGACGACCCTGGTCGCACGCTCACCTACGCGTTCACCGGGGCGAATCCGTTCGGCGTGCGCCGCTACGTTTCGACGGTCCGGGTCAGCCCGGTCACCGACACCGGCGAGTCCTTCGTCGAGTGGTGGGCGGAGTACGACGCCGACGCGGGTCAAGAGGAAGAGCTGAACCGCACCTTCGCCCAGGACGTGTACGGCAGCGGCATCGCCGGGCTACGGAAGCTGCTCGCCTAGTACTGCCGGTCGCTCATGCGAGGCCCCGCCGGACAACCGGATTCAGCGTGGCCGCCGGCCCGGAGCCCTTATTCGATACCGACCAAGGAACGGAGTCGCTCACATGGCTTTTCCCGGCCTGCAGCACGTCGCGATCACGGTTTCGGACCTCAAGCGCAGCACCGAGTGGTACAGCCGCCTGTTCGATGCCGAACCCGTACTCGACGAGGACGAGGAAGGCGGCGAGTTCCACCACACGGTCTTCGCCCTCGACGGCGGAATGCTCTTCGGTCTGCACACTCACCCTGGCCGCGAGTCGAAGGACCGCTTCGCCGAGACGCGCACCGGCCTCGACCACGTGGGCTTCGCACTGTCTGGCCTCGCGGAGCTCGAGCAGTGGCGCGATCGCCTCGACGAGCTCGCCATCACCCACGGCGGCATCAAGAAGGCGCATTACGGCTCGGGCGTCTCTTTCCGCGACCCCGACAACATCGCTCTCGAGTTCTTCATCGCACCAGGGACATGACCACCGATCCCTGTGCCGGAGTTCTCGCCCAACGCTGCGGTAGATCCCGGGACTACGAGCAGACGAGTTCGAGGGATCTCGCGCGCGATACCGGGTCGTAGATCGGTGTGGACAACATCAGCCCAGCTCCCCGGCCAGCGCCGCGCTCTCGGCGCTCGATGCCAGCAACCACGGCGCCGGGACCGCGGTCAGGCCGGGTACCACGCGGAGGGCGCTCGTGCCGGCCAGGTACGCCGGCAGTTCGGTCAGCTGGTCGCAGTAGGACTCGCCGGATCGCCGCAGCGCGCCAAGCAGCGACAGCGGGGGCAGGGACGTCCGCTCGCACATCGGTGTCGTCCGTTCGAGTGCATCAACGCGTTCGCTCATACTGACCTTTCAATTCGACGCAGTTGCTCCGTACGGCGGCCTTGTCAGCGGCGATTCTGCCGCAGCAGATCCGCCGCGCGTTCCGCGACGGCGTAGACCGTGGCGTTGGTGTTGGCCGACGGAGCCGGCCCCGGAGGTGAACAGCGACGAGGAAACCAGGTTCAGCCCGACACCGGGAAGCTCGCGCACCGTGTCGACGCCCAGGGGCGGGACTTCTCGCTGCGTGGAACCGACGGTCCTCTCACTCAGGGGGCGGCCGAACCCCTCCACCCGATCATGGAGATCCGACTGGTGGCCGCGGCCGAAGTGGGTCACCCACTGGCCACCGATGTCAGCGGTGGCGCGGAAGAAGGGTTTGGCCGCGCTGAACTCAACATCGTCAACGGGAGGCGGCAGAGCGTCGCGGACGGAGCAGGAAAAGTGCAAGCCTGCTGCGGTCACGGGGAGCACCGGGCCGCGGCCACGCGACCCGGTGTTCGGATCTCGTTTCTGCGGCGGTCAGTCGCGGAGGAAGTGCAGGACCTGCTGGACGAACAGCTGGGGGTACTGGAAAAGGGCTCCGTGACCGGCGTCCGGGTAGATGCCCAGCTGGGCATGGGGCAGCACGTGCGCGAGGTTGAACGAGCTGATGGTCGGGATCATGATGTCGTCGTCACCGTTGATCACCAGAGCGGGCTGGGAGACGTTCGCGAGGCCGGTCGGCGAACTGCTCTGCTCCCACTTGGCCAAAGCGGTGGCCTGGGCCCCGATGGTCTCGTTCGTGACCGCGGCGTCCCGGTCGGCCGTGCGCTCGTCGAGCCGAGCGAGGAACGCGTCGGCCGCGGCCTGGCTGGCCGAGGTCTGGGAGAAGAACAGGACGTGCTTCGGGTGCCGGCCCGTGGCGGTGGCCTTTTCGACCGAACTCTGCAGTACCCCGAAGGCGTTGGCCGGTCCCGCATCGCCCGCCGGCGATGTGCCGGCCAGGATCAGGCGGCGGACCAGGCCCGGCTCCTGCTGGACGAAGGCCTGCGCGACCATGCCGCCCAGCGAGAAGCCCAGCAGGTCGACGCTCGTCAGGCCAAGCGCCTGCACGAAGGCGACGGCGTCGGCGGCCATGGCCTCGACGTTGTCGGGCGTGGTGCCGCCCGAAGCGCCCACCCCGCGCAGGTCCACGAGGATGACCTGGCGCTCGGCAGCCAGGCCGTCGACCACGGTGGGATCCCAGTCGTCGAGGTTGGCCGTGAAGTGGTGCAGCAGGACGACCGGAACGCCCGATCCGGCGCCGACCTCCCGGTAAGCGAAGGCCGTTCCGTCGACGTCGACCGTCCGGGTGGGGGCGTCGTTGTGGCTTGCAGACATGTCGGTCCTCGTACCTCTCGTGGCTTGTGGCAGCGACCCATCATTGGATAACGATCGCTATATAACGACCGCTATCGTATGGTGGTCGCAGCGTGAAGGCAAGTGGGAAGACGAGGACTCGACGTGCGCTACCCGAAAGACCACAAAGAGACGGCCCGCGCCGCGATCCTGACCGCGGCAGCTCGCCCGCTGAAGGAGAAAGGCTTCCACGGAGTCGGTGTCGACGGCCTCGCGGCGGCGGCCGACGTGACCTCGGGGGCGATCTACTCCAACTTCGGCAGCAAGGAGGCGTTCCTCGATCAGGTGGTGAAGGAGCAACTCGGTGCCGAGTTCACCGTGATCGAGGCCGACGACCCGGGTGAGCGCCGACGTCGTCTCGTGGAGTTCCTCCACTTCTACCTGAGCGACGAGCACTGCGCGGCGGTCGCGGACGGGTGTCTCATGCCGGCGCTCAGCGGAGACGTCTCGCGCGCGAGTGATGCCGTTCGGGAGACCTACGAGCGTCGGATGGCGGCCCTGGTCGAGTTGCTCACTCCGGCCATGCCCGGCTCACCGGACGAGCAGACAGAACGCGCGTGGGCACTGGTCGCCTCGGTCGTCGGCGCCGTCACGATCGCACGCGCTCTCCCGCCGGGCGAACGAGGCCGGGCCGTGCGGGCGGCCACGCTTCGCTGCGTCACCGCCGCCATTGACGGCGATGGCAGCACTTCTCCCTGATCGGCCGGACGAACGAGTGCGCGCAGGAGGATGACCGGGCCGGAGCCGCCGGTTACCCTCAGCGGACACCGCCGCCGCAAGGCGAGCTGACGGCGAAGGCGAGGCTCGCTGTGGACATCAACCCGACAGCCATCCCCTTGGGCTGCGTTGTCGACGGATTGGCCGGCTTGTGTTCATCGCCGGGCGCGACCCCCTGACGTCGTCCACGCGGCGCGCCCGGCGAACGGGCCGCGTCCACCGGCGACACAGGCCGTGAAGATCGGGTGTGACAGAGCCGGGAAATCGCTTCACGAACCAGAATGGGCACGACCGCGGCTCGTCGGGGCTCGCCCTGTCATCGCCGGCCCTGCCGCTGCACAGGCGCCGTGGCCAGCTCGCCGGCGATGGTCCGCGCCCAGGCCCGGATCATCGGCCAGTCACGGTTGTCGCCGTCCGGTACCCGTAGCGCGGCGACCACGGCCCGTTCGGGGAAGCGCAGCTTCGCGCGCTCGATGCGGCCACCGAAAAGCCGGTGCTCGCGGGCACCCGAAGCGACCAGCACGTCCGAGACGTCCACCGGATCCTCACCCGGGTGCGCCTGCTCCCCTGCCGGCCCGCTGGAAAACAGCCACACGGGGACGCGGCGCAGCTCCTCCTGGTGCTCGTGCACGAGCCGACGTGCGCTGTCGAGCCAATGCCCGAAGTAGACCGCACTGCCGAGCACCACCGCGTCGTTCCCCGCGAACGACGTCACGTGCTCGGCATCGCGCACCTCGGCCTCCGTCGCGACACCGGTTTCCTCGAGCGAAGCCGCGGCCGTCGCGGCGATCTGCTCGGCGATTTCCCTCGTGGCCCCATGTCTGGTCGCCACCGCGACGAGAATCCTCATGGCATGCCGCCTTTCGATCGACGCTCCTCACCGTCGCGTCCCACCACAGCCCGCGGCAGGGCACGAAGTCACTTCCGGCGATGACGAAATCGGCCACGCACATACCCTCCGCTCCTAGCGCACGCACCGGGGCGCGCCCAGCCTGGAACTCCACACCCGCCCGAGGAGGCACCATGACGGATTCCCACCCGCAGGCACCCGATCTGCTCGTCGACCGGTTCGCCCCGCACCCCCACTTCTCATTGGTGCGCCACGAGATCGTCGACGCACCGGTCAAAGAAACATACGCGGCGGCACGCGACCTCGACCTGACGGACATCCACAGTGGATTTCTGACGATCGCGGAGCGGTTTCGCGAGCTGCCCGCTCGCTGGCGCGACCGGCGGCACGGGCCGCAACGGCAGCCCACCCGACTGACCGTCGACGACCTCGACAGCGGTTCCGACTGGGCGCTCCTCGGCGAACACCCGGGCACCGAATTCGCCGTCGGCGTCGCAGGGAAGTTCTGGCGCCCGGTCACCACCTGGCGCCGGGTCGACCCGGACGACTTCGCGGCTTTTTCCGAACCCGGATACGGAAAGCTGGTGATCGCGTTCGGCGTGCGGCCTTACGGAATCCACCACAGCCTGCTGACCGTCGACTCCCGAGTGCAGATGACGGACCCGCAGAGCTGGCTGAAGTTCCGCCGGTACTGGCGAATCGCCCGCCCCTTCGCCCAGGCGGCTCACGCCACGCTGGTGCGGACGATCTCCCAGGAGGCGCGGGACCGGGCCCTGGCCGCCTACAGCCGGCCGGAATGAACGGTCGTTCGAGCCGGGTCCCGCCGCGATTCCGGGAACCGGCTCGGGCTCGCCCGTCAGCATCCGGACTCAGGTGTCGATTCGGGTAAAACGGTCTTCTCGTTCTCCTCGATCGCGCGCCGTTCACCGACCAGCATGCACCGGCGGATCGCAGTACCACGCGGCGACCTCACGCCGCGCGTCTTCTTCGATCAATGCCTGTTCCCTCTCGTCAACGATGCTCCTCCTTCCCGCTGCCAGAGACTTCCCCCGAACGTCAGAAGCACCGTGATCGCGGCACCGCCGCCGGACGTCCCGCGGGCGGGCGGACCGTCACCTCCACATGTCCGTCGTCATCACCACTCCCGTCCGCTCTGCGATACGAGCTTTACCTTGGTCGGATTCCGCCGCGACGTCCGCAGGTCCTGCGGTCCGGGCGGCCGTGCGGGCTCGGGCTCGTGCCGGCCGTCGCCGGAGTGATCGCCGTAGTGTGCTTCCACCGCTCGGCCGAAGCGCCCATCGGTGGTCCTGCAGACCGGTGACGGGGCACCCGGGGACGCCGGACCCTAAGCCGCGGCCGGACCCGGTCCGCCGGGCCCGGGCGAGGGATTCGCCCCACTCCCGAGCTCGTGCTCGTTCTCCGTCCACCAGCCGCGTTTCGCCGTTCACCACCTCGACGAAGAAGCTCGTCGCCGGAATCACCGGCGGATGACCGAGGCGGCGCAAGAGCTTGCCGGCCGCCCTCGCGGCGGAGCCGGTCAGCCAGACAGGTTTGCGGAGCCTGGTGTCGAACGCGGCCGTGGTCGTTCCCGGAGGCAGGACGTGAAAACCGCCCAGCCACTCGCGCATCCCCGGCTCGTGCGTGCGAGTCCCGCCCGGAGCCTGCTCCACCGCCGCCCTGCGCGTCGACGGCCGGCTCAGGCCGTGAACGTGCGTCGGCGCGCCCACCACGAGCAGGTCGCACCCCATCAGATCGCGTGGCGCGCGGTCGACGGGGACGACCTCCGCGGAATCCAGCCCGTCCGCCACCGCTCGTGCGACCTCTTCGGTGTCGCCGAACATGGACTCGTACACGACGATCGCGCGCATCCCGTCCACCTCCTCACCTGTCGAGCCGAGCAGGCTCGTGTGTGATGCCTTCGATGTCCTCGGCGGCGACGTCCAGCAGTCGATGCGCGAGCGCGCTCAGGGCCCGGGCGGCGGCGAGCTCGTCCCCGATCTCCGGGACGTCGCGGTCAGCCGGGTTGAGCCGCGCCGTGCCTTCCGCGTCGAGCGTCGCACCTGACCCGGTGCGCAGCCGGGCCGTGGCGTTCGTCCGCCCTTCGTTCTCGCTGAGAAACAGTTCGACGTGCCATTGCCTGGTGTGCATCACTACCTCCTGCTCCGCGGACGGTTCGGCCACCATCCTCGAACCCTCGTCGGCACGCGGTCATGGTCGTCGATCGGCCGCCCCGGGCTCACGAGCGCGCTTTCTTGCTCGCGAAGGCGAACCACTCCTGCTGCCACTCCCCCCTGCGGTAACGGTTCAGTGCGAAGACAGCGATCCCGTAAACCACCGCCAGTCCGAGGCACACCGCGAACAACAGCCCGGCCGCGGCCGCGGTCGCGTTCACGACGGCGGCGGCGCTCAGCGGCGGCTCGACCACGACGCCGGTGCGATCCACCCAGATCGGCACGGTATCGCCACGGTGGGAGCCTTCGTTCGCATCCACCTTCCCGACGTGACGGACGCCGTCGGCGGAGTCCCACGTCGCGTCGGTCGGCATCGTGCTGCCGACGGCGCCGCTGCGGCCGCTCACGGAAATCGGCGGGCCATCCGCGAGGAGCGTCGCCGTCACCGGCACGTACTCGGCGAGTTCCCGCACCGAGACCGCCTTCTGCGAAGCGTAGACCGACGAGCCGGCGGCCGCCGAGAACGGGATCGCGGCGAGGGCCCCGAGGATCACCACGAGTACCAGACCGGCCTGCAACCGGTCCGAAGTCCGTGCGACGGACCCGCGCACGGGAACGAGCAGGTGCCGCCACCGCGACAAGCGGTTCGCCGACGGAAACATGTCTCGCGCCTTTCGTTTCGACGGGCCGGTTTCCGCTCATCAGCATGGGCCGCGCGTCGGCTGATCCGAAGAGGCCTTCTGCCCGCTTCGCCGGGTCACCGGTCCCCGGCGCACGCCCCACCCGGCGGCCCGCCAGGGACCAAAGACCCTTGGCCCGCCCGGGTCGCCGGCATCAGGGTCGAGGCACCTACGCCGGGCCGCCGGAACGGAGAACGCCATGCGAACGCGTGACATCATGACCACCCCAGTGATCAGCGTGACTTTCGACGCTTCGCTCGCCGAAGCCGCTCACCTGATGACGCGACACGGCTTCACCACCCTGCCCGTGGTCACCCGTTCGGCCAAGCTCGTGGGTCTGATCAGCGAAAGGGACCTCGTCCAGGCCGGATTCCCCGGCGACGCGGCCACCGGGGACCCTGACACGGGCGTCCTGCTCAGCCGCCACCGCACCGTGTCCGCAGTCATGCGCACCCCGGCCCCGACCGTGACGCCAGACCTCGACGCCACTGCGCTTGCGCACCGCATGACCGAATCAGGTGTGCGCGCGCTGCCCGTGGTCGAGGACAACGGATTGCTGGTGGGCATCGTGACGTATCAGGACCTGCTGCGCGTCCTGCCCGCCGAGGAGCGGTCCTCATAGGACACCGAGTCCGCACCAGGTGGTCAGCGAGCAGGCACGTCAGGGGCGCGCCGGTCGTCACCTCCGCCACCGGACGCCGCCCCGGCAGGCCGTGCCCGAGACGCAGCAGCGTGTGCGGACGGCCGGTGCCGCGGAAGAGGTCGAGCAAAGGCGCCCGGGTGCCACGCGCCTCGAACGGCTGCGACACGACCGACGCGGCGAGGCCTTCCGCGGTCGCGGGCAGCAGGACTCGTTGCAGCACCAGCCCGGCACGCACCTCGGCGGCCGCACCCTGGTCGCGGGTCAGCACCGCGGCCCGCACCGGATCTTGCTCGAACAAGCGGGGGCGATGGCCGGGTTCTCGTGCGAAGAACGCAAGGCCGAATGCCGGGGATGTCCGGCGGTGGGCCGAAGGCTATCGTCGGCACCCCGTCCGGGCTGTTCGGATCACGGCCCGTCCACTGAGCGGCTTCAGCGCGGAACTCGGCGTCGAGCGGCAGTTCGGCCTCCGCCCGGCGGACGAGCGCGGTCACCTTCGGGTATCGGCCTGGCGCGTCGAGGAACTCCAGCACGCCGCCCTCACCGAGCGCGGCGGCCTTGAGCCGGGCCCGTGCGACCGGCGACACCGGGTGCGCGGACATCGGGCGGCGGTTGGTGTGCCGGTGCCAGACGGCATCGGCGAGCTGCCGGTCGGGCAGAGACGAGCGTGCGTCGCCGTCGACCCGCACGACGGCGAGCAGATCCGGCTGCGCGGGTTCGGGCATGATCCGCGGCGCGATACCGAACCCGTTGACCCGCAACATGATCAGCAGGTTGTACCCGCCGCGCCTCGCGGGAGTCCGGGTCGGCGACGGTCAGGAGGCCGCCGTCGAGCCACACTTCGGTTCGGTGGCCGTCGACCACGAACCGCCACGGCTGGGGCGTCGTGCGGTGACGGAGCGCGGACCGCGGCCGACAGAGCCCGCCGACGACGGGGAAAGCGCTGTGGTCATCATGGTCTCCTGGTCGAGCCGGCCCGGTTCAGTCCGGAAGCAGATCGGCAAGGAGGCGACGAGGCGAAGGCGGCACGGGATCCACCGGGTGCCCGTAGCGGAAGATCACCTGCGGCAGTCCGGGCAGGTCCAACCGCTCGGCGAGCAGCTCGCGGAAACCGCACAGGTGCAGCGCTGGGTGAGGACCGACTCGGCGAGACCGCGCGCGGTCGCTTCCAGCCACGTCCGGGCGCACACGGCGCCGGCGGCGAGGTGCTCGCGCCGGCTGTCCCCCTCCGTGCAGAAGACCAGGAGGTGCTCCGCTTCGAGCCGCGCGGTGAGCCTGGCATCGTCCGGCACCGGCGTTTCGCAGCGCACCAGCCCCCGCGGCAGGCAGCGATTCGGGGCCGAGCGCCGCCCGCGCGCACGCTCGCCTCGCCGCCCGCCGCCGACACCGCCGCCTGGTCCACTTCGGACACAGGCTCGGCCGAGAACCAGCGGCGGTGGCTGCGCCGGCGCCCGATGGCGTGGTAGCGCGCGAGCTCGGCGTGGTCGGGGCTCAAGCCCGGATGAATCCGCACGCCGCGGCGAGGGTGCGAATCGAGCGTGAACCGGCCGCCGGCCGACTCCGCGCGGTCGTGCACGTTACTCAGTCCGCCCGCCACGAGTTCCGCCGGCGGCCCGCTCCGTCGTCGGCCATCGAGAGCACCCGTAGGGCAGCCTCGTTCGTCGAACAGCTCTTCGGGCCGGTACGACCGCAACCATGTCTCCAGCGCGCTGAGGTGCTCGAAATCCTCGCGCACCTGCGCGAGCGGCACCTGGTGGGCACGCGAGGTGCCCTCGACCTGCTTTCCGTCCACAGTGGCCGGTCGGTCCAGCCCTTGGGTGAGCGCAGCACAATCATCGGCCAGGGCCGGCCGCGACTTCGTCGCAGCGCCGCCGGGTCGGCCACGCGTCGAGGGCCGCCGCCATCGCTTGGTGCATCGCTGAGGGCTCGTCGCCCTCCAACTACACCAGCCGACGCCACGCAGCAGCGAATCCAGTTCGGATAGCGGGATTCGCGACCGCCTCGAGCCACGTGTTCGCGAGCAGCGCCGGACCGCCGTGCCCGGGACGGTCACGAACACCGCGTCCAGGTCGTGGGTGAGGATCGCACGGTTGAGGTGGGCGTAGCCGAAGCTCAGCCCCGGCGAGGTCCCCCGGAGCCCGAGCAGGCGCGGCTTGACCTGCCGGGCACCAGCGGCTCACGCAGCAAGTGGGTTGCTCGTGAGGTAGATCTGGCCCACGGCCAGGTAGTTCGCCGCTCGCCACTGTGCGTCGACCGGGGCCGGCTCGACCGGCGAAAGCGTCGAGGCCGTGGCCTCGAGAGCCGTCACCGCTTCGGCTCCGGCCGCACCACGAGCACGGGGCAGGACGAGTGGTGGATCAGCGCCTGGGCGGTCGAGCCCAGAAGCATGCCCGTGAAGCCGCCGCGGCCGTGGCTGCCGACCACCACCAGCTGTGCCCGGTCGGACTCCGCGAGCAGCGCGTGCCGCGGCCGGTCCTGGACCAACGCCCGGCGGACCGCCACTTCGGGGAACTTCTCCTGCCAGCCGGCCAGCCGCTGGGCCAGCAGCCGCTCCTCCGTCGGTTCGAGCGATTCCGGCTGGGGCATCAGGCGGGCCGTGCTGTCCGCGGAGTCGTACGTGACGTCGTTCCACGCGTGCACGGCCACGAGCGGTACACCGCGGAAACTCGCTTCCTCGAAGGCCGCCGCGATGGCGGCCTCGCTGTTCGGGGTGCAGTCCGCGCCGACCACAACCGGTCCCTCCAGCGGAACCGGGCCATCGCCGTGCCGCCCACGGACCACCGCGACCGGGCACTCGGCGTGGCTGGCCACGGTGGCGGCCGTGGAGCCGACCAGCATCCCGGCGAAGCCACCGGTGCCGGTCCGGCCGAGCACGATCAGCCGAACCCGCCTCGACCGGTCGAGCAGGGCGGTGGTCGAAGCGTCGAAGAGCACGCCCGTTCGCACGGTGAGGGCCGCGTCCACGGACAGAGCCAGCTCGCGAGCCGCTGTCAGGAGGCGATCACCTTCCCGCCGAAATTGCTCGAACAGCTCGTCGCCTCCGGCCAGGCCGCCACCGTAGTAGAGCGCAGCGCCCTGCAAGCAGTTCACGAGTTCCAGCTCGAGCCCCCGTCCGGACGCGAGCCGCGCGGCCCAGCGGACCGCCTCGTCCGCACCTGCCGAACCGTCGACACCGACCACCACGGTGTTGCTGTTGTGCGTTGTCATGACCACGGGTCCTCTCCGACGAAACCGTCTCGGCACCGACGACGCCCGGCGCGCGCAGGGCGAGCAGGGTCGCGACGTGGCGACCGGTCTTGTCGTCGTAGCGCTCGACGATCCGCACGACCCTCTCGCGGACCGCGACCTTCCGGCGACCGGTGCCGCCGTGGATCTCCAGCCGGTGCTGCACGTCGGCGCAGATCACACTGTCTTCCCGGGCGAGCACACGGACCACGTCACCACGCGTGACGATCCCGACCAGGCGGCGGCCGTCGACGATCGGCATCGCGAACGGGTCTCGTGCACGCATGGAGTTCGCCCCTTCTTTCATTGCATCGAAAGTAGCCACCGGGCAAGGCCTGCCACGCCGGTCCGGAGTCACCACCGCGAAGGACCAACGTCACCGGTCGCGAGCCGTCCGAGTCCCCGGACCACGGCTTCCCGCACCGCCGGCACTGTCCCGCCACGACTGTCCACAAGAGAATTTGCCCACCCGCACGGGTTCGGGGATCCCGATCACCGCGGACCGGATCACAAGCCGCCCTGAGGGCACGGCGCGCACACCGTCTGCGACACGGCGAGTGGCCTCCGCGCCGTCGCCCTGCGAAAGTTCATGAAGGTTGCGCGCCCGGGCGAACGACCGCGACCGGGCACGCGGAGTGCGCGAGCAGCGCTTGGCTGGTGGAGCCCAGCAACATCCCGGTGAACCCGCCGCGGCCGCGGCTGCCCACCACGACGAGTTGGGCGTCCGCTCCGAGCTCCAGAAGAGCCCGGACCGGCCGTCCTCGGACGACCAGGACGTCGATCGGGAGGTCGGGGAACTTCTCGCGCCAGGGCGCGAGCTGCTCGTCGACCCGCCGGCGTTCGGTTGCGGCGACGTCCTCCAGGCGGGTGCCCGCTGCCCGCAACTTTCCCTCCGGCGTGATCTCGTTCCAGGTGTGCACCGCCACGAGCGCGGTGCCGCGGGCCGCGGCTTGTTCGCACGCATAACCCAGAGCGTCGTTGCTGTCGGGAGACCCGTCGAGCCCGGCAAGCACCGGGCCGGCCACCGGCGGCGGGTCGTCCGGCCGACGCCCGCGCACCACGACGACCGGGCACGGTGCGTGGGCGGCGAGTGAGACCGCGGTCGAGCCGATCAAGAGCCCGGTGAACCCGCCCAGCCCGCGCGAGCCCAGCACCACCACTTCGGCGTCCGCACACTCTCGCAGCAGGACGGCCACCCGACCGCCCTCCACGACAGACCGCTCGATCCGCACCGAAGGCCACTTCGCCAACACAGCGCCCTCGGCCTCGGCCACCCCCGACTCGGCGCGGCCCCGGAAGTCTTCGCGGACAGCTGTCACAGCCGTGCCCGAGACGCCCGGCGAGGGAAGCACGTACGCCTGCACGAGCCTCAGCACCGCGCCCCGCCGCACAGCCATCTCGGCGGCCCAGACCGCAGCGTGCCGCGCCGAAGCCGAACCGTCCACGCCGGCCAGCACCACGCGGTCGTCACGCCGGGACACTGTCCGCACCTCCGCCCGACTGCCACAGCGCCCGCAACCGCTCGAACCGCGCACGGTCCACTTCGTCACGCACGGTGATCTCCGCTTCGGTCGCGACGATGGCGTCCGGGCCGGGGAACACGGTCGACACGTGGTCGTCGGCCAGCCAGCGGACGCTGAAGGGAGGGGTGCCGTCCGGCCCTCCGACGGCGAAGATCCGGCCCCGCTGTTCGGGCAGGTCGACTCGAACACCCTTCACTACGAGCCAGTCGCCGGGTTGTGCGTGCACCACTCCTCCTCGAGATCACGTTCGACGGCCTGAATCGCGGCCGCACAAGTCAGGTGTTGCCGGCAAGTTCCACCGCGGTGACGCCCTCGACCGTCTTCGCGAGAGCGGCGACGAGCCGTCGTTCGGCTTCGTCGGCGAACGTGCCGCAGACAGTCACCAGACCTGCGGTGACGGAGACAGACCACAGGTCGCGGTGGCCCGTGTAGTCCTTGAACAAGCCGCGGACCTGCGCGGCGATGGCGTCGTCGTGCCGTACGAGCGGGCGCAGCAGGTCTCGCCGGCTGACAATCCCCGCCAGACCGCCCGCGTCGACCACCGGGATGCTGCGCAGCCGGTCGACGAGCATCCGGGCGGCGATGTCGCTGATATCGGTGTCAAGCTCGACGACTTCGACTGGCTTGGTCATCACGGATTCCACGAGCCGGCCCGGCGCGACCGGCTCTCCGGTCAGAACCCCGCACAGCGCGTCGGCCTCCGTGAACGAACCGACGACGCGGTTTTCCTCGTCGACCACGGGCAACGCGGCGATGCCGTGCTCCATGAGCAGCACGATCGCCTCCCGCACCGGCGTCGCCGGCCCGACCACGACCACCGGCCGGGTCATGATGTCCCGTGCGCGCACGGCTCTCCTCCTGATGTCTCAATGAACGACGGTGACCGGGCACATCGCATGAGCGAGCAACCGGCTCCCGGTCGAACCGCCCTCCGCGGCCGCTTCGACTCGTTGAATCCCGCGATGGGCGCGCTCCAGCAGCAGCGGTTCTTCCCACGACCATTCGCGGCCGCTGAGGTCGGCCGGGTCGAACAGCCCGGCGTGGAACAGCCGGAGCACGCACTCCCGGCGCACCCCTTCTTCCGCCGCCCACCGGGCGGCGGCCAAAGCCGCCTCCGGTTCGCCGGCACCGACCACCACGGTGGCGCGGACTGTCGTTCCCGTCACGACGTGCCTCCGTTCCCGCCACCTCGGACCGGTGACTCACTCCACCGTCGCTCAACCGCGATGAGCGCGGTCAGGGGAGGAAGTCCCTTCCGGGCGGGACGAAAGCGCGGAGTGCTCCATCAGCGTCGCCGCGTGGTCGGGGACCTCGCGCTGCAACCGCCGGTCCGTCCGGGCATACCCGCTGTCGCGGGGCCGCGGCGGAATGGTCACGGCTTCGCGCGGGATCTCGTGGTAAGGGACGCCGGCGAGCAGGTGCGCGATCATGTTGATCCGCCCGCGCCGCTTCTGGTCGCTTTCGATCACGTACCACGGTGCTTCGGGGATGTCGGTGTGCACGAACATGTCGTCCTTCGCACGGGAGTAATCCTCCCACCGGGACACCGATTCCAGGTCCGTCGTGGACAGCTTCCAACGCCGGAGCGGATCGTCGATCCGTGCCCGGAACCGGCGCTCCTGCTCGTCGCGGCTCACCGAGAACCAGTACTTGTGCAACAGGATGCCGTCGCCCACGAGCAGGCGTTCGAAAATCGGGCACTGCTGCAAGAACCGGTGGTACTCGTCGGGTGTGCAGAACCCCAGGACCCGCTCCACGCCCGCGCGGTTGTACCAGCTGCGGTCGAACAGCACGATCTCACCAGCGGCGGGCAACAATTCCACGTACCGCTGGAAGTACCACTGCGTGCGCTCCCGCTCGGTCGGCTTCGGCAGTGCCTCGACCCGCGCCACCCGCGGGTTGAGGTGCTCGGTCAACCGCTTGATCGTGCTGCCCTTCCCCGCTGCGTCACGGCCCTCGAACACCACGACCAGGCGCGCGCCCTCCGCGCGCACCCACTCCTGCAACTTCACCAGCTCGATCTGCAGCCGGGCGAGCTCCTTCTCGTAAACCGCGCGCGACAGCCGCGCCGCGGGGTGCTTTCCGTTCATCGGGTCACGTCGTCCCACACGAAGTCGAGGCCGTTGCACACCTCGACCACCCCGGGCACCGCTTCGATGAGACTGGTCACGGACGCGATCTCGCTGCGCCGCTCGGCTCGGCCCGCGACCGTCACCACACCGGCGTGGACCATCACCCGCGCACGATCCGGCCCGATCCGCAGGGACTCTCTCAGCAGGACCGTCACCTCGCGGTGGATCTCAGCGTCCGGGCGCGAGATCACCCCGACGAGGTCGCGCCGCGCGACAACACCCACCGGCCGCCCGGCGGCGACGACGAAGAGCCGTCGCAGCCCCGATTCGGCCAGCCGCGCGGCGACGTCGGCAACGGGCGCACCGGCAGCCACGGTCAACGCCGGGCTCGTCATCACGTCCCGCGCCGTACGCGGCGGCGACGGGTTTCGGCGCCACCAGCCGCGACGGCGATCCGAGCGCAACAACGGCAGCAAGTCCCGTTCGGACACCACACCGGCAATCGCACCTTGGCGATCGACCACGGCCACCGCGCTGATCCCGCGGCGGACCAAGGTTTCCGCGATCTCCGTGACCGGCGTGTCCAGCCGCGCGCACACCGGGCTGGGCGTCATCACTGCGGCGACGGGTGTCGTGCTCGTGTTCATCGTTCCTCCCCTGTCGAGGTCTGTCCGTTCCGCTCCCTGCTCACCACCAGCACGGGGCAGTCGGCGTGGTGCAGCAACGCATGGGTGGTGGAACCGAGCACCATGCCCGTGAAGCCGCCTCGCCCGCGGCTGCCCCACGACCACTACGGCCGCGTCCTTGCCGTATTCGATCAACCGGTCGCTCGGCCGGTCCCGCTCGACGACCAGCTCGACGTCGACCTCCGGAAAGCGCTCGCGCCGACCGGCCAGCCGCCGGGCCAGTGCGCGTTCTTTCCCCGAACGGCCGGCCGCTGTAGTTGTCCTGCCACGCGTGCAGGGCCACCAGCCGGGCGCGTCGCCGCGACGCCTCCTCGAACGCCCATCCGATCGCGGCGTCGCTCGTCGGGCTGCCGTCCACGCCGACGATGACCGGCCCGTCCACCCGCGTGGCGCCACTGCCGCGGACGATCGCCACCGGACAGCCGGCGCGGGCGATGAGGTCTGCGTCAGGTGAACCCGCGAGCAAACCGGACAGTGTTCCGGTGGGCGGGCCCAGCACCAGCAACAGCGCGTGCTGGGAGGCCTGCCGCAAAGCGGCCTCTACGCCGACGCCGCTCGTCTCGGTGGTGATCGACACACCGGACTCGGCCACCGCCGGCTCGTCACGCGTCGTCCGCGCAACCTCCAGCGCGAGCGCCTCCTTGGCCGCACGCCACTCGGCGCCGCCGACGGACGGACCGTCGACCCCGTTCACGGTGAGCACAGTCAGCGACGTGTGCCACCACGAGGCTTCCCGGGCAGCCCAGCCGGCAGCCACCGCCGCCGGCTCGCTGCCGTCGACACCCACGACCACGTGATCGATCACGACTCGCTCCCCCGCTGCCCGATCGGGACTTCACCCAGGCCCCTGCGAAGGCTCGGCGGCGCGATGCGCGACGTACGGCCCAGCCGCATCAACGCCTGCGGGAAACCGGGCAAGCCGCGGTCCTCGCACAGCGCCGATCGCACCTCCGGCACGTGCAGGGGCTGTGTCAGCACCGCCACCGCCAGCCCGCGCGCGATCGCCTCGAGCCAGCACCGCTTCCAGCGCGTAGCCCGCGTGGACGTGATCGGCGCGGCCGTCATCGGTGGTCAGGAAGAGCAGGAACGTCTCGGCCGCCAGCCTGGATCGCAAGACGGGCAGCTCCGGTAGGTCGGTGGTGCGTCGGACCAGCCCCGCCCACGGGAACTCGCCGCCCGGAACCACGGTGCGGCCGAGCCCCGCTCCGTGGCGGTGGCTCGCTTCGTCGCGAATCGTCCACAAGGCGATCTCACGTTGGTACGCCCCGTCGTCACGGATCGCTCGCGCCGCGTGGCCGAACAACGCCGCCAGCTCACCGGCGTCGGGCAGCGGCACCGCCTGGGCTCCGGTCGTCACCGCGGCCCGCGCCACCTGCTCGACCAGCCTCGGCCCCACGGGCGCTCCGGTGAACCGCGCCCGCTGACTGCGCCGGGTCGTGATCGCGGAAAACCGCCTCAGGTCCGAGTCCGACGGCTGCGCCGTTGCCGTCGCATCGATGCGCGCCAGAACTTCCGGATGGGCCGTGTCGGGCAGGATCGTGACGTCCGCCCGCCGGCCGAGCACCCGCACCGCCAGCTCGAGGTTCGCCAGTGCCGCCCCGCACGACATCACCAGGTCGCGCCGATCGGGATCGTGCCGCGGCAACGCGACATCCGTCCGCTCGCGTAGCACGACCGCTCCCGCGATCGGCTCGACCGTCCAGGGCTGGGTGTTGTGCACTGACGGCGCGCGCAGGACCGCGCGGCCCAGCACCTCCGCTTCGGCGCTCGTCCAGGCGCCGGCCCGCGGTCCGGGTGCCGAATCGGCTTCGCTGGTCACGGCTTCTCCTGAAGGTGTCGATTGGCCGGACTCGCTCAGCAAACCGCCGGCACCGGGTTCGGCGCGCCGGCCACAAGGCATCGCGGCGAAGGACCAACGTCACCCGAAGCGGCGCCGGGATGCGGGTGTCCACAACGGACGGTAATTTGCCGTCTGCTTGCCTTTCCCGCCCGCGCGGGCCGTCGCTTCCGGCATCCCACGAAACGCCGGTGCATGATGGCGGCATGCAGCCCCGCGTCCTGCTCGCCGACGACGACCGCGCCATCCGCGAGTCACTGCTACGCGCACTGGAGCTGGAGAGCTACGAGGTCACAGAGGTGACAGACGGGGTCGCCGCGCTGGCCGCGGCGCGGCGGGACCGCTTCGACGTGCTGATCCTCGACGTGATGATGCCCGGCGTCGACGGGCTCGGCGTGTGCCGCGTGCTGCGCGCCGACGG
>NZ_JBFBAE010000031.1:0-125269 GCF_040689465.1 Amycolatopsis sp. NPDC051373 | reverse complement strand
CCCGGACCTCGCCGACGCGGCCTCGGGGGGGGCCCGGCCCGCTGGCATTGGCGGGCAGTTACGCCGGCGGTTACTTCGCCGCCCCCCCGGCAACCCCCCCCCCCGGGCCAGGTCTGATCACCCCGGGCCAGCCGGTTTCCGGAGCTTCGCCCGGCTCGCCGCAAGTCGAGCCGGGCGAAGCCGCGGAGATCCGCGCCCGCCCGATCTCCGCCCACCGCCGCGGCCCGAATTCGCGGAGGCGTCCGGTGGCGTGAAACGTCCGAAGCGGACGCTCAGCTCACGTGCACGTAGTCGACCACGAGCTGCTGCGGGAACTGCGTGCCACCGTCCGGGTCACCGGGCCAGTCGCCGCCCACGGCGAGGTTGAGGATGAGGAAGAACGGGTGGTCGTAGACCCACTTGTTGCCGTTCAGGTCGGCCGGCGTGCGCGTCTCGTAGGCGTTGCCGTCCACCGACCACACGATCTTGTTCGTGGACCAGTCCACCGCGTAGGTGTGGAAGTCGTCGGAGAAGTTCGGCCCGTTGTAGGCCGCGCCGATGCCGTTGGCGCCGGAGTAGCCCGGGCCGTGGATCGTGCCGTGCACGGTGTTCGGCTCCTTGCCGATGTTCTCCATGACGTCGATCTCGCCGTCCGTCGGCCAGTTGCCGCCGCCGAGCATCCAGAAGGCGGGCCACATGCCCTGCCCGCGCGGAAGCTTCATGCGGACCTCGACGTGGCCGGAGCCCGTGGAGAACTTGCCGGAGGTGTTGAGCCGCGCCGAGGTGTACTCGCACGGGCCGTACCAGCAGTTGTTGCCCGAGCTCTCCTTTTTCGCCGTGATCACCAGGTGGCCCTGACCGTCGAGCGCCGCGTTGGCCGCACCGGAGGTGTACCACTCGCGCTCGTGGTTGTTCACGTTGTCGCCGGTCTCGTAGTTCCACTTCGAGCCGTCGGCCGGGCTGCCCGCGGGCCCGTCGAAGTCGTCGGTGAAACTGGCGGCGGGCGCCGCGCTGCCGGCCGGCGCGACCGCGAGGGTCAGGCCGGCCGCCATCGCCAGAGCCGCCGGGATCGCCAGCAGCCGCCACCGGGCAGACGTCTTCAGAGACTTCATCGTCGTCATCCCTCGTCACTCGAGGGGCGGCCTGGCGGCGCCACCCCGGGTTTGTTGTGGATCACAACAAAGCTAACCCGCGGCGGCATTCACCGACAAGAGTCAACGTGAGGAATTTTCCGACAACCTCACTCGGCGGTAACCGTGGCCTCCTCCAGCAGCCACAGGACACCGTTCGGCGGCAGCTGCAGCATCGCCGATGCCGACAGCCCGTGCCAAGGCTTGGCGACCGCCTCGACCGCACCCAGGTTGCCGACCCCGGACCCGCCGTAGACCTCGGCGTCGGTGTTCAGCAGCTCGGTCCAGCGTCCGGCGGCGGGCAGGCCCACGCGGTAGTCGTGGTGCGGCACGCCCGCGAAGTTCGCGATGCACGCCAGCCTCGAACCGTCCGAGCCGACGCGCAGGAAGCTGAGCACGTTGCCGGCCGAGTCGTTGGCGTCGATCCACTGGAAGCCCTCCGGGTGCACGTCACCGCTGAAGAGCGCGGCCGTGGACCGGTAGATGTCGTTGAGCCGGCGCAGCAGGTCCTGCACCCCGCGGTGCAGCGGCGCCTCCAGGAGGTGCCAGTCGAGCGCGCGCGACTCCGACCACTCCCGCGGCTGCCCGAACTCGCCGCCCATGAACAGCAGCTGCTTGCCCGGGTGGGCCCACATGAAGGCCAGCAGCGAACGCAGGCCCGCCGCCTTGTTCCAGTCGTCGCCCGGCATGCGCTCCCACAGGGAACCCTTGCCGTGCACCACTTCGTCGTGCGAGAGCGGCAGCACGAAGTTCTCGCTCCACGCGTACACGAGTGAGAACGTCATCTCGTTGTGGTGGTACGCGCGGTGGATCGGCTCGTGGCCGAGGTAGCGCAGCGTGTCGTGCATCCAGCCCATGTTCCACTTGAAGCCGAAGCCGAGCCCGCCGAGGTGCGTCGGCCGCGTGACGCCCGGCCACGCCGTGGACTCCTCGGCCACCATCACCACACCCGGGTGTCGCCTGTAGACGGTCGCGTTCAGCTCCTGCAGGAACCGCACGGCGTCGAGGTTTTCGCGGCCGCCGTACTCGTTGGGCAGCCACTCGCCGTCCTTGCGCGAGTAGTCGAGGTAGAGCATCGACGCGACGGCGTCCACGCGCAGGCCGTCGAGGTGGAACTCCTCGAGCCAGTACAGCGCGTTGGCCACGAGGAAGTTGCGCACCTCGTTGCGGCCGAAGTTGAACACGAGCGTGCCCCAGTCGGGCTGCTCGCCGCGGCGCGGGTCCTCGTGCTCGTAGAGCGGGCTGCCGTCGAAGCGCGCGAGCGCCCAGATGTCGCGCGGGAAGTGCGCGGGCACCCAGTCCACGAGCACGCCGATCCCCCGCTGGTGCAGGTGGTCCACGAGGTAGCGGAAGTCGTCGGGCGAGCCGAACCGCGAGGTCGGCGCGTAGTACGAGGTGACCTGGTAGCCCCACGAACCGCCGAAGGGGTGCTCCGCCACGGGCAGGAACTCGACGTGGGTGAAGCCGGTGTCGCTCACGTAGTCGGCGAGCTGGTCGGCCAGCTCGCGGTAGTCCAGCCCGGGCCGCCACGAGCCGAGGTGGACCTCGTAGACGCTCATCGGGGCGTCGGCCCAGTTCGTCGCCTCGCGTCGTGCGGTCCACTCGTCGTCGGCCCAGGTGTAGGCCGACTTCGTGACCTTCGACGCGGTCGCGGGCGGCACCTCGGTCGCGAACGCCATCGGATCGGCCTTCTCGTGCCAGTGCCCGTCGGCGCCGAGGATCCGGAACTTGTAGCAGGAGCCGACCGGCACGTCGGGCACGAACAGCTCCCACACGCCCGACGAGCCGAGCGAGCGCATCGCGTGCCCGCGGCCCTCCCAGCCGTTGAAGTCGCCGATCACCCGCACGCCGCGCGCGGTCGGCGCCCACACCGCGAACGACACGCCCTCGGTCGCGCCGTGGGGCGTGTCGTAGTCGCGCACGTGTGCGCCGAGGACGTCCCACAGCCGTTCGTGCCGGCCCTCGCCGATGAGGTGCAGGTCGAGCTCGCCGACGGTGGGCAGCCAGCGGTACGGGTCGTCGGTGACCACGGTGTGCCCGTCGTAGTCGACCTCGAGGCGGTAGTCGCCCGGGTGCTCGGGCAGCGGGGCCGCGAACAACGCGTCGGCCACGCGCTCCAGCGGGAACCGACGGTCCCCCGCCAGCACGGAGACCGACTTCGCCCCCGGTATCAAGGCGCGCGCCACGACGGTGCCGGGGCTCGTGCTGCCGATGCCCACCGTGCCTTGGGCGTGCACGCCGAGCACCGAGTGCGGGTCGTGGTGCGAGCCGGCCAACAGCCGGTCGATGTCCTGCGGGGACGGAGCCGCCGCGGGCAGATCCCGGGAAACCGCGTTCACGTCTTCACACACCTCCGTGGGCGATGCGGGCGATCGCCGCCATGGGCACGGCCAGCCAGTCGGGCCGGTTCGCGTGCTCGTAGGCCACTTCGTACACCGCTTTGTCGAGTTCGAACGCACGAAGCAGCTCTCCGTGCTCGCGCGGGTCGCCGATCGGGCCGGCGGCCCCGGCGTACCCGTCGCAAAAAGCCGTGCGGTTGCGGAGCGCCCACTCGAGCGCGCGCTCCGTCGTGGCCGGGTCTTCCGGCTGCCCGACCAACAGCTGCCTGGCCGCGTAGTCGAACGAGCGCAGCATGCCCGCGACGTCACGCAGCGGCGAGCGCAGCGCGTGGCGCTCCTCCAACGGCGCGGCCGGCTCACCCTCGAAGTCGAGCAGCAGCCAGCCGCCGACCGTGCGCAGCACCTGGCCCAAGTGCAGGTCGCCGTGGATGTACTGCATCGAGATCTCCGGCCGGCCCGGCGGCAGCTCATGCAGCGCGGCGTACACCTTGTGCAGCGCGGGCGCGTGCTCGGCCAGCTGCGGGACGTCGCGGGCGACGCGGTCGAGCCGCTCGGTCATGCCCGCCACCGTGCGGGCGAGCTCGGACTCGTCCACCAGGTGCGCGCCCAGCGCCGCAGCGAGGTCGGTGTGCACGTGCGCCACCGCCGCGCCGAGGCGTTCGGCTTCGCCGGCGAAGTCGCCGCCGACCTCGTCCGGGTGCAGCTCCGGCTCGGCCATCAGGTCGCGCACGCTCGTGGTGGCCATGGCCCAGCCGTCGACGGCGTCGGGCAGGAACACCTGCAGCATCGCGATCGTCGCCGGCTCCCCGGCGAGCTCGCCGGTGATCGAGCCGACGACCTCGGCGATGTGCTCGCAGCCCGCCTTCTGCAGCGCGCGGTGCAGCAGCAGGTCCTTGTTCGTCCCGGGACTGAGCTTGCGGAACAGCTTGAGGATGTACTGGCCGCCGTACACCAGCGACGTGTTGCTCTGCTCGGAGGTGATGGGCCGCGCGCGCAGCCCGCCGGTCAGCTGCGCGCCGGGCTCGTGCTCGAACACCAGCGGGCCGACGCGGTCGCCGGCCACCACGTGGTCGAGCAGCACCGCGGTCAGGTCCGCGTCGCCGCTCGCCTCGTAGAAGTTGAGGCCGCCGTCGGCGCCGATCCACGCCGACGACGAAATCTCCGGCGGGTGCGAACGGCGCCCTACCAGCAGCTGGTAGGGCTCGGACCGCTCGCCCTGCACCACCTCGACGACCACGTGCAACAGCTGCGGGTCGCCTTCGACCAGCTCGGTGGACGCGAGCGCGCGGACGGCCGTGATCGGCCGGTCCTTGCCCGCGAACCACCGCTGCGCCGGGAGCCAGACCGGCAGCTCGGCGACGAGCTGCTCCACCAGGTGCCCGTGGTCGTTCAAGGCACTCACCTCATTTCGCCTTCGGCTTCCCGCTCGAGGAGCTGGAACCAGTAGAACCCGTGACCGGGCAGCGTGAGCAGGTACGGCAGTTCACCGACCTCCGGGAATCGCACCCCGCCGGTGAGCTCCACCGGCACGGACCCGCGGTGACCGGACAGGTCGAGCTCCACCGGCTGCGGGAACCGCGACAGGTTGTTCACACACAGCACCACGTCCATGCACCCGTCGGGACGACGCCACTCGCGCTTGTACGCCAGCACGCTCGGGTTGGACCCGCCGAGGTCCACGAAGTCGCCCTCGGCGAACGCGTGGTGCTGCTTGCGCACCTCGATCATCCGCCGTGTCCAGTTCAGCAGCGAGGACGCGTTGTTCGACTGAGCCTCGACGTTGACGGCCTGGTGGCCGTAGACCGGGTCCATGATCACCGGCAGGTAGATGCGGCCGGGGTCGCACGAGGAGAAGCCCGCGTTGCGGTCCGGTGTCCACTGCATCGGCGTGCGGACCGCGTCGCGGTCGCCGAGCCAGATGTTGTCTCCCATGCCGATCTCGTCACCGTAGTACAGAACGGGCGAGCCCGGCAGCGACAGCAGCATCGCCGTGAACAGCTCCTGCTGGTTGCGGTCGTTGTCCAGCAGCGGCGCCAGGCGCCTGCGGATGCCGATGTTGGCCTTCATCCGCGGGTCCTTGGCGTACTCGGAGTACATGTAGTCGCGCTCTTCGTCCGACACCATCTCGAGCGTGAGTTCGTCGTGGTTGCGCAGGAAGATGCCCCACTGCGTGCCGCTCGGGATCTGCGGGGTCTGCAGCAGGATCTCCGAGATCGGGAACCGCGACTCGCGCC
Organism: Amycolatopsis sp. NPDC051373; assembly: GCF_040689465.1. Lineage (NCBI taxonomy): Bacteria > Bacillati > Actinomycetota > Actinomycetes > Pseudonocardiales > Pseudonocardiaceae > Amycolatopsis > Amycolatopsis sp. NPDC051373. The sequence goes on along the minus strand of NZ_JBFBAE010000031.1, from coordinate 119,587 downwards.
GCACGGCCATGAAGATGCGCGGCATCAGCGGGAAGTGGAACGCCATGTGGCACTCGTCGCCACCGACCGCCTGGTCGCCGAAGTACTCGACCACGTCCGAGGGCCACTGGTTCGCCTCGGCCAGCAGGATCCGGCCGGGGAACTCGTCGTCGACGACCTTGCGGCAGTGCTTGAGGAACTCGTGCGTACGCGGCAGGTTCTCGCAGTTGGTGCCCTCCTGCTCGAACAGGTACGGCACGGCGTCGAGCCGGAACCCGTCGATGCCGAGGTCGAGCCAGAACCGCAGCACGTCGATCATCGCTTCCTGCACGGCCGGGTTCTCGTAGTTGAGGTCCGGCTGGTGGCTGAAGAAGCGGTGCCAGTAGAACTGGCCGCGCACCGGGTCGTAGGTCCAGTTCGACGTCTCGGTGTCGACGAAGATGATGCGCGCGTCGGCGTAGCGCGAGTCGTCGTCGCTCCACACGTAGTAGTCGCCGTACGGGCCGTCCGGGTCCGAACGCGACTGCTGGAACCACGGGTGCGCGTCGGAGGTGTGGTTCAGCACCAGGTCGGTGATGACCCGGATGCCGCGCTTGTGCGCTTCGCCGAGCAGGTACACGAAGTCCTCGACGGTGCCGAACTCCGGCAGCACCGAGCGGAAGTCGCTGATGTCGTAACCGCCGTCGCGCAGCGGCGAAGCGTAGAACGGCGGCAGCCACAGGCAGTCGACGCCGAGCCACTCCAGGTAGTCCAGCCGGCTCGCGAGGCCGCGCAGGTCGCCCGTGCCGTCCCCGTTCGAGTCGGTGAAGGCGCGCACGAGCACCTCGTAGAACACGGCGCCCTTGAACCAGTGCGGGTCGCGCGGCGCCGCTTCGGCGTGTGCGAACTCGTCGGCCTGCGGTTCCACGAGCAGGCCCTCGGCGGTTATCGCCTCACCCGTGTGCGGAACACCGTCCAGGCCCAGAGCTGCGTCGGGCCGGCTCTCGTCGTCCATCAAACTCCACCTCGTCCCGCGTTCCGGCGGTACGTTCGATCGTCCCTGCCGCGTGCCGTGCGTGCAGGGTGGCTGGAAATTTCGTGAAGGGGCCTCGTTCCCCATCCGACCAAAAGGAGGCGGGAACCCCGTCGCGCGTTACTGCGTGTGGCGACTGTTCCCGCCGTGACTGTGGTCGGATGGGGAACCGGAAACACAGCTATGCCGCGAGCCGGCGTCGGACCGCGACCACGTGCGCGACCGCACGCCACGGTTCGAGCCGGACGAAGTTGGCCTGGCCCCAGTCCCAGGTCTCCCCGGTGACCTCGTCGTGGGCGATGAGCCGCTCGTGCCAGTCGAAACCGAGCGACTCCAGGTCGAGCCACAGGGTGCCTTCCTGCGCACCGTGCGGATCGAGGTTCACCACCGTGACGACGGTGTCGCCGGTCGCCGGGTCCTGTTTGGAGTAGGCGAGCAGCGCGCCGTTGTCGACGTGGTGGAACCGCAGGGTCCGCATACCCTGCAACGCCGGATGGGTCTTGCGGATGGTGTTGAGCTTCGTGATCCACGGCTCCAGCGAGCGGCCTTCGGCCAGCGCCCGCTCGAAGTCGCGCGGACGTAATTGGTACTTCTCCGAATCGAGGTACTCCTCGCTGCCCTCGCGCACCGGCTGGTGCTCGTAGAGCTCGTACCCGGAGTAGACACCCCACGTCGGCGACAGCGTGGCGGCCAGCGCCGCCCGCAACGCGAACATTCCCGGCCCGCCGTGCTGCAGCGACTCGTGGAGGATGTCCGGGGTGTTCACGAAAAGGTTGGGGCGGCCTTCGTTCCAGTGTTCGACCAGATCGGTCCCGAACTCGGTCAGCTCCTCCTTGCTCGTACGCCAGGTGAAGTAGGTGTAGCTCTGGGTGAAGCCGAGCTTCGCCAGGCCCCACAGCCGCGCCGGGCGCGTGAACGCCTCGGCCAGGAACAGCACGTCCGGGTGCGCGTCCTTGACCGACTGGATCAGCCACGCCCAGAAGTCCGGCGGCTTGGTGTGCGGGTTGTCGACCCGGAAGATGCGCACCCCGTGCGACACCCAGTGGAGCACGACGCGGAGCACCTCGTCGTAGACGCCGCGCGGGTCGTTGTCGAAGTTGACCGGGTAGATGTCCTGGTACTTCTTCGGCGGGTTCTCGGCGTAGGCGATCGTGCCGTCCGGGCGGGTGGTGAAGAACTCCGGGTGCTTGAGCACCCACGGGTGATCGGGCGCGGCCTGCAGCGCGAGGTCGAGCGCCACCTCCATGCCGAGCTCTTCGGCGCGTGCGACGAAGGCGTCGAAGTCCTCGAACGTGCCGAGGTCCGGGTGGATCGCGTCGTGGCCGCCCTCGTCGGCGCCGATGGCCCACGGCGAGCCGACGTCCTCGGGCGTGGCGACGAGCGTGTTGTTGGGGCCCTTGCGGTTCACTCGCCCGATCGGGTGGATCGGCGGCAGGTACACCACGTCGAAGCCCATGTCCGCGACCCGGTCGAGTGAACGCGCGGCGGTGGCGAACGTGCCGTGGACGGCGTTGCCGCGCTCGTCGACCCCGCCCGTGGAACGCGGGAAGACCTCGTACCAGGAACCGAAGGCCGCACGCTTGCGGTCGACCCACAGCTTCAGCGGTTTGCCCTTGGTGATCAGTTCCCGCACGGGGAATTCGTGCATCAAGTGGCGCACTTCGGGCGAAAGCGCGGCGCCCACGCGCTCGGCGAGGTCGCGGCCGGCGTCGCGCAGATCGGTGGCCGCGCCGGCAAGCAATGCGCGCTCGGCCCGGCGCTCGGGCCGGCGGGACACGCGCTCGAGCAGGCGCGCCCCGTTCTCGAGGTCGTTGGCGAGGTCCTCGGGCCCCTGTCCCGCCGCGATCTTGACCTCCACCGCATGTTCCCACGTGGCCCACGGGTCGCTCCACGCGTCGACGCGGTAGGTCCACAGGCCCTCGGTGTCAGGCACGATCACCGCGGCGAAGAGGTCCAATCCCTTGCCTCGCTCGGCCATCCGCGTCTGCCGCGACACGCGGTCGCCGGGACCGCGCCACGCGACGGTGGCCGACACGGCGTCGTGGCCTTCGCGCCACACCGTCGCGGACACCGGAAAGTGTTCCCCCACAACGGCTTTGGCCGGGTAGCGGCCGCAGCTGACCGTGGGGCTGACGTCGTCGATACCGAGCCGGCCGGTCATGGCAACGCCCCTCTTTTGACTCCGCTGATCCCCCGCGAACGCGAGCACGGTCAGTGTGCCTGATTCCCTCAAAGCCCTTGACAGCGGGGCCTTTTACGGTTGTACCCGCCACCCGGTCGGGCGAAACGGCTCCGGCCGGACGAAGTTTTCGCCGTTCCCACACGTTCGGTGCATTCGCAACTCGAACGCCGGAACAATCACCCGCGCATGGTTTTGGCGGTTTCCCCGTAACACGGAAGTCGAGCGCCGTTCACAATCAGCCGTGAGTCGCCGCGCGGTGGTTCGCGCCCGACTGTCCACAATGGGCTCCGAACACGACGGTGCCACCGGCTCCGGGAGCCGGCGGCACAGGTGTCGGGCGGGACTGCTCGGGGTGCTACCCGACGCGGGCCGGAAGCGCGGCGAGGATGTCCTGCACCCGTTCCTTGGCGTCGCCGAAGAGCATCTGGCTGTTGTCGCGGAAGAACAACGGGTTCTGCACCCCCGCGTAGCCCGGCGCCATGGACCGCTTGAACACCACGACGTTGCCGGCCTCCCAGACCCGCAGCACCGGCATGCCGGCGATCGGGCTGCCCGGATCCTCCGCCGCCGACGGGTTCACCGTGTCGTTGGCCCCGATCACGAGCACGACGTCGGTGTCGGCCAGGTCGTCGTTGATCTCGTCCATCTCCAGGACGATGTCGTAGGGCACCTTCGCCTCGGCAAGCAGCACGTTCATGTGCCCGGGCAGCCGGCCGGCGACGGGGTGCACCCCGAACCGCACGTTCACGCCCTGCTCGCGCAGTCGCCGCGTCAGCTCGGCCACCGGCGACTGCGCCTGCGCGACCGCCATGCCGTAACCCGGCGTGATGACCACCGAGCTCGCGTTCGAGAGCAGCTCGGCCACCCCGGCGGCGTCGATCTCGCGGTGCTCGCCGGTGACCTCCGCCGGGCCGCTGGTCGCCGGCGCGCCGAAGCCACCCGCGATGACGGAGATGAACGAGCGGTTCATCGCCTTGCACATCACGTAGGACAGGTAAGCACCGGAGGAGCCGACGAGCGCGCCGGTGATGATCAGCAAGTCGTTGCCCAGCAAGAAGCCCGACGCGGCCGCGGCCCAGCCCGAGTAGCTGTTGAGCATCGACACGACCACCGGCATGTCACCGCCGCCGATCGAGGCGACCAGGTGGACGCCGAGCGCCAGCGCGAGCACCGTGACCACCACGAGCAGCCAGGTCGCGGGGGTGAGCACGAAGAACACCGTGAGCACCGCGAACGCGACCAGCGCGCCGAGGTTGAGCACGTTCTTGCCCGGCAGCTGCAGCGGCTTGGACGGGATCCGCGCCGACAGCTTGAGGAACGCGATGATCGAGCCGGTGAAAGTCACGGCGCCGATGAACACGCCGATCACGACCTCGGCGTGGTGGATGCCCAGCAGCGACCCCACCAGCTCCGTCTGCGCGTCGTTCCCCTCGACCTCGAGGAACCCGTTCCAGCCCACCAGCACCGCGGCCAGGCCGACGAAGCTGTGCATCAGCGCGATCAGCTCGGGCATGCCGGTCATCTCGACCACGCGCGCCCGCCACACCCCGATCGCCGCGCCGATCACGAGCGCGATCAGCAGCAGCGTGATGCCGAGGCCCGAGGCCAGGCCCAGCGCGGTGACCGCGGTCGCGACCAGCGCGATCGCCATGCCGGCGATCCCGAACCAGACCCCGCGGCGCGAGGTCTCGTGCTTGGCCAGCCCCGCGAGGCTGGCGACGAACAACAGGGCGGCGATCAGGTACGCCGCCGACTTCCACGTTTCAGCGTGCACTGGTCACTCAGCTCCTCGAGAACATCGACAGCATCCGGCGGGTCACCATGAACCCACCGACGATGTTGATGGCGGCCAGCAGCACGGCGGCTCCGGCCAGGATGGTGGTGGCGATCCCGCCGCCGGCGATCTGCAGGATCGCGCCGACGACGATGATCCCCGAGATCGCATTGGTCACCGACATCAACGGCGTGTGCAACGCGTGATGCACGTTGCCGATCACGTAGAAACCGATCACGATGGCGAGCACGAACACCGTCAGATGCCCCGCCAGCTCCGGCGGCGCGAACGCCGACGCCAGGAACAGGACCACCGCGCCGATCACCGCGACCACCGCCCGGGCCCACGGCGACTTGGGCTTCTCCGGCTGTGCCGCAGCCTGCGGGGCGGGTGCGGGCGGCGGGGCCGCGCTCACCGACACCTTCGGCGGCGGCCACAACACCTCACCGTCACGAACCACCGTCAGCCCGCGCTGCACGACGTCCTCGAAGTCGAGGGCGAGCCTGCCGTCCTTCTCCGGCGTCAGCAGCTTCAGCAGGTTCACCACATTCGTGCCGTAGAGCTGCGAGGCCTGCGCGGGCAACCGGCCCGGCAGATCGGTGTAACCGATCAGCGTGACCCCGTTGTCGGTCGTCACGACCTCCCCGGCCTCGGTGCCGGCGACGTTGCCGCCCTGCGCCGCGGCCATGTCGACCACGACGCTGCCCGGCTTCATCGACGCCACCTGCTCGGCCGTGAGCAGCTTCGGCGCCGGCCGGCCCGGGATGAGCGCGGTCGTGATGACGATGTCCACGTCCGCGGCCTGCTCGGAGTAGATCTCCGCCGCCCGCTTGTCGTAGGCCTCCGACGTCGCCTTCGCATACCCGTCGGTACTGGCCTCCTGCTCGACCTCGACCGCCAGGTACTCGCCACCGAGCGACCGGACCTGGTCGGCCACCTCCGGCCGCGGGTCGGTCGCCCGCACCACCGCACCCAGGCTGTTGGCCGCGGCGATCGCCGCGAGCCCGGCCACCCCGGCCCCCGCCACGAGCACCTTCGCCGGCGGCACCTTCCCGGCCGCGGTGACCTGGCCCGTGAAAAACCGGCCGAACACATGCGCGGCCTCGATCACCGCGCGGTAGCCGGCGATGTTCGCCATCGAGCTCAGCACGTCCAGCGACTGCGCCCGCGAAATGCGCGGAACCGCATCCATCGCCAACGCCGTGACCCCGCGCTGGGCCAGCGCCGCCAGCCGATCCGGCTCGAGCGCCGGGGCCAGCATCGACACCAGCGTCGTGCCCGGGCGCAAGCTCTCGATTTCGCCCGGGTCGGGCGCGTTGACGGTGACGACCACGTCCGCGTCCCACACCGGATCGGCCGACACCTCGGCGCCCGCGGACAGGTAGGCCTCGTCGTCGAACCCCGATCGCACGCCGGCCCCGGACTCCACAACCACGCGGTAACCCAGGCCGATGGCCTTGCGCACGGTGTCCGGCGTCAGCGCGACACGGGTCTCGGTTTTCGTCGACTCCGCGACCAGTCCGATACGCAGACCGGGCTCGGATCCGGTGCCGTCGTCGCTCATGCACTTCTCCTCGGGGATAGCCACGCTGGATTTCAACATCCAACGATCCGGATGACGAGGGGGATTCCGGCGTTCCGAGGTGAGAGTGATCTCTTGACCGATTTCTGCGAAACCTCTTGATCGATGCACCTCGGGGACCGCCGGCTCCCCGCGCTAAAGCGGCTGAGGGCCCGACACGAAGTCCCGTGGCGCTCGGAGCAGCTGCAACGACCGGGCCGCCACGACGATGCGGGTCTTCGGTTCCAGCACCCCGACGTACGCGGGGCTGCCGTCGGCCGTGCCCGTGTCGAGCGTGGGTTTGTAGGTGGCACCGTACTCGGGTCCGGGCAGCACCACCTCCACGTCGTCCTCGCCGGCGTGCAGGATCAGCAGCCACGAGTGGTCGGTGACCAGCTCGCCCTCGCGGTTGCGGGCCTGGGAATTGGACCCGTCGATCCACATGCACAGCGTGCGGCGGCTCTCGTCGAACCAGTCGATCTCGTCGAACTCCTCGCCATCGGGCCGGAACCAGATGAGGTCCGGTTTGCCGGTGGGCGTGGTGCGGCCTTCGAAGAACTCCGGCTGGCGCAGCGCGGGGCTGCTCGCGCGCAGGCGCACCACGCGCCGGGCGAAGGCGAGCATCGGCTCCGACGCGGCCGAGGGCGTCCAGTCGACCCACGACGTCTCGTCGTCGAGGCAGTAGGCGTTGTTGTTGCCACCCTGGGTCCGCCACATCTCGTCGCCCGCGACGAACATCGGCGTGCCGGTGGACAGAAGCAGCGTGGCGAAGAGGTTGCGCGCCTGGCGGGTGCGCAGAGCGACGATCGCCTGGTCGGCGGTCTCGCCCTCCACACCGTGGTTCCACGAGCGGTTGTCGGTGGTGCCGTCGCGGTTGTCCTCGCCGTTGTCCTCGTTGTGCTTTTCGTTGTAGGACACCAGATCCCGCAACGTGAAGCCGTCGTGGGCGGTCACGAAGTTGACCGACTGCCACGGCCGGCGCAGGTTGTGGTCGTAGAGGTCCGACGAACCCGAGAGCCGGTACGCGAGGTCGCGCACACCCGTGACCCCCCGCCAGAAGTCGCGCAGGGTGTCGCGGTAGCGGCCGTTCCACTCGGCCCACTGCGCACCGAAGTCGCCGACGCGGTAGCCCTCCCCCGTCGCGTCCCAGGGTTCGGCGATGAGCTTGCACCGCGACAGGACCGGGTCGGTGGTGATGGCCGTGAGCATGGTGGAGTCGCGGTCGAACATGCCGCCGCGCGGGCGGCCCAGCGTGCTCGCGAGGTCGAACCGGAAGCCGTCGACGCCGAGCTCCTGCGTCCAGTACCGCAGCGAGTCGGTGACGAGCCGGACCACGGTCGGCGAGCCCGAGTCGAGGGTGTTGCCGCAGCCGGTGATGTCGGCCATCTGCCCGCGTTTGGTGTGCAGGTAGTACGTCGGCGCGTCGAGCCCGCGCAGGAACAGCGTGGGCCCGTCGGGGCCGCCCTCGCAGGTGTGGTTGAAGACGACGTCGACGATCACCTCGATGTTGGCCGCGTGCAGCGCGGCCACCATCGTCCGGAACTCCTCGATCTCGCGGCCGGGTTCGCTCGCGTATCCCGGGTGCGGCGCGAAGTAGCCCAGCGGCGAGTAGCCCCAGTAGTTGTGCCGGCCCGCGCGCACCAGCGACGGTTCGTCGGCGAACGCGTGCACGGGCAGCAGCTCCACTGTGGTCACGCCGAGCCGGGTGAGGTGCTCGATCGCCACCGGGTGCGCGAGGCCCAGGTAGGTGCCGCGCAGCGCTTCCGGGATGAACGGGTGCAGCTCGGTGAACCCCTTCACGTGCAACTCGTAGATCACCGACTCCTCGAACGGCACTTCGGGCTTCACGCCCGTGTCCGGCCCGCCGGGCGAAGTGACCACTGACAGCGGCACGCTGCCTAGTGAGTCCACAGTGGACGCCTGACCGCGGTCCGGGTCGCCCACGAACCCCTGCGCGGCCGCCAGGTCGGTCAGGCGGCCGCTGATCCGGTGCGCGTACGGGTCCACGAGCAGCTTCGCCGGGTTGCAGCGCAGCCCTCGTCCCGGGTCGTACGGGCCGTGCACGCGGTAGCCGTAGCGCTGCCCCGGCGTCACGCCCGGGACCAGCCCGTGCCAGACGCCGAACGTCCGCTCGGTGAGCTCGATCCGGCGCTCGGTGCCGTCGTCGCCGAGGAGGCAGACCTCCACGGCGTCGGCCACCGCCGAGGTGACGGCGAACCGCACCCCTCCGGCTTCCGGGTGAGCGCCGAGCGGAAAGGGGCGGCCGGCCAGGACCTGGGTGTCGGAAGCGGGTCGTGTTGCCATGGGGAGATCCTCCCAAACCGGCCGGTCCCGCGGGTCCGGCTACCCGGCTGAACTTTTCGGGAAAAGTGCCGGATTTCCCGCGAACTGTGCCGATCGTTACCAATCCGACCACAGTCACGGCCGAATGGCTTCGCAGGTACGGTTACGTGTCGAGTAGGGGTCGGCCTACTTTTGGCCGGATTGGTAAACGCCGGTCAGGAGGTGGCCACCAGCACGAAAGACGCGGGAGGAAGCCGCACGGATTCACCGGCATGGTCGAACTCCGGCGTGTCCCAGGACGCCAGGACCTCCCCCGGCGTCCCGCCCAGTGGGACGGTCGCCGTGGTTTCGCCGAAGTTGCAGGCGAGTCTCAGCGCGCCGCGGTGCAGCACGAGCCACGAATCGTCCGGAGCCGCCCGCACGACGAATCCGTCGAGGCTCGGGTTCGCCAACTCGGGCCGTTCGCGGCGCAGCCGGATCAGCGTGCGGTAGGTCCGCAGCATCTCCTGGTGCGCCGGCTGCTCCGGCTCGGACCAGTCGAGCCGCGAGCGCGCGACGGTCGCCGGGTCCATCGGGTCCGGCACGTCGGCCTCGCCCCAGCCGTGGCGGCCGAACTCACGCCGCCGGCCCGTGCGCACAGCCTCGGCAAGCTCCGGGTCGGGGAAGGAAGCGAAGAACTGCCACGGCGTGCTCGCCGCCCACTCCTCGCCCATGAACACCATCGGCGTGTACGGCGAGCAGAACACCACCGCGGCCGCGGCCGCGATCCGGCCCGGCGCGACGGTGGCCGAGAGCCGGTCGCCGGTGGCGCGGTTGCCGATCTGGTCGTGGTTCTGCAGGTACGCGAGGAACCGGTGACCCGGTACCTTCCGCGTGTCCACCGGGCGGCCGTGGGTGCGTTCACGGAACGACGACCAGGTGCCGGCGTGGAAGAACACCTCGCGCAACGTTTTCGCGAGCGCGCCGGGCGCGGCGAAGTCCGCGTAGTAACCGGAAGTCTCGCCGGTGATGCGGACGTGCAGCGTGTGGTGCAGGTCGTCGGACCACTGCGCGTGCACGCCGTAGCCGCCGCCCTCACGCGGGGTCACGAGCCGCGGGTCGTTCTGGTCCGACTCGGCGATCAGGGTGAGCGGGCGGCGCACGGCCGCGGACAGCTCGCCGACCTCGGTGGACAGCTCCTCCAGCAGGTGTGTGGCGCGCTTGTCCACCAGCGCGTGGACGGCGTCGAGCCGCAGCGCGTCCACGTGGAAGTCGCGTAGCCAGCCCAGCGCGTTGTCGAGCACGTACCGGCGCACCTCGTCGGAACCCGGGCCGTCGAGGTTGAGGCCCGCGCCCCAGTCGGTGTGGCCGGCGAAGTACGGGCCGAAGCGATCGAGGTAGGCGCCCGAGGGGCCGAGGTGGTTGTAGACGACGTCCAGCACCACGGCGAGGCCGCGGGAGTGGCACGCGTCGACGAACCGCTTGAGGCCGTCCGGTCCGCCGTAGGGCTCGTGCACCGCGCCCCACAGCACGCCGTCGTAGCCCCAGCCGGCCGTGCCGTCGAACGAGTTCACCGGCAGCAGTTCGACGTGCGTGATGCCGAGGTCCACGAGGTGGCCGAGCCGCTCGATCGCCGAATCGAACGTGCCGCCCTCGGTGAAGGTGCCCAAGTGCAGCTCGTAGACGACGCCGCCGGGCAGCGGACGGCCGGTCCACGCGCCGTCGGTCCACTCGAACTCGGCGTGGTCGTAGGCGCGCGAAGCCTCGTGGACGCCGGCCGGCTGGCGCAGCGAACGCGGGTCCGGCAGCGGCTTGTCGTCGTCGCCGAGAAGGAAGGCGTAGTCGGTACCGGTGACGTCGGCCTGCCACCAGCCGCCGGCGGTCGGGCGCATCTCGTGGTCAGTGCCGTCGACGCGCACCCGCACGCGGTCCGCGGCGGGCGCCCACACGGTGAACATTCAGGAATCCCCTCGCACCAGAAGAGCCACCGGGTACTTGTCGAACAGCGCCGCGGCCAGGGGCGCGTCGCCGACCGCACGGCCGGTGAGCACGTCGGTCCAGAAGCCATCCGTCAGCGGCAGCACGGTGTCGCGCCAGCCGCCGGTCTTCTCGAGCGCGACGGGCAGCCGCGTCACGGCCACCGCCAGGTCCTCCCCGCGCTGGAACGCCAGCAGGTGCTCGGCGGCCGCGCCCTCGGCCTTCAGCGGGCGGTAGCCGGTGAACAGCTCAGGCCGTTCGCGCCGCAGCGTCAGCGTCCGGTGGACCAGCAGCAGCTTCGCGGCACCGGTTTCGTCGACCTCCGGCTGCTCGCCGGCCAGCACGCGCTCGAGGATCTCGCGGCGCGCGCCGTAGTCGACCTCGCGCCGGTTGTCCGGGTCCACGAGCGAGAAGTCCCACAGCTCGGTGCCCTGGTAGACATCCGGCACGCCCGGCCCGGCCAGCTGCACCAGTTTCTGGCCCAGCGAGGTCACCCAGCCCGGACCGCGCAGCTTCCCGACGAACTCCTCGACCTCCGCCCTCAGCTCGGCATCGCCCAGCACCTGCTCGGGCCACGCCGCGACGGCCTGCTCGAACACCTCGTCGTGGTCGGTCCAGGTGGTGCGGAGCTTCGACTCCTTCGCCGCCTTGTCGAGGTAGTCGCGCAGGCGCTCGGGCGCGATGGGCCACGCGCCCACGAGCGTCTGCCACGCCAGCAGGTTCAGCGCCGGCTCGTCGATGCCGCGGCGCTTCGTCCAGCGGCGCACGGCGTCGCCGAACTCCTCGGCCAGCTCCGACAACGCCGCCTGCCGCGCCCGCGTGTCCTCGGAGCGCTTGGTGTCGTGCGTGGTCAGCGTGGTCATGCTCGCCGGGCGTCCGGCGGCACGGCCCGCGGCCAGCTCGTGGAACTCGGCCACGCCGCGCCCGAAGCGGTCGGGGTCGCCGCCGACCTCGTTGAGCGCGGCGAAACGGGTGAAGCGGTAGAAGGTCGTGTCCTCGGTGCCCTTGGCCACGACCATGCCGGACGTCTGCTGGACGCGCGTCGCCAGCTCGCCTCCGGGTTCCGCGCGGACCTGTGTGTCCAGCGCGGTCAGGGCCTCGCCCAGGTCGGGCCGGCGCGACCGCGCGCGCTCGACGGCGCCCGTCCACTCGGCGGCGCCCTCCGGCAGGTACGAGCGGTAGACACCGAAGGCGATCATCACCTCGGCCACGGCGGCGCGCGCGGCGTCCGGCTCGACACCCTCGACCAGGCCCGCGATGCGGTGCACCTCGGCCACGAGGATCCGGTCGGTGACCAGGCGCCGCGCTTGCTCTTCCACGGCGAGGTAGTCGGTGCGTCCGCCCAGCTCACCCACGAGCCGGGTGAACACGGGCTTCGCGGCCGGGTCCACGAACACGCCGGTGATCTCGTTGAGCGCGTCGTAGCCGGTGGTGCCGTCGACCGGCCAGCTCTGCGGCAGCGCCTCGCCCGGGTGCAAGATCTTCTCCACGACCAGCCACGCGTCGGGCGCGCCCGCGCGCAGCCGGCGCAGGTAGCCGCCCGGGTCGGCCAGGCCGTCCGGGTGGTCCACGCGCAGGCCGGCGACGTCGCCGTCGGCCACCCAGCGCAGCACCTCGCCGTGCGTTTCGGCGAACACCTCGGCCTTCTCGACCGTGACAGCCGCGAGGTTCGTGATGTCGAAGAAGCGGCGGTAGTTCAGTTCGGCGTTGCCGCGGCGCCAGCCGACGAGCTCGTAGTGCTGGCGCGCGTGCACCTCCTGCGGCGTGCCCTCGCCGGTGCCGGGCGCGATCGGGAAGCGGTGGTCGTAGTAGACCAGTTCGTCGTCGTCACCAGAGCGGTCCACGGTCAGCTCGGCGACGGCCGCGTCCTCGCCGAGCACGGGCAGCAGCACCTTGCCGCGGCTCCAGTCGATGTCGAAGAACCCCGCGTATTCCGACGCCTGCCCGTGGCGGAGCACGTCCCACCACCAGCGGTTGAGCTTCGGGACCTCGACGGACATGTGATTCGGCACGATGTCGACCACGAGCGTGAGCCCGGCGGACTTCAGCCGCGCCACGAGCACCTGACGGGCTTCCTCGCCGCCCAGCTCCGGCCGCGCACGGGTCGGGTCGACCACGTCGTAGCCGTGCGCGGAGCCGGTGGTCGCGTCGAGCACCGGCGAGGCGTAGAGCGCACCCGCACCGAGCGAGCGCAGGTAGTCGACGATCCCGGCGGCGTCGGTGAAGGTGAACTCCGGGCGCAGCTGAACCCGGTACGTCGAGGACGGCGGGTTCACTCCTGCTCCTCCCGGCCGGTGCGCTGCAGCACCACGAGCGACCGCGCGGCGAGCGTGTGCTTGCCACCGCCCGGCACCGGGTCCACATCGGACTGTCCGACCTGACCGGTGGCCGTGTCGACGACGACCGTCCACTCGGTGCCGTACCCGTTGGCGGGCAAAGTCATCGCGATGTCCTCGTAGTGCGCGTTGAACGCGAGCAGGAACGACTCGTCGACCACCGCCATGCCGCGCGGGTCGAGGTCGGAGATGCCCTCGCCGTTGAGGAAGATGACCACGGACTTGCCGAAGCCGTCGTCCCAGTTCTGCTCGGTCATCTCCTCTCCGGCCGGGGTGAACCACGCGATGTCGCCGAGCTCCTCGCCCTTGCGCACCGGCTTGCCCTGGAAGAACCGGCGACGCCGGAACACCGGGTGGCGCTTGCGGAACGCGGTGAGCGCCGCGGTGAAGTCGACGAGGTCGGCGTTCTCCTTGGCGAGCGCCCAGTCCATCCAGGACAGTTCGGAGTCCTGGCAGTAGGCGTTGTTGTTGCCCTGCTGCGTGCGGCCGAGCTCGTCGCCGTGCAGCAGCATCGGCACGCCCTGGGACAGCAGCACGGTGGCGAGCAGGTTGCGGCGCTGGCGGGCGCGCAGCGCGAGGACCTCCTCGTCCTCGGTCGGGCCCTCCACGCCGCAGTTCCACGACCGGTTGTCGTCGGCGCCGTCGCGGTTGTCCTCGCCGTTGGCTTCGTTGTGCTTCTCGTTGTAGGACACCAAGTCCTCGAGCGTGAAGCCGTCGTGGGCGGTGACGAAGTTGATCGACGCGAACGGCCGTCGGCCGTCGTCCTGATAGAGGTCCGACGAGCCTGTGATGCGGGAGGCGAACTCCCCCAGCGTCGAAGGTTCGCCGCGCCAGAAGTCGCGCACGGTGTCGCGGTACTGCCCGTTCCACTCCGTCCACAGCGGCGGGAAGTTACCCACCTGGTAGCCACCGGGGCCGACGTCCCATGGCTCGGCGATGAGCTTGACCTGGCTCACGATCGGGTCCTGCTGCACGAGCTCGAAGAACGTGGACAGGCGGTCGACGTCGTAGAACTCGCGCGCCAGCGCCGAGGCGAGGTCGAAGCGGAACCCGTCCACGTGCATCTCGGTGACCCAGTAGCGCAGCGAGTCCATGATCAGCTGCAACGTGTGGGGGTTGCGGACGTTGAGCGAGTTGCCCGTGCCCGTGTAGTCCATGTAGTACTTCGGCTCGTCCTCGACCAGCCGGTAGTAGGCCTCGTTGTCGATGCCGCGCATGGACAGCGTCGGGCCGAGGTGGTTGCCCTCGGCGGTGTGGTTGTAGACGACGTCGAGGATCACCTCGATGTTGGCTTCGTGCAGGGCGCGGACCATGCCCTTGAACTCCTGCACCTGCCCGCCCTGCCCCGGCATCGCCGCGTAGGCGTCGTGGGGCGCGAAGAAGCCGATGGTGTTGTAGCCCCAGTAGTTGCGCAGGCCCTTCTGGTCCAGGCCGTGGTCGGTCACGAACTGGTGCACCGGCATGAGCTCCACCGCCGTGACGCCGAGCTTCTTCAGGTGCTCGATCACGGCGGGGTGCGCGAGACCGGCATACGTGCCGCGCAGGCGGTCGGGCACGAACGGGTGCGTCATCGTCATGCCGCGCACGTGCGCCTCGTAGATCACGGTCTCGTGGTAGGGCGTGCGCGGCGCGCGGTCGTTGGCCCAGTCGAAGAACGGGCTCACCACCAGCGAGTACGGCACGTGCCCGGCCGAGTCCTGGTCGTTGCGCGTCTCCGGGTTTTCGAACTCGTACCCGAACAGCGCCTCCGACCAGTCGACGCCACGCGAAAGCGCCTTGGCGTACGGGTCGATCAGGACCTTGTTCGGGTTGCAGCGCAGGCCGCGGTCAGGGTCGTACGGGCCGTGCACGCGGAAGCCGTAGCGCTGACCGGGACCGATGCCGAGCAGGTAGCCGTGGTGGACGAACCCGTCGACCTCCTCCAGGCGCGAACACGTTTCCGTGCCGTCCTCGTCGAACAGGCAGAGCTCCACGTACTCGGCGACTTCGGAGAACAGGGCGAAGTTCGTGCCCACCCCATCGTAGGTGGCGCCGAGCGGGTAGGGCCTTCCGGGCCAGGGACGCACGGGACTCTCCTTGGGGGACATCGGTTTGTCGGGTTTCTCGGGGAAGACTGACTTACCCGCGCGGGCGGGTCTCGAACCACGAAGGCCGGCCCGGGCGGTTACGGGAGCGGGCGGGCGGCCTTGAGCGGGGCGACCGCCGCACGCACCCGCGCGTCGGCGAAGAACCCGTCGACACTGACGGGGAGCGGGATCCGCCAGTTAGGGTACTGGTCGACCGTTCCGGGCAGGTTGGGCTGGCGCCGTTCGCCGATCACGTCGGCGGGCGAGGTGAGCACCAGGCGTGACGCCGCCGAGGCCAGGAGCGTGTGCAGGGCCACCACCGGGTCGTCGGCGGGGATGCCTTCGCGCGCAACGAGGTCGAGCAGCGCGCCGCGTTCGGCCGCCGCCTCCGTGCACTCCTGCTCCACGGGCCGGTCGAGCAGGCCCAGCTCGGCCCGGACGCGCACGTGCTCCGCTTCGAGCCAGCCGGACACGGTGGGCAGGTCGTGGGTCGAGATGCTCGCCATCGCGTGCGGGTCCCAGTCCGCGGGGCGGACGAACGGTTTGCCCGGTGCGTCCCAGTCGCGCTGGAACCACAGCACGGCGGAGCTGAGCACGCCGCGTTCGTGCATGGTCTCGGTGACGGTCTCCTCGACCGTGCCGAGGTCCTCGCCGACCACCACGGCGCCGGCACGGTGGGCCTCCAGCGCGAGGACGCCGAGCATCGCCTCGGCGTCGTAGTGCACGTAGGTGCCGCGGCCGGCGGGCTCGCCCGGCGGGATCCACCACAGACGCCACAGGCCCGCGATGTGGTCCACGCGGATGCCGTCGGCGTGCTGCAACACGCCGCGGATGACGTCTCGGAACGGCGCGTACCCGGCCTCGGCGAGGCGGTCGGGCCGCCACGGCGGGAGATTCCAGTCCTGGCCCTGCTGGTTGAACGCGTCGGGCGGCGCGCCCACGCGCACGCGGGCCGCGAACACGTCGCGCAGCGCCCACGTGTCGGCGCCGCCGGGGTGCACGCCGACGGGCAGGTCGTGCACGACACCCACCGTCATCCCGGCCTCACGCGCCGCGAGACGGACCTCGTCGAGCTGCTCGTGGCACAGCTGCTGGAGCCAGCCGTGGAACTCGACGCGGTCGGCCAGCTTCTCGCGGGCCGCGGCCACCTCGGGGCTCGCCGGGTCGCGCAGCGCCTCGGGCCACTCGCGCCAGTCGGCGCCGTGGACCTCGGCCAGCGCGCCGAACGTCGCGAAGTCGCGCAGATCGCCGTGGAGCTCGACGGGCCGCGGGTGGTGCGGGCGCAGCAGCTCGAGCGCGGTGCGCTTGGCGTCCCACACGGCGTCGTAGTCGATCAGGTCCGGAACCGCGTCCGGGGCCAGGGCCAGCACCTTCGTGCGCGTGGCCTCGTCGGCCTTGGCGAACGCCTCGGTGTCGGTGACCCGCAGGTACACGGGGTTCGCGAAGCGCCTGCTCGACGGCGAGTAAGGCGAGCGCTCCACGGGGTGCGCGGGGCTGAACGCCTGCACCGGGTTGACCAGCAGCACACCCGCGCCGAGCTCGGCGGCCGAGCGCGTGGCCGTGGTCCGGAGGTCGCCGAAGTCGCCCATCCCCCACGACCCGGCCGAGTGCAGGGCGTAGAGCTGCAGCATCCAGCCCCACGCGGCGGGCACCTCGGGCAGCTTCGCCGGGACCACGGCCAGCGGCACCCGGCGCTCGCCGGCTACGACGTGGTGCCAGCCCAGCGGCAGGTCGGCCGGCAGCGTGGTGCCGACGTCGCGAGTCGTGCCGTCCTCCAGCTCGACGGTGACCTCGCGGCCCAGCTCGCGCGTGGCACCGGCGCGCACGACGATCGTGGGCGGCAGGTCGGCCGACGCCCGGGCCGCTCGGACGCGCTCCAGTGCGCGGCGGATCGACTCCGCGCTCGAGGCGTCCACGTCGAACTGTGCGAGGACGGCGACGACCACCTCGGCCTCGACCCGGACTTCCACGCGGTCGGAGTTCTCGTAGTGGGTCGCCACGCCGTAGGCGGCGGCCAGCTCGGCCAGCTCGGGCGAAACGGCGGGGGTCGGTGATCCGGAGGCGGTCGGGCTCTGCACCGGCCCAGTGTCGCGGCCCGCGCCGGGGTGCGCCAATCGCCTCGCCGGGCGGCACCCGAATGCCGGATGCGTACAGCGGTGACCGGCCAGTCGGGGGGCGTGCCGGCCGGTCACCGCCACACCCACCGAGAGGCCATCCGGTGAACAGAATGACGCGTGGCGGCGCACTTCACTATTTCGGGTGAAGTACGCCCCGCTCAGCGCGCGAGCGAGCCCGGGTGCAGGTATTGGACCGGCGGGATCACGGAGCTGTGCGCCCACGCGGTGAAGAAGCCCGACAGGTCCTGCCCCGCCTGCGCCGACGCGAAGTGCTCGAAGTCGGGCCAGGACGCGTTGCCGTCGCGGTGCGCGGCGATCCAGTGCTTCAGCAGGCCGAAGAACTTGTCGTCGCCCATCGTGCGGCACAGCGCGTGGAGCATGAGCGAGCCCCGGTCGTACAGGGCGTAGTCGAGCGGCCGGTCCTTGCCCGGGTCGTAGATCGGCACCTGCCAGTAGGCCGCGTCGCCCGCGTTCTGCTCGACGATCGTGCGGTAGCTCTCGTCGAGGTCGGCCCCGTTCTCGGCCTCGTCCCACAGCTGCCCGGCGTACTGGGCGAAGCACTCGGCCAGGCAGCCGTCGCGCCAGTCCGAAAAGGACACCGCGTCGCCGAACCACTGGTGCGCCAGCTCGTGCACGGCCGACGCGTCGAAGAACGCGCCGTCGTAGGTCGGGCGCGTCTGCGTCTCCAGCGCGAGGCTGCCCTCGGTGGCCTCCGGCTCGACGACGATCGCTCCGGTCGAGTCGAACGGGTACGGGCCGAACGCCTCGGTCAGGAAGCCCATGATCTTCGGCAGCAGCGCCTCGGAGTCGGGGAGGATGCTCGTGTTCTGCCCGTACGCGGTGATCACGGGCGTGCCGTCGGCGAGCTTCGAGGTGTACACGGTGAACTTGTCGATCGCCATCGTCGTGGCGTAGGAGACGATCGGGTGGTCCTCGTGCCAGCGGAACGTCGTGTGCCCGGCGTTCGCGGTGGTCGGGCCGGGCAGCCCGTTGCCCACCACCGTCCACCCGGTCGGCACGGTCGCCTCCAGGTGCAGCGCTTCACCTCGTAGCGCGAGACGTCGTAGCCGCCGTTGCCGTCCCGGGGAAAGTAGGGGTCGCCGACGCCGTCCGCGCCGATCGCCGGCGGCTGCGCCATGCCGAGCGCCGCCGCTCCGCTCGCGACGAGGGCGAGCGTTTTGTACCAGCTCACGCGTTGTCCTTCAGGGTTCCGGGGTGGAGGTAGGGCTCGAGCGGGATCACGGTGCTGTGGGCCCACGCGGTGAAGAAGCCGGTGAGGTCGTGGCCGTACTCGTGGGCCGCGAGGTGCTCGAAGTCGGCCCAGGAGGCGTTGGCGTCGCGGTGCTGGCCGAGGAAATCGCGCAGCGTCCGGAAGAACACGGGGTCGCCGACGGTGCGGCGCAGCGCGTGCAGCATGAGCGGGCCTACGGTGTAGGAGCCGCCGTAGAACCCGTCGCCCGGGTCCGCGAGGGGGATCTTCCAGAAGCCCGGGTCGGCGGCGGCGTCGGTGAGCGCCGCGCGGTAGTCGGCGTCGAGGTCGTGGCCTTCCTTCGCCTCCCGCCACAGCCATTCCGCGTAGGTGGCGAAGCACTCCTTGAGGCAGATGTCGGACCAGCGCGCCACCGAGACGCTGTCGCCGAACCACTGGTGCGCCTGCTCGTGCACGATGTCGGTGAACCGCTCCGGGGGGACCCCGCCCGAGTAGACCGGCCGGTCCTGCAGTTCGAACCCGCCACCGGTGTCGCCGGGGTAGAAGATCCCGCCCGCCGAGGACAACGGGTACTCGCCGAAGCGACTGGCGAGAAAGCCGAGCACCTCGGGCAGCCGGTCCTCGAACGGCTTCGCGGCCTCCGCGCCCGTGGTGTACGCGTCGACGACCGGGGTGCCGTCGGCAAGGTGTCCCGTGTGGACGGTTATCCGGTCGATCACCACGCCCGTCAAGTAGGAAGCCACGGGGTGGTCCTCGGTCCACGAGAACGTCTCGCGCCCGCCGCGCGCCACCGGCGGCGCGGGCACCCCGTTGCCCACCACGGCCCAGCCCGGCAGGTCCGGCATCGTCACGGCGAGGTGGGACCTCGCCTTGTCCGACGGGTGGTCGTTCACCGGGTACCAGCTCGACGCGGAATGCGGCTCGCCGAACGCGTGCACCGCGCCCGCGTCGTCGGCGGTCATCCAGAAGAAGCCCGGTGTGCCCCGGTAGCGCACACGCACTCGGAAGGACTGCCCGCGCCGCAGGGGCTCGGCGGGCGTGATCACGAGCTCGTGCTCGCCGGTGCGCGTGAAGGCCGCGGGCGCGCCCGCCACCGTCACGCCCTGCACGGTGAAGCCCTCGAGATCGAGATCGAAACGGCTCAGGTCCTGGGTGGCGACGGCGTCGGCCGTCGTGTCGCCGGTGAGGAAATCGGGCTTCGCGGGGTCGTAGTCCAGCGCGACGTCGAGCACGAGGATCGAGCCGGTGGCGACCGCGGTCGCCCACACTCTCTTCAGCACCGCGCCAGGCTGGCAGAACGGCGGGCCGAACCGGTCAGGAACTTGTCAGGGCCGGATGAGGGTTCCGTGATCGAGTTTGCCCGCGAGCCGCCCGAGCCAGGCCAGGACCTCGGCCGGCTCGCGGTCCGGCAGCCCGAAGATCACCTCCGTGACCCCGGCCGCTTCGAGCCGCGCGAGACCTTCGGGATCGGGCCGCGGCCCGAGCGCGGCCACCTCCGGCTCACCCGCGCGACCCTCGGCGCGCCAGATCTCCCGCAACAGCCCGACGTTCTCCTCGACGTCCACTTCGGACGGTGTGGTGAGCCAGCCGTCGGCCGAGCGCGCGATCCAGCGGAACGTGCGCTCGGTTCCGACCGCGCCCACGAGCACGGGAATCCGCTCCTGCACCGGTTTCGGCCACGCCCAGCTCGGGCCGAACGCCACGTGCTCGCCGTCGTGGCTCGCGACCTCGTCGGTCCACAAGGCATGCATCGCGTCGAGATACTCGCGCAGCACGGTGCGGCGCTTGCCCGCCGGCACGCCGTGGTCGGCCAACTCGTCGGTGTTCCACCCGAACCCGACGCCGAGCGTGACTCTCCCACCCGAGAGGTGGTCCAGCGTGGCGATCGCTTGGCGAGCGTGATCGCGTCGCTCTCCACCGGGAGCGCGACCGCCGCGGCCACGCGGATGCGCGTGGTGACCGAGGCCGCGGTGGCGAGCGAGACCCACGGATCGAGCGTGCGCAGATACCGGTCGTCGGGCAGGCTCGCGTCGCCGGTGCGCGGGTGCGCGGCCGTGCGCTTGACCGGGATGTGCGTGTGCTCGGGGACGTAGAAGGTGTCGAACCCGGCCGATTCGGCAGCCTGCGCCGCCGCCGCGGGGGTGATCCCGCGGTCGCTCGTGAAGAGCACGATGCCGTATCTCACGACTTCCGACAGTATTAGAACGTGTTTCAGTTTGCAACGAAATCCGCCTGGCCGCCGGAAGTGTTCTACAGTGAGCAGGTGGCCTTCGGGCCACGGAGCACCGCACCGCCCGTCCGGTTTGGCGATTATTCCTGGAAAAGCGGCGCTTGACGTGGGGTGGGCCGGGGTACTGAACTGGTAGGGGCGATCACCCGGCCCGATCCGTCCTGAGGAGGGGGTCATGCTTCCCCATCGTGACCGCAGTGCACTGCGGAAGATCGAAGAAGAGCTGGCCGCGAGCGACCCCGACTTCGTCGCGGCCCTGAGCGCCGGCGCCCCGCCCGTGCGGTCGCGCACGTGGCTCACCACCTTGATCCTCGCAGACATCACCGTGGTGCTGATGATCGTGGTCGGGCTGCTGGCCGGCAGCACCGGCATGTTCCTGTGGGGCCTCGTCACGATCCCGGTGCTCGTCTGGATCCACCGGTCGATCCTCATGCACAAGCGCGACCACACTGCCGACGACGCGAAGGCCTAGCGCAGGCTCAGAGCATTGCGGTGATGTTCGGCCGGACACCGAGCAGCGCCTTGCCGTAGATCTCGTGGTTCACCGCCGGCTGTGCCATCGCGTGGGTCAGTGCGAAGTTCGCATCGCGCCAGATGCGCTGCAACGGGTACCCGTCGGCGAACCCTCCCGTGCCGTGCGCCGCCACGAGGATTCCGATCGCGTCGACGACGCTCTGCACGGCCAGTCCGATGTCCCCGTGCACCCGCGCCCGCGCCAGTTCGGTCATCGGTTCGCCGCACGAGAGGGCCGCGTCGACGTCGTCCGCGGCCCGCGCGGAGTGCAGGTGCGCGGTGTCGATTTTCAACGCGGCTTCGGCGAAGCGCACCTGGAACACTGCCGAGTCGGCTTGGCGCGCATAGGCGGTTCCGGTCACACCTTTTGCCGACGCGGCCTCGCGCACCAGGCGCAGCGCGGCCCGGCCGAGCCCCAGCTGCGGCGCCGCCAGCACCACGGTCAGATACGGCGCGAAGACTGAAACACGTTCCAGAAGCGCGGCCGTCCGCACGACGCGGTGCTCGGGCACGAAGAGCTCGTCCGCGACCACGGTGTCACTGCCCGTGCCGCGCATGCCGGCGACGGCCCACGTGTGCTCGATGCCGTAGTCGCTCGCCGGCACGAGCGCCATCGCGGGTTCGCCACTGTCCCCCACGGGGATCCCGAGCAGCGCCCAGCCCGCGTGCGCGATCCCCGACGCGTACGGCCAGCGCCCTTCGACGCGGTACCCGCCGGGCACCCGCTCGGCCCGGGCGGTCGGCGCGAGCGCGCCCGCGATCTTCGCCTGCGCGTCCGCCCCGAAAACGTCCTCCTGCGCTTGCTCCGGGAAGAGACTCACCACCCACGCGCACGCGTTCACGAGCGTGAGCACCCACGACGTCGCGCCGTCCGCCTCGCCCGCTTCCGCGCCGATGTCCAGCAGCGTTCGCAGGCCGGCCTCGTGGCCGCCGAAGCGCCGCGGCGTGCCGAGCCGGAACAGGCCGGCGTCGTCGAGTGCGCGCACGGATTTGTCGGTGAGCCTGCGGTCGGTCTCCCCCTGCGCGGCCTCGGCGGTGAGCAGGGGCCGCAGCTTCCGCGCCCGCGCGACAAGATCGTTCACGGCTCCAGTGTGCCCTCGCGGCTCACTTCCCGGCCACGGCGCGCTCCAGCAGCGGCGTGATCCGGTAGGGCACCATCTCGCGCATCACGAGCGCGTTGTGCGTGCGCTCCACGCCGGGGATCTCGAGCATCTGCCCGGCGATGCGGTAGAGATCGTCGGCCTCGCGGGCCACGACGTGCACCAGCAGGTCGGACTGCCCGGTCAGCCCGCGCACCTGCAGCACCTCCGGCACGGCGGCCAGCGCGCGGCCGACCTCGTCGAGCAGCCGCTGCGTGACCTGCACGGTCACGAACGCCGTGAGCGGGTAGCCGAGCGCGGCGGGGTCGATCCGGTGCTCGACCGAGCGCAGCGAGTCGCCTTGTTCCAGCCGCGCGAGGCGGCTCTGCACCGTGTTGCGCGAGAGCCCGAGCTCATCGGCCAACGCGACCGCGGTGGCGCGCGGGTTGCGGTTGAGCGCGAGCAGGATCCGGGCGTCGGTGGCGTCGAGCCGCTGGCCACTGGGCATGGTGCGCAGTCCTCTCGGCGCCTGAGGCGCGATTCTGGGCGTTCTGCTCACTGAACAGACCATCGGTTGTGCATCATACCCAGCTCTGTTGGACTGAAGACCGCGTTACGCCCAAGAAAATCGCAGAGAGGTCGTTGTCGTCGTGAGCAGTCCAGCCGCCGAGCGCACACCAGGAACCGCAGTGGACACGGAAGTCCTGCGCGAGGTGCAGGACCGCGTGCTCTGGCTTTCGACCGCGATCATCGACCACGCGAACCGCGTGCGCCCCAACCCGACCGGCCTCAAGGTCGGCGGCCACCAGGCCTCCAGCGCGTCGATGGTCTCGATCATGACCGCGCTGTGGTTCGCGCGGCTGCGCGCCGAGGACCGGGTGTCGGTGAAGCCGCACGCCTCCCCCGTGCTCCACGCGATCAACTACCTGCTCGATGGCCTCGACGAGAAGTATCTGACGTCGCTGCGCGAGTTCGGCGGCCTGCAGAGCTACCCGTCGCGTTCGAAGGACCCCGACCAGGTCGACTACTCCACGGGCTCGGTCGGCATCGGCGCCACCGCGCCCATCTGGGGCGCGCTGGCGCGGCGCTACGTCGAGTCGACCACCGGCGGCGCGGGCACCGGCCGCCAGTACTCGCTCGTCGGCGACGCGGAGCTCGACGAGGGCGCGGTCTGGGAGTCGATCCTCGACCCGAACGTGCAGGAGCTCGGCGAGGTCGTGTGGATCGTCGACCTCAACCGCCAGTCGCTCGACCGCGTGGTGCCCAACATCGGCGCCACGCGCCTGCAGGGCATGTTCGACGCGGCGGGCTGGCAGGTGCTCACCGTCAAGTACGGCCGCCTCCTGCAGGAGCTGTTCGAACGCCCGGGCGGCGAAGCCCTGCGCCGGCGCATCGACGACATGCCCAATCCCGAGTACCAGCGCCTGCTGCGCTGCACGCCGGCCCAGCTGCGCGAGCGCCTCGCGTCGGCCGAGCTGGCGCCGCTGCTGGACTCGCTCGACGACGAGACCCTGCACGCGGCGATCCGCAACCTCGGCGGCCACGACCTGTCGGCGCTGCTCGACTCGTTCGACGCCATCGACGACCGCCGTCCCACGGTGATCTTCGCCTACACCGTCAAGGGCTTCGGCCTCGCTAGCGAGGGCCACCCGCAGAACCACTCGTCGCTGCTCACGGCCGAGCAGCTCGGGCAGCTGGCCGAGCGCGTCGGCACGTCGGTCGACGACCCGTGGCACAAGTTCCCCGAAAGCTCGGCCGCCGCTCGGCTGTGCGCCGAAACAGCCACGCGGCTGCACCGCGAACCCGTTGTCGTCCACGAGGTTCCGGCCATTCCCACCGACATCGGCCGCACTCCGTCGGGCCGCACGACCACGCAGGCCGCGCTCGGCCGCGCGCTGCTGGACCTCACGCGGGAAGCGCCCGACGCCGCGAAGCTCGTGGTGACGCTGTGCCCCGACGTCTCGTCGAGCACCAACCTCGGCGGCTGGGTCAACAAGGTCGGCGTGTGGTCGCCGCAGGAGCGCGTGGACTGGTTCGCCGACGACCCCGAGACGATCCTGCACTGGCGCGAGCGGCCCACCGGCCAGCACCTGGAGCTGGGCATCGCCGAGGTGAACCTGGTGAGCGCGCTGGGCGAGCTGGGCACCACGTGGTCGCGCTGGGGCCGGCCGCTGCTGCCCATCGGCGTGCTCTACGACCCCTTCGTAGAGCGCGCCCTGGAACCGTGGTCGTTCGGCATCTACGGCGGCGGGCAGTCGATCCTCGTCGGCACGCCGTCGGGCGTCACGCTGGCGCCGGAAGGCGGTGCGCACCAGTCGGTGACCACTCCGTCGGTCGGGCTCGAGCAGCCCGGCTGCATCACCTACGAGCCCGCGTTCGCGATCGACGTCGAGTGGACGCTGCTGGCATCACTGGCGCGCCTCGGCCGGCCCGACGGCACGTCGGCGTACCTGCGGCTCTCGACCCGGCCCGTGGAGCAGAACCTGGCCGCGGTGCCCACCGACCCGGCCGCGCGTGAACGCCGCCGCCGCCAGGTCGTGGCCGGCGCCTACCCGATCCGCACGGCCGCGGTCGCGCGCCCGGACGTGACGATCGTGGCGATGGGCGCGATGGTCACCGAGGCGCTCGCCGCCGCCGACCGCCTCGACGCGCTGGGCAAGCACGCCGACGTCGTGTGCGTGACGAGCGCGGGCCTGCTCTTCCGCGCGCTGCAGGCGCGCTCGGGCCAGGACAGCGCCGACACGTGGATCCTCGACTCGGCGCTGCCGTCCGAGCGCTCCGCACCGATGGTGACAGTGCTCGACGGGCACCCGCACACGCTCGCTTTCCTAGCCAACGTGCACCGCGTGCGGGCCGCGCACCTGGGCGTGACGCGGTTCGGGCAGTCGGGCGACCTGGAGAGCGTGTACCGCCACCACGGCATCGACACCGACAACATCATCCGCGCCGCGCTGGACGTCGCGGACTGACGCGCTGATCGCCCGCGGTCGGTCAGAGACCACCGCGGGCGATGAGCTGGCGCACGATCACGTCCTGCTGGATCTCGTTGGTGCCCTCGCCGACGATCATCAGCGGGGCGTCGCGAAAGTAGCGCTCCACGTCGAACTCGGTGGAGTAGCCGTAGGCGCCGTGCACGCGGATGGCGTCGAGCGCCACCTCCATCGCGGCCTCGGAGCAGAACAGCTTCGCCATGCCGGCCTCGAGATCGGAGCGCGCGCCGGAGTCGTACTGGCGCGCGGCGTGCAGGATGAGCTGCCGCGCGGCCGTCAGCTTCGTCGCCATGCCGGCGAGGTGGTTGCCCACCGCCTGGTGCTTCCAGATCGGCTTGCCGAACGACTCGCGTTCCTGCGCGTAGCGGAACGCGTCGTCGAACGCGGCTCGGCCGACGCCGAGCGCGCGCGAGGCGACCTGGATCCGGCCGATCTCCAGGCCGCGCATCATCTGCGCAAAGCCGCGGCCCTCTTCCCCGCCCAGCAACGCCGACGCGGGAACGTGGCAGTCCGAAAAGGACAGTTCGCAGGTCTCCACACCCTTGTACCCGAGCTTGCCCAGGTCGCGCGAGACC
Source organism: Amycolatopsis sp. NPDC051373 (assembly GCF_040689465.1). Classification (NCBI taxonomy): domain Bacteria; kingdom Bacillati; phylum Actinomycetota; class Actinomycetes; order Pseudonocardiales; family Pseudonocardiaceae; genus Amycolatopsis; species Amycolatopsis sp. NPDC051373. The sequence continues at coordinate 93,724 of NZ_JBFBAE010000031.1, read as the reverse complement.
TCGAAGCCGGGCACCTTCTCCATCAGCAGCACGCTGATGCCCCGGTGCTTGGGCTCGGCCTCGGGATCCGTCTTGCACAGCAACGCGACCAGGCCCGCGCGGCGCGCGTTGGTGATCCACGTCTTGGTGCCGTCGACCACGTACCCGTCGTCGACCCGGCGGGCGCGCGTGCGCATCGCCTGCAGGTCGGAGCCGCCACCCGGTTCGGTGAGCGCCATCGCGGCCCGTAGCTCACCGGTCGCCATGCGCGGCAGGTACTTCTGCTTCTGATCTTCCGTGCCGTACATGAGCAGCAGCTTCGCGACGACAGTGTGGCCGCCCATCGCGCCCGCGAGGCTCATCCAGCCGCGCGCGAGCTCCGCGGTGACGAGCGCGTAGCACGGCGTGGACACCATGACCTCGCCGTAGGGCTCCGGGATGGCCAGCCCGAAGACACCGAGCTCCTTCATGCGCTCGATCAGCGCCTCGGGGTAGGTGTCCGAGTGCTCCAGGTCGCGCGCCACCGGGCGAACGTCGCGGTCGACGAACTCGGCCACTGTGTCCACAATGGCCTGTTCCTCGGTGTCGAGCTCCCCCATCAGGCCTCCGCCTCGATCCGGATCAGCGAGCGGGCGCCCTGGCCCGCGCGCATCCGGTCGAACGCCTCGGGCACCTCGTCGAGAGAGATGCGGTGCGTCACCAGGCTTTCCAGGTTCAGCTCACCGGCGCGCACCTCTTCGGCGAGCACCGGAATGTCGCGGTCCGGGTCAGAGGCCCCGTAGACGGTGCTGGTGAGCGTACGCGCGAAGTGGAAGATCTCCAGCGGGTTGAAGACCACCTCCTGGTCGCGCCGCCCGACGCCGACCACCGTGCAGTGCCCGCCGCGGCGCACCGAGCTCCACGCCGTGCGGATCGTCGCGGCCGCGCCCACGCACTCGAAGGCGTGGTCGGCACCGCGGCCCTCGGTGAGGCCCCGCACCTGCTTGGCGAGCTTCTCCTCGCTCAGCAGGAAGTGCGTCGCCCCCGCCGCGCGGGCCAGCTCTTCCTTCTCCGGCGAGACGTCCACGGCGATGATCGGCGACGCGCCCGCGAGCTTCGCACCCAGCACCGCGCACAGCCCGATGCCGCCGAGGCCGATGACGAGCACCGACTGTCCGCTGCGGACCTTCGCGGTGTTGCGCACGGCGCCGACGCCCGTGAGCACCGCGCAGCCCATCAGCGCCGCCAGGTCGAGCGGCACCCCGTCGGGCAGCGGAACCACGGACTTGCCGGGCAGCACCGTCTCCTCGGCGAAGCCGCCGACGCCGAGCACGACGTTGAGCGGCTCGCCGTCCACCTCGCCGCGCGGCAAGGTCGTGATGCCTTCGATCGTGGAGCACAGCCACGGCTCCCCGGCCTGGCAGAACCAGCATTCGCGGCACGCCGCGGCCCAGTTGAGCACGACGCGGTCGCCGGGCTTCACATGCGTGACCTGCGCACCGGTCTCGGCGACGATGCCCGAAGCTTCGTGCCCGGGCACGAACGGGTACTGCGGTTTCAGCGTGCCGTCGACCATCGAGAGGTCGGAGTGGCAGACGCCGGCGGCGGCGATCCGCACCCGTACGTCGGCGGGACCGACGGGCGGCAGCACGATGTCGCGAACCTCGGGCACGGCACCCGGCTCGCGCACGACCACGGCTTTGACCACGGTGTCTTCTCCTTCGTCGCGCTTGAGAATCCGGTTCAGAGCTGGATGGACTTGATCTCGGTGAACTCGTCGAGCGCGGGCCGGCCCATCTCGCGGCCGACGCCGGAGGCCTTGTAGCCGCCGAAGGGCGCGAGCGGGTTGTAGGCGCCGCCGTTCACGTCGATCTGGCCCGTGCGCACGCGGCGCGCGAACGCCAGTGCGCGATCCTGGTCGCCCGACCACACGGCGCCGTGCAGACCGTACTTCGAGTTGTTGGCGATCCGCAGCGCGTCTTCCTCGTCGTCGAACGGAATGATCGACAGCACGGGGCCGAAGATCTCCTCCTGAGCGATCGTCGAGTCCGGGTCCACACCCGCGAACACGGTCGGCCGCACGAAGTAGCCGGTGTCGAGCCCTTCGGGGGTTTCGGCGCCGCCGGTCACCAGCGTCGCGCCTTCGGAGACGCCCTTCGCGATGAACTCCCGCACGCGCTCCCGTTGCGCGGCCGACACCAGCGGGCCGAGCTTCGTCTTCGCGTCCAGCGGGTCGCCGGGGGTGAAGCCCTCGGCGAACTTCTTCGCCAGCGCAACGGCTTCCTCGTGCTTCTCGCGCGGCACGAGCATGCGCGTCCACGCCGTGCAGGTCTGGCCGGCGTTGAGGAAAGCGTTGGAGACGCCCACCTTCACGGCGGTGGCCAGGTCGGCGTCGTCGAGGATCACGTTGGCGGACTTGCCACCCAGCTCCAGCGTCACGCGCTTGACCGAGCGCGCGGCGACCTCGGCCACGCGCGTGCCAGCGGGCACGGAACCGGTGAACGACACGACGTCGACCTCCGGGTGCGTCGCGAGCGCCTCGCCGACCACCGGGCCGAAGCCGGTGACCAGGTTGACCACGCCGGCCGGGAAACCGGCCTCGTGGATCGCGTCGAACAGCTGGTAGGCGCTCAGCGGCGCGACCTCGCTGGGCTTCACGACCACGGTGCAGCCGGCGGCCAGCGCGGGCGCGATCTTGCAGGTGATCTGGTGCAGCGGGTAGTTCCACGGCGTGATCGCCGCGACGACCCCGGCGGCCTCGCGCACGATCAGCGAGTTGCCGACCTTCTCCTCCGGCGCGTCTTCGCCGAGCAGGTCCACGTACGTCTGCACGTCGGTCTGCGGCAGCGCGGCCTGGATGCGCGTGGCGATGCGCAGCGGCGTGCCGACGTCGCGCGCGATCGTCTCGCCGATCTCCTCGGCCCGCTTGGCGAGTCCTTCGTGGAGCTTGCGCAGCAGCCCCGCGCGCTCGGCGCGCGTGGTGGCCGACCACGCCGGGAAGGCCTCACGTGCCGCCCGCACCGCTCGGTCGACGTCGTCGGCCGAGCCCTCCGGGATCTGCGCCTGCACCTGTTCGGTGGCCGGGTTCTCGACGGCGATCGTGGCGGCTCCCGCCGCCGGGACCCACTCGCCGCCGATGTACAGCACGTTGCGCTCTTGCACCGAGTCTCCTTCGACCGGGAACCGCCTTCGCGGCGGATTCTATAGAAAACCCCGGTCGTGTGCCCAGTGCGGATTCGTCACTCGCCCGCCAGCACGCCCTGCGCCGCGAGAAAGTCGACGAGCAGATCGCCGGCGAGCCGGATGTGCGCGCTCATCGCGGCGCGCGCCGGCGCGGTGGCCCCTTCGCGCAGCGCGGCGAGGATCGGCTCGTGGCCGTCACGCGCGGCGAGCGGCCAGCCGGGGATGTCGGCGTAGGCGGTGAACGGCACGTACCGCAGCGTCAGCGACAGCATCCAGGTGAGCTTCGGTGCGGCCGCGGCGTGGTTCACGCGGCGGTGCAGCTCGAAGTCGGCGCGTTCGGTGGCGTCGAGATCTCCGGCGGCCACGGCGCGTTCCAGCTCCGCCTGCAGCTCTGCCAGGCCGGCGAGGTCCGCGGCGGTGAGCCGCCCCGCCGCGCGGGCCGCGAGCTCGCCGGAGAGGTACGCCTGAGTGTCGTAGAGGTCGGTCACGTCCTGGCGCGTCACCGGCACCACGCTGAAGCCCCGGCCCGGCCGGAAATCGACCATGCCCTCACCGGTGAGCGACATCAGCGCTTCGCGCACCGGAGTCGCGCTCACGCCGAGCTGTTCGGCGAGGTGCTCGGTGCGCAGCCGTTCGCCGCCGCGCACGGCGCCGCTCATGATGAGGTCGCGAACCTGCTTGGCCACTCGCGGGCTCAGGCGCTCCCCGGGCTGCCGCGTCTGTCCGGCTTCTGCCACGAAACGACCACCCTGCGGGGCTCCGGCGACGATTCACGCCATCGTAGCGCCGGACGATCCGCCGTGCGGCCGCTACCGCGCGGGCGCCTCCCGGCCTAGCGTGCGCCGCATGGAAACCCTCGACGCGGGCGGGCAGCGGATCGCCTACCGCACCAGCCCCGGTTCCGGCCCCGCCGTGGTGTTCGTGCACGGCAACTCCTCGTCCTCGGCGGCGTGGGCGCGGGTGCTCGACGGCGCCTTCGGACAGCGGTTCCGCGTGCTCGCGCTAGACCTGCCGGGCCACGGCGAGTCGGCGCGCGCGAAAGACCCGGCCACCTACTCGATCCCCGGTTACGCCCGCGTGGTCGCGGACTTCGCCGAAGCGGCGGGCGCCGGTGACGCCGTGCTCGTCGGCTGGAGCCTCGGCGGGCACATCGCGCTCTCGGCCTCGACACGGCTGCCCGGCGTGCGCGGGATCGTCGTGCACGGCACACCGCCGGTCGCGTCGCCGGCCGACCTCGCCACGGCCTTCCTGCCGAACCCGGCCGTGGCCACCGGGTTCACCGGCGAGGTGTCCCGAGAGAACGCGACGGCGTACGCCCGCGCCCAGCTCGCGCTCGGCTCGCCCCTGCCGGTCGACGCGGCGGTCGCCCACATCCTCGCCACCGACCCCGAGGCGCGCGCGGCGCTCGGCCGCAGCCTGCAGAGCGTCGAGAACGCCGACGAGCGCGCGATCGTCGCCGGCTCCCGCGTGCCGGTGGCGATCCTGCACGGCGCCGAGGAGCAGTTGGTGAACCTCGAGTACCTGCGCACCGTCACCTCACCTCGGCTGTGGCGCGGCGAAGTGCAGGTGCTGCCCGGCGCCGGCCACACCCCGCAGGACGAGACCCCGGAGGCATACGAGGCCGTGCTCACCGCGTTCCTCGACGATCTTCAGTGATCCGGATCACATGGAGAACCTCCGCCGTCTCCCTGGGCGTCTAGCCCGGCGGGCCCCACGCCGTGGGGCCCGCCGGCTGGTGTCCGAAGTGGACACCCGAGGAGGGAGAACGCTGTGAGGAACAGGAAAACAGTGCTGGTGGCGGCCGTGGCCGTGACGCTGGCGGCGGCGGGCACGATCGGGATCACCACCGCGTCGGCCAGCGGCGACCAGCCGCCGGAGGGCGCGCGGGCCACCGTGCACGTGAGCCCCAACCCGGCCACCGCGCGGGGCCAGGAAGTCTCGATCACCGGGAACTGCGGCGGCGGCACCGGGCTGAAGTCCGTGCTGGGCGGGCTGCCGGACCACCCGGCGCTCGTCGACATCCACGTCGCCGACCCGAACCCGGCGCACTACCGGGCCACCGCCCGCGTGTCGGACCAGATCGGCTCGGGGGTCGGGCCGGTCCTGGTCGACTGCGGCGGCGAAGCGGGCGTGACCCTGCTGGTGACGCGCTTCTGAGCCGGATCCGGGGGATCCCGGCGGCGGGATCCCCCGGGCCGCCACCACCGTTCGGCGCCACTGTGAGGTTGCTGTGCATCCGGGCGCTCGGCGTGCTTTGCGCCTGAAAGCGTGCTGACCTGAACGGGTGGTGATCAACGTTTCCCGGGCGGCGCTGGCGGTGTCTGCCGCCGCGGTGCTGGTGCTGACGGGCGGCGCGGCGGTGTCCGCCTCGGTCGCGGACTCCGGCGGGCTGCTCGGCAGCGACACCGTCGCGAGTGCGGCCGTGCCCGAGACCCCGTCACCCACGCCCACGACCGCGGCCACCGATGCGGTCGGCGCGTTGTTCTCCGGAGGCAAACACTTCTGCTCCGCCAGCGTGGTCCACAGCCCGGCCGGCGACCTCGTCCTCACCGCCGCGCACTGCCTCGGCGGCGGCACCGAGGGCCTGACGTTCGAGCCCGGTTACCACGACGGCGTCGCCCCCTACGGCAGCTGGACGGTGACCGCCGCGGCCGTGCCGGCGGGCTGGACGGCCTCGGCCGACCAGGACCTCGACTTCGCGTTCCTCACCGTCGCCCAGCCCGGCACCGCCGCGTCGCTGGAAAGCCTGACCGGAGCGAACCAGCTCGGCGTCGACCGGGGCTTCACGAACCCCATCACGCTCACCGGCTACCCGGACACGGCCGACGCCCCGGTCGTCTGCGCGAACACCACGACCCAGTCGGACACCTACCAGCAGCGCGTGGAATGCCCCGGTTTCCCCGACGGCACCAGCGGCGGCCCGTGGGTCACGGCGGCCGACCCGGCGACCGGGCTCGGCACGGTGGTCGGCGTGATCGGCGGCTACGAGCAGGGCGGCGACACCCCGGACGTGTCCTACAGCGCGTACTTCGACGACGACATCCAGCGGCTCTACGATTCCGTCACCGGCTGAGCCCACCGAGTAACAACCAGCACAGTCTCTTGTGAGGACCGACTCCCGCCAGCTAGGTTGCCTTTGCCAACTGAGCTCGACGGGAGCCCGTCCATGTCCCCAGCCCCGGTCCGTCCCGGCGCGGTCCTGCTCGTGGTCTCGGCCGCGACGTTCCTGGCGAGCCTCGACCTGTTCATCGTCACGGTCGCGTTCCCGGCCATCCGCACGGCCTTCACCGGCGCCGACCTCGCGACGACGTCGTGGGTGCTCAACGGCTACACCGTGCTCTTCGCCGCCTTCCTCGCCCCGGCGGGCCGGCTGGCCGACCGTTACGGCCGCCGGCGGCTGTTCCTGCTGGGCGTCGCGGTGTTCACGCTGGCCTCGGCCGCGTGCGCGGCGGCGACGTCGATCGAGCTGCTCGTGGCGTTCCGCGCGCTGCAGGCGGTGGGCGCGGCGCTGGTGATGCCGACCGCGCTGGCCCTGCTGCTCACCGCGTTCCCACCGCACCGGCGCTCGATGGCGGTCGGGGTGTGGGCGTCGATCGGCGCGGTGGCCGCGGCGCTCGGTCCGCCGGTCGGCGGCCTGCTGGTGGAAGCGTCGTGGCGCTGGGTGTTCCTGGTGAACCTGCCGATCGGGGTGCTCACGCTCGTGTTCGGCCCGCGGGTGCTGCGCGAAACTCGCGACGGCACCACCGGAGTGCCCGACTTCCTCGGCGCGCTCGGCCTGCTCTTCGGCGTCGGGGCGCTCGCGTACGCACTGGTCGAGGCGCCCGACCGCGGCTGGGGCTCGCCGGCCGTGCTGATCGCGTTCGCTGTCGCCGCGGTGGCGCTGGCGTGGGTCCCGTGGCGCTCCGCGCGCCACGCCGTGCCGGTGCTCGACCTCCCGGCGCTGCGCGTGCCGACGCTGTGGCTCGCGTGCCTCGCGGTTGCCGTGTACTCGGCGGGCTTCGGCGCGATGCTGTTCGGCAACGTGCTGTTCCTGACATCGCAGTGGCACGACTCGATCCTCGTGGCGGGCTTGTCGCTGGCGCCCGGCCCGCTCGTGGTCGTGCCGATGTCGCAGCTCGCGGGCCGCCTCGCGCACCGCACGGGCCCCGGGCCGGTGATCGCGGCCGGCGGCCTGGCCATGGCGCTCGGCGTGACGGTGTGGCTGCTGCGGATGGGGTCCGAACCGGCCTACCTGACGGCGATGCTGCCCGGACAGTTCCTGACCGGCGCCGGCGTGGGCCTCACCATGCCGAGCGTCTCCGGCATCGTCGCCACGGTCCTGCCCGCCGGCCGCTGGGGCGCGGGTTCGTCGATGATCAACACCAGCCGCCAGATCGGCACGGTGCTCGGCACCGCCGTGCTCGTCGCGATCTACGCCGGCACCCAGGACCTCGCGGCCTTCCGGCGAGGCTGGCTGCTGATCCTCGGCACCGGCGTCGCCACTTCCGTGGCCGGCCTCGCGATCGCCACCCGGCGACGCACGGACCACGTGCCGGAGGTCGCGCCTTCGGTACCGTCGCTCGCCCCGCGAACTTGACCTGGAACGCGCTCGAGCTCCTGCCTCGAAGCCATGGCCGTGACACTGCGGTAGAACACCAGAGCGCAGTCGCCGCCGTCCTTGTAGGCGTGCAGCTGCCGGCAGAGTCTGGTCGCAGCAGCTTCGCCTTCTCCAGCGCGGATTCGCGCTCCCCGCGTGCGGGCGGCCGCACCGTCCGGATCGGCAACGGCTTGTTCCCTGCGGCTGCTGTTGAGGTCCCTGCCTGGGTTCGGCCCGGTATCCGCGCAGCGGATGATGGACGAGGTCTGGATCTCCGATGCCCGACGGGTCCGTGGCGGCTCGTGATCTCCTGCAGCAGCCACGAGAAGCCGGGCTCCCTTCGCGGGAGACCTGGCCTTTCTGCTGCTCAGGCACACGGAACACATGTTTCCCGTATTGAGAGCAGAGCCGGTTCGGGTTCGTCATCACGGTGGGCACTCGGTCGAAGTCGCGGCGCAACCGCTTTGCGGTACGTTGCTGCTCATGAGCGAGCCCGACGACCTTGCGATGGTCATCGATCCGACCGTGCCGAGTACCGCCCGGGTCTACGACGCGGGCTTGGGCGGCAAAGACAACTACGAGGTCGATCGGGAAATGCTGCGCAAGGTACAAGCCGTGGCGCCCGAGGTGACAGAACTGGCCATCGTCGCTCGAGAATTTCTGATCCGCGCCGTGCGCTTCCTGGCCCGCGACGTCGGCATCGAACAGTTCCTCGACTGTGGTTCCGGGCTACCCACCGCCGAGAACGTCCACGAGGTCGCCCAACGGTCCAACAGCGACGCGCGCGTGGTCTACGTCGACAACGATCCGGTGGTGCTCGCCCACGGCCGGGCGCTGCTGGCCGACAACATGCAAACCCACTTCGTCAGCGGCGATATCTTCCAGCCCGCGAAGCTGCTTGCCGATCAGACCGTCCGCGGTGAGCTCGACTGGGACAAACCCATCGCACTGATCCACTCGATGAGCCTGCACTTCTGCGCCGACGACCCGGCCGCAGTGCTGCATGACTACCTCGACGCTCTGCCGTCAGGATCGTATCTGGTGTTCAGCCACGCCCTCGATCCCGAAGACGACGAATACAGCGTCGTCGCCCGCAACATCGAACGCGTATATCAAGGCGCCTCCTCCGGGCGGATCCACTTCCGTACCCGCGCCGAGATCAACGCCATGCTCGCCGGACTCGAACTGCTCAAGCCCGGCCTGGTGCAGCCGGCCGACTGGTGGCCCGGGGGCCCCCGCGTGCAGCCGCTCAAACTCTCCGATCACTGCCTGGTCGCAGCCGTGGGCCGCAAACCCTGACCGTGCCGCTGACGCGGCGGCAGAAGGGTGACCGCGCTGCGGCTCAATCAGTCGGCTGGCGAAAGCCGCAGGTGCCGCCACCGCCCGTCGTGCGCGCGGATCATCCCGCCCAGGCAAGGTCCCGGGCGGGGTGAGAACCAGGCTGGCGTGGGAGCCGGGCTTGGCTCGTGGAGTGCGCGAAAACGATCGTTTCTGTCCCACATCCCCGACCTTGCGGGTACAGATCGTTCTCCCAGGTTGTAAGCGGGACCACCGGTCTTCAGTGCGTCGCTGCGGCTTGTCGCGGGGCCGGGCAGCAGCCAGCCGCCGACCCCGACGAGCAGCAGCACGGACGCGACGAACGTCCACGGCAGTGGGGACCGCGCGCGTCAGTAGGCCAGCACGTAAAAGAAGTCGACGCACCAGTCACCGTAGATATCGGTGGTGAGCACCGAACCGTGGGCGTCCTTACCGGACAACGAACCGCCGAGGTCCGCGGTCCTGGTCGAGGTGCTGTAGTCGTCCACTGTCAGCTGCGGATCGCCGCCGATGGCTTCGTCGACGTCGTCCTTGAAGGTGGCGCTACCGCCCTTGCACGCGAGGGCCCTGGCGCCGGAGGCGTCCTTGGCGTTGAGCTTGGCCACGAAGTCGTCGACGATCTGTTTGCCCTCGGCCGATGCTGAGCCGCCGGTGCCGGGGGCGGCGGTCTCATCGGTGGGCAGGCGCGACCCCGTCGGCTGCGGCCGCGACGCCTGCGCGGGCGGGACGGGGTTCTGCATCTGCGCCGTGGTGTTCGAGGAGTCCTTGCTCAGGAAGAAACCCGGCGCGACGAACCCGGTGATGCCGAGTGCCACCACGACCACCACCACGGCCACCGCGACGCCGATCCACAGCCCGGTCTTGCTGTTCCTCGGTGGCTTCGGGCCGCCGCCGTAACCCCCGCCGTACGGCTGGTTCGGGTCCCAGCCCTGTTGCTGGTACGGCTGGGTTCCCGGATAGGGCTGCGCGTACCGCTGCGTGTTCGGGGCCTGCCCGGGCTGCTGAGCGTTGGGGACCCACCCCGGCTGCCCGCCCGGGCCGGGTTGCTGCCAGCCCTGGCCGTAGGGGCCGGGCCGGCCGCCCTGCCCTGGCTGAGGTGAGTAGGTCATCTCCGGTTCCACCTTCCCGCTGCACCGTCTCGCGCCGTGGTCTGATGACCGGCGCGCGCCGGCGGTTCCTCCCGCCCCACGTGATCAACATTCTGCAAGGTCGGACGACGCGGCACAAAAGGAGACTCCCGGCCGCACGCGGCGCCCGGGAGCCTCGTTTCACGGTACGAGTGGATCAGCCGTTCGCCGGCGCCTGCAGCCGTTGAAGGTGACCTTGCGGACGTGCCGCCCTTCCGCCCCGAGACTCGGGGCATCGCCGGAGACACGGCAAGCACGCCAACGTCTTGTTCGCCGTGCAGCTCGACGCTTTGGCGAAGCAGCAAGGAATCCGCGCGTTCGCATTGCACCCCGGGCCGATCGCGAGGCCGCTGCAGCGGCACCTCTCGCGTGAGGAGGTGGTGGAGCGCGGGTGGGTCGAGGCGGAGGTCAACGAGGCGACGGCCGTCAACCGTGTCGCTTCCCACGCCGTCAACGCGGAGTCGGCGGCGCGGCTGTGGCGGCTTTCCGCGGAGCTGACCGGGGTCGACGCGTTCGCGGGTTGAGCCGAAGTCCGAAGTGGACGGTCAGCGCGAGCTGGGCGGCGTAGCCGGCACTTGGTGCAACGTCAGGTTCTGCCCGACGGACGGGTCGGCCGTCCACGCACCCGACTCGGCCGTCCAGGCTTGGCCGGCGAAGGTGACCTTGTCGACGCCCACCGTGGCGGCGCGGGCGACCAGCCAGGTGCTGATCGCCCAGCCCTGGGCGGCCGGGTGGGCGCCGCTGAGGCGGGCCGTGCCCAACTCGTCGTTGGCGGTCGTCACGAGGTCGGCCGTGGCGGGGCCGACGGTGATGTTGCGGCAGGTCAGCGCGGCCGGGATCTGGCCGGTCAGCGCGCTCGCCGCGGCGCGCGCGACGGGTTCCCACTGGGCGTAGGCGTCGGGTGCGGCGGAGCGCTGCACCGCCTGCGCCGCTTCGGTGATGGGCATCGACTCCCAGCCCGAGAGCTTGGCGAGCTTCTCGTAGAACGCCGTGGCCGCGTAGACCGGGTCCTGCAGCTGCGCCGGTGTGCCCCAGCCTTGGCTCGGCCGTTGCTGGAACAGGCCGACCGAGTCGCGATCACCACCGCTGAGGTTGCGCAGCTTCGACTCCTGCAACGCGGTGGCCAGCGCGACCGTGACGGCGTGCGACGGCAGCCCCTCCTTCGAGGCCACCGCGGCGATCGTCGCCGCGTTGCTCATCTGGTCGGGCTGCAGCGTGTACTGCGTCGGATCCTGCTGACCCGGCTCCTGCGGCAACGTGACCGTGCACCCGGGTGTCGCGACATCGCTGCGCGACAGCACCACCACCACGACGACCACGGCCACGAGGACCACGACGACCGCAGCGATCGCCGCCTTGACCCCGCACCCGCGCACCCGTCCTCCCCCACCCTTCTCCGAGACCTGTTCGGACAATTCTGCCCGGAGGACCGGTAGGGCCCGTGTGTGGGTGAAGGAGGACGGGCCGGGATCACTTGCCGTCGGCGGCGCCCAGGAAGATCGGGTTGGACATGGCGACCATCGCGTTCGGCGTGGTCGTGTTCGGGCCGCCCGAGGGACGCCGCACCTCGACGCGCACCCACCGGCTGTAACGCGGGTAGGTGGTCCACGTCACGGTGGCGGTGCCGCTCGCGGGTACCGTCTCGACGTGCTCGGGGCCGAGCTGGTCGAGGAACGTGACGGTGGTGCCCGGCGCGCCGGTCACCGTCGCGGTCACCGTGACCGCGGTGCCGGTGCCGGCCGTGAGCCGCTCGCCGATGCCCGCGCTGCGCCCGCCGCCGGACACGCCGAACTCGAGGTTCACGTCCTTCGACTCGGCCAGCCACGTCCGGCCCGCCTTGAGACCGGCGAGCAGGTCGGCGCGGCGGAGGCTGTTCGCCTTCACCACGGTGTGCGGCAGGGCCACGATCTGGTCCGGGTTGTGCGCGTCGGAGTCGCCGATCGCGGGGATCCAGCGGCCGCCGCGCAGCAGGCCGTCCCAGTGCGTGACGCTGGCCTCGTCGTCCTGGGTCCACGGGCCGTTCCAGACCTCGACGAGGTCGGCGATCTCGTAGGCGAACTCGTACGTGCAGCCGAAGCAGTTCGCGAACGGGTGCGCCGCGGTGACCAGGCCGCCCGCGCGGTGCACCTGGTCGGTGAAGTGCCGGAAGTCCGCCGCGTCGGACGCGCGGTAGCGCCAGTCGATCCAGGTGCCGGCGGGCAGGCCGATCGCGGGCCAGTGGCCCGAACGCGTGGTGACCTCTTCGCCGTTGAGGATCAGCAGGTCGTCGGTGGCGTAGTCGCCCCAGATCAGCTGCGAGCTCTTGGTGTTGTGGTCGGTGGAGACGATGAAGTCGAGCCCGGCCGCGCGGGCGTCGGCGACGAGCTGGTCCGGCGTGCGCTTGCCGTCGGAGTGGACGGTGTGCAGGTGGCAGTCGCCGCGGTACCAGGACTTGCCGCGCTGGCGCGCCGGAGCCGTCTCCGGCGCGGGGTTCGGCTTGAACGGCTTGTCGTCCGCGCCGAACGTCAGCGTGATGTCCACGCGGTAGTTCATGCCCTGGGGTGCCACGGTGTACGGGCCGAGGATCACGTGCCAGCGGCCCTGCTTGATCGGGCCGGCGACATAGCCGGGCGTGGCGTCGGAAGCGCTGATCGAGAAGCGGTCGCGGAACCCGCCGGACCAGCCGCGGAAGCCGCGCGTGTTGCCGAGGTCGTGGCCCTCGGGGCCGAACATGCCGATGTCACAGGCGTTTCCGCGCACGCCGGCGGGCACGGTCGGCCGGTCGTAGGAGTAGACGACATCGATCTGTTTGACCCCGCCGGGCACGTCGACGGGCAGGTAGTACCAGTCCGGCACGTCGGGCTTGAACGTGCCCGTGACCGTCTTGGTCTGCTGCGCCGTGCCCGGCGCGGGAGCCGCGAACGCGACGCCGGGCAGCATGCCCATCGCCGCTCCGGCCGCCACGACACCACTCACACGCAACAAGTTACGCCGGCTGAGATCCCCAGTGGACATGCGTTCCTCCGCATAGGTCGAAGACGGCCCGACGCTAGGCGAGGCCGAGCGCCGCCATCAACGACGCGCGGGTGAACACTCGGCGACCGGGCTATCCGTCCGTTCCCGTGGGGAAAACACCGGCCAGCCAGGTGGTCCAGGCCACTTCCGGGTCCGCCGGGCCGCCGAAGACGTGCGCCGCAACGGCGACCGGCCAGCCCCACGCGTCGCGGCCGTAGACGCGGTAGAGCGCGCCGGCCGTGCGGATGCCGAGGAAGCGGTCCGTGCGGTAGTCGACGACGCCTTCGATCCGCGTCGGTCCCGCGGCCACGACCCGGTCGCCGACCGCCGCGTCACCCACGCCGAGCGCGTCGCACACCGCCGCGAACCCGCCGTCGGCCGAGGACGGCGGCGCACCGGCCGACACGTACGTCGCGTCGCGGCCCGCGAAGTCGCGGACGTACTCGGTGAGCGAGTGGTAGTAGAACTTCGTGTGGTGCAGGCACGAGTCGAGCTGCACGTCGTGGTCCTCGCCGAGCACCGAGCGGTGCCGGTAGCGCAGCAGCGTGCCGGCTCCGCGGGGCTCGAGGTCGTAGTCGAGCTGGTTGAACCAGCCGTCGGCGGAGTCCGCGCGCGTCACGAACCGCCGCGCCGGGTCCCACTCGACGACGGTGCCGCCGGTCGGCGTCAGGCCGCGCTCGGCCCCGCCGGGGCGCGGCTCGTAGGCGATCTCCCACAGCCAGCCGCCGGTGTGCGCGGTGAACGCGTCCCACACCTGCTCCGGCGTCCCCGCCAGCACGCCTTCCCACCGGACGTCGATCTCCGTGCCCATGTCGTCTCCTTCGGTCGGAGGGGACGCTCGATGCGCCCCTTCACGGACGCGTCGGAGGGGGCGGGCGCGCTTCGACAAATCGGCGGGAATTTCCTCAGGCGGGTTTGCGCGGCCCCCGGTACGGCAGCGTCTGGCTGTAGACGACGTTCGTGGTCGTGCTGCCGAACCGAGCCAGCTCCCCCATGAGCTGCTCGAGGTGCGCCATGGACGTGGCGGCGACCTTGAGCGTGTAGCAGTCGTCGCCGGTGGTGCGCAGGCACTCGAGCAGCTCGGCGCGTTCGGCCAGCAGCCGGTGCAGCGGCTCGTGGTGGTTGCCGGGGAACTTCAGCCGCACCACGGCCAGCACACCGAACCCGACCTTGCCGAGGTCGACCTCGGCGCGGTAGCCGGTGATCACGCCGAGCGCCTCGAGCCGCCGCACGCGTTCGGTGGCCGCCGAGGCGCTGAGGCTCACACGTTTGCCCAGCTCGGTGAGCGCGAGCCGGCCGTCCTGCTGCAGCTCGGCGAGGATCGCCCAGTCGGTGTCGTCGAGAGTCTCGGCCATTCCCGCAATCTACCGGCAGATCCACGGCCATCGGGCCGATATGCCGGACGGATTCCCTTCACCGGTCGGGTCCGCACCGATAGCGTTGGTGGCGTGCGACTCGGTGTGAACATCCCGAACTTCGGCCCCGGCACCGACCCCGGTGTGCTGCGCGCGTGGGCGCAGACCGGCGAGGGGCTCGGCTACGACCTGCTGATGGTGTCCGACCACGTCGCCATCACGCCCGACGTCGCGGCGCAGTACCCCGCGCCGTTCTACGAGCCGTTCACCACGTTGTCGTGGCTGGCGGGCGCGACGGCGAACGTGCGGCTGGGCACCACCGTGCTGATCCTCCCCTACCGGCACCCGCTGCTCACCGCGCGCATGGCCGCGAACCTGGCGGATCTCAGCGGCGGCCGGTTCCTGCTCGGCGTGGGCGTCGGCTGGGCGCGCGAGGAGTACGCGGCGCTCGGCGTGCCGTTCGAACGCCGCGGCGCGCTGACCGACGCGCACCTGGCGACCATCCGCGCCGCGTGGGCCGACGAGGACGACTACCGCGCGGGCCGGGTGCCCCTGTGGATCGGCGGCGGCAGTGACGCCGCCCTGCGCCGTTCGGTGCGCTTCGGCGACGCGTGGCACCCGCTGCGCTTCCGGCTGCCGTGGGTGCGCGACGCGCTCTGCCGGCTGCGGACCCTCGCCGACGCCGAGGGCAGGCCGGTGCCCGGGTTCGCGCCGCGGATCGTCCTGCGGCTCACCGACTCGCCGCCCGCCGACCGGCTCGCGGGCGAGGGCACGCTGGAGCAGGTCCTGAGCGATCTGGAGGAACTTCGGCGGCTCGGCGCCGAAGACGTGGTGTTCGACCCGTTCTCGGGCGACCCTGAAGAGACCCGGCGGCCCTCGGCGGCCTGGCGGGCGCTCGCGGCCGTCGCGGACGCCTGGAAGCAGCACTCCCTCGAAAGGGGACCACGATGACCGAGGCCCTGCTCCGCCATGCGATCGAGCTCGCCGCCACGGCGCGGGCGAGCGGGAACCCGCCGTTCGGCTCGCTGCTCGCCACCGCCGACGGCAAGGTGCTCATCGAGGAGTGGAACACGTCGCTCACGGACCGGGACATCACCGCGCACCCCGAGCTGAAGCTAGCGCGCTGGGCCGCGCGCGAGCTCAGCCCCGAGGCGGCCGCGCTGACGACGATGTACACCAGTTGCCAGCCGTGCGGGATGTGCACGGGCGCCATCGAACGGTCAGGACTCGGCCGGGTGGTCTTCGCGCTGTCCACGCAGCAGCTGGCCACCCTCAAACCGCCCACGCCCGGCGCGAGTTTCGAACTGCAGGGCCCCGCGTTGTTCGACGAAGCCCGCCGGCCCGTGGACGGTTATTACCGCTGAATTGCAATTGCGCGGCGACCCGGAGAATATCAGCCGCGGGTGGTGATCAATTCTCTTTCTTCGGCTCCCCGCCCGACTTCCCGGCGCACGGGAACACAGGCCAGGAGCAGGGAAACAGCCACGACGCCCAGGAGCACGTGGCCGGCGAGGGCACACAATCCGCACATTGCGGTCCATAGGACGATCTTCATTCACCGAGTGTAGAGCCCGGCCCACAATGCAGCGGAAAACTTGGGGAAGACTTAGGGTTCCCATTCGGGTACACCCGAGAACGTAGGTTAGCCTCAATTTCTCGATACGGCACGGGTGCGGAAAGATCACTTCGTGCCCGCTCCCGGAACCAGTGCCCTCGTCGTCGAGCTCCCCGCTGCGGCCGGCCTGCTCGAGGCCGCCGTCGCGGTCAGTCCCCCGCTCGTGCGGCCCGGCCTGCCGCCGCACGTCACGGCGCTCTACCCGTTCCTGCCCGCCGCCGAGCTCACGGACGAGGTCGACGCCGCCGTGACCGCGCTGGCGGCCGCCCACGAAGCGATCGACGTCGCACTGGGCGAGGTGGTGGTCGCCCCCGGGTTCGTCGCCGCGGCGGCCCCGGCGCTGCAGCCGCTCGCCGACGCCGCGTGCGACCGCTGGCCCGGCGTCCAGCCGTACGGCGGCCGCTTCGGCCCGCATCCGCCGGCCCACCTCACGGTCGCGATGGGCGGCAGCGACGAGCAGAACACCGAGGTGACGCGGCGCGTGGAGCGGCTCCTGCCGCTGACCGCTCGCGCCGAGGCGCTGCACCTGGTCGTGCTCACCGGACAGAGTTGGCAGCTCCGGCTGACCGCTCCCCTCGCAGCGCCCGCGCGATAGCCCGCAGCCGCGCCACGTCGGCGGCGAACGCGGTGTCGCCCTCGACGTCGCCCGCTGCACCCGCCGCGGCGTCACCGCCACCCTCCCGCAGCAGGTCGGCCGCCGTCTCGGGCGGAGCCGCCGGCGGGATACCGGCGAGCAGCAGGCCGTCGTTGATCTCGCTCAGCACCGTCAGCAGCCGCTCGCGCCCGGTCGCGCCCGCGCGGCCGAGGCGCACGACATCGGGGAACCGCTCGGCGAGGTGCTCGCGCAGCGGGCGCAGCTCGGCCCGCGTCCGCGCGTCACGCACCGCGCGCCCGGCGGCGGGGATCGCCGGCACGGTCAGGCCGACCACGATGAGCAGCACCGAGATCGCCGGGAAGCCCACGGCCAGCGCGCAGTCGACCGTCGAGAACGCGCCGCGACAGACCACCGCGACCGGGTGCTCGGCGGTCACGTCGGCGACGAGATCGACGATCTTGCCCGCGAGGTAGGCCAGCGCGAACACGCACGCCACGAGCATCAGCCCAAGTCCGGCTCGCAGCGCGCCGGCGCCCGCGCGGACCGCGCCCGCCGACACGATCGCGATGTCCACCACCGCGAACCCGAGGTAGAGCGTGTAGACCACGATGTAGGCGACCAGCGTCGGATTGGTCCGGTACAGCTCGTCGAACAGGCCGATGCCCACCGGCAGGCCGCGGGTCGAGAAGAACGCCACCACGAGCACGACCAGCGCGACCACGAGCGCGGCGAGCCGGCTGCGGCGCCGTTTCCCTGCCACCCCACCGATCTCGGCGAGGGTGACCTCGATGCCGTACGCGGCCACCATCGTCGCGAGGTTCGACAGCAGCCGCCCCAGGCTCGGATAGATCCGGCTTTCGATCGCCTGCGCGCTGTCGGCCAGCAAGAACAACGCGAGACCGAGCGCGATCAGGCTCGTGGCCAGCCCGGCGCCCGCGCCGGTGCGCCGCGCCCGCACGGCGCGCCAGATCCCGGCAGCCACGCCGACGAGCCCGACCCCGAAGAACAGCGCGTCGATCATCCGGCCGCTACCCGAGCAGCGACGCGAGCCGCCGCGCGCGATCGGCCGAGCGCCCGGACGCACCGGGCCTGAGTGGTTCGTCCTCGGCCGTCGCCGCGCTCATCAGCAGCACGGCGATGAGCTCGGCCTCGTACTCGTCGACGTCGGTCGTCACGCGCGTGAGCAGGTGCGACAGCGTGTGGGCACTGAGGTCGGGCGCCAGCGCCACGGCCTCGGCGTCGGACATCACGCAGGACCCGCGGTGCTCGCACAGCAGGTGCGCGAGCTCGTGGGCGATGATGTGGTCCTGGTGCAACGGCGAAGTGCCGGCGGTGTAGGCGATGAGGTCGTAGTCCGGGCGCCGCTGCCAGGCGCCCGAGGGCCGGCCCGGCTCGTACTCCACCGCCACCAGGTCGATGTCGCGGCCACGGCGGCGTTCCAGCTCGTCGACCCACGCGTTCATCGACCACGGGCGAGGTGGCGGCACGTCGCGCAGCAGCTCACGCACTCGGGTGCGGGCGCGCGCCCTCAGGCTCGGGTCGATGACCCCTCCCGGTGCGCTCGGCGGCTGGACCAGCCGGGTGCACCGCGGCGCCCCGGCGATGATCAGCATAGCTACTCGGGTTTGCGCCCGCGGCGGGAGCGCTCGCGCCCGGCGTCGTAGCTGTTGAGCTGGTCCACCAGCGCCGACACGGTGTCGCGGTCGCGTTCGGAGAGGCGCATCGCGCGCTGCGCGAGGTCGCGGGCTCCGGTGTCGCGCCACGCGACGACGTCGGCGATCTGCCCGTCGACGCGCTCGGCCACGTCGTCGTCGAAGAAGTAGGTGACGGGCACGCCGAAGAACCGCGCCAGCGCCTGGATGTGCGAGCGCTTCGGGTCGCGCCGCGCCCCGACGGCAAGCTGCTGCACGTGGGTGGCCGACATGCTCACCCCGGTGAGCTCGGCGACCCCCTGCGCGATCTCGCGGTAGGAGTAGGGCTTGCGGTCCGGCGGGTGCACCGTCGAGATCAAGTGCGCGAGCCGTTCGGCGAAGCTGGTCTCCTCGTCGGGACCGCTCGCCGTATCCCCTGCGTCCCCGGTGTCCGGCGTCCCGGTCATCAGTCCCCCAACCGTCCTCCGCTCGTGACGACATGAAGCATAGCTGTCACGAAAACTTGACATCAACCGTCCAGTCAACGCTACACTCCGGCGCACGGGATGTCGCGAAAACGAGACGGGCGTCCGTATGTGGTCACTGGGGGTGGCCACACACGGGCGCCGGGAGCGGGCGGACCTACCGGACATCCGGGACCGATCGGCCCGGGCGCGCTCGTCCGCTGTCCTGGCTCACAGGCTGCGGAGGTAGGTTGTGCGCCATGGTGCTGGAGAACGGTCCTGAAAGGACACCCGTCGTCGTCACCGGCGGCAGCGGCTTCATCGGCCGCGCGGCCGTGCGCGAGCTGCGTGATCGCGGCTACCCCGTCACCGTCGTGGACCGGGTCCCGTACGTCACCGAAGACGAGGGCGTGCGCGTGGTCACCGGCGATCTGCGCGACGCGGGGACCCGCGAAGCCGCCGTCACCGCCGGTACGAGCGCCATCGTCCACCTCGCGGCGCTCACGTCGGTGCTGAAGTCGGTGGAGCTGCCCGACGACACGTTCACCGAGAACGTCGCCGTGACCCACGGGCTGCTGGAGCTCGCGCGCGAACGCGGGGTACAGACCTTCGTGCTCGCCTCCACCAACGCCGTGATCGGCGACGTCGGCACCTCGACCATCACCGTGGACCTGCCCACGCGGCCGCTCACGCCCTACGGCGCCACGAAAGCCGCGTGCGAGATGCTGCTGTCGGGCTACTCCGGGGCGTACGGCATGACGACGTGTGCCTTGCGGTTCACCAACGTCTACGGCCCCGGCATGTCGCACAAGGACAGCTTCGTGCCGCGCATGATGCGCGCCGCGATGGCGGGCGAGGGCGTGCGCGTGTACGGCACGGGCGAGCAGCGCCGCGACCTCGTGCACGTGGACGACGTGGTGCGCGCCATCGCGCTCGCGCTCGAAAGCGGTTACTCCGGCCGGGCGATCGTCGGCGCCGGGCATTCGGTGTCGGTGCTGGAGATGGTGCAGACCGTGCGCGACGTGACGGGTGCCGAGCTGCCCGTGGAGCACGTGGCCGCGCCGAAGGGCGAGATGCCCGCGGTCGTCGTCGACGTGTCCGCCAGTGCCGAGACCATCGGCTTCACCCCGGCGATCTCGCTCGCCGACGGCCTCGCCACCGCTTGGAAGTACTTCTCGGAACTGGACCTGAAAGCGACCCCGTGAGCCTGTTCCTCCGCCGCCACGCCTTCCTGCTCCTCCTGCTCGTCGCGGGCACGGTCCTGCGCGTGCTCACGTGGGTGGCCTACCGGCCGGCGCTGCTGTACATCGACTCCTACCGGTACCTGGACAACCTGCACGCGCTGCGCGCCGACCAGCTCAACCCGATCGGCTACGACCTGATCCTGCGGCCGCTGCTGGCGGTCGGCGGGCTGTCGTGGGTCGCGGCCGTGCAGCACGTGGGCGGACTGGCGATCGCGGTGGGGATCTACGCGCTGGCCCGCCGGCTCGGCGCGCGCCGCTGGGTCTCGGCGCTCGCGACGGCGCCGCTGCTGCTGGACGCTTACCAGCTGCAGATCGAGCAGAACATCATGTCCGAGGTGTTGTTCGAAGCGTTGCTGCTGGGGCTGTTGTGGCTCCTGCTGGCGAAGAGCGCGCCGAACTGGCGGCGGATCGCGCTCGCGGGTCTCGTGGTCGGGTTCGCCGTGCTGGTGCGGCTGATCGGCGTCGCGCTCGCGGTGCCGTTCCTGCTGTACGTGCTCAGCGCCGGCAGCGCGTGGCGGACGTGGCGCGGCTGGCGCAACGCCGGCATCGGCGTGCTGGCGATGCTCGTCGTGATCGTGCCCTACGCCGCGGAAGTCAAGGCACAGACCGGAAAGTGGGGGCTGACCGGGCCTTCGGGCAGCATGCTCTACGGGCGCACCGCCGCCGTCGCCGACTGCGCGAACCTGCACCTGGCGCCCGAGATCCAGATGTTCTGCCCCACCGAAGACGTGTCGACCCGCCTGGTGGACAACTACACACACGCCGACCTCGACCCGGCGTGGCCGGGCCCGCTGCCGCCCGGCGCCGACCGCACCGTGCTGGCGCACGAGTTCTCGATCGACGTGCTCAAGGTCCAGTGGTGGGACGTCACGAAGGCGATCCTGAGCGACTTCTCGAAGAGCTTCCGGTTCACGCGCAGCACGGCGATCAACGACGTGCCGATCGACCGCTGGCAGTTCCAGCAGACCTACCCGGAGTGGAACGAACCGGCCGACATCGCGATGATCACGCAGCAGTACGACGGCGTGAACCCGAGCGTGAACGAGCCGATCGCGACTTTCCTGCGCGACTACCAGATCAACGGCGGCTTCGTGCCCGGGGCCGTGCTCGGGTTCTTCGCCCTGCTCGGCCTGCTCACCATGCTGCGCCGCAAGAAACCGCGCGACAAGGCCCGCAGCGGCGCGCTGCTCGCCGCAGGTTCCGGGCTGTTCCTCCTGTTCGCGTCGGCGGTGTTCGAGTTCTCCTGGCGCTACCAGCTCCCGGCGCTCGTGCTGCTGCCCGTCGCGGGCGCACTGGGCTTCACCACGCTCACGGCCGCGAGCCGCCGACGCCTCGCCGCGTACCCGGACGCCGTGGATGTCGGCGCGGTCAAGGATTTCGACGACCGGCACCCGGGCGCGAAGCTTTCGGAGCTGACCGTGGTGATCGCCGCCTACAACGAGGCAGGCGGAATCGGCCAGGTGCTCGAGAAGATGCCCGACGAGTGCCTCGGCCTGCCGGTGGACGTGCTCGTGGTCGTCGACGGCGGCAGCGACGACACCGCCGCCATCGCCGAGAAGCACGGCGCCTACGTGTGCGTCGCGCCGACGAACCGGGGCCAGGGCGCGGCTTTGCGCCTCGGTTACCACCTCGCGGCCGAACGCGGCGCGCGCTACGTGGTGACGACCGACGGCGACGGCCAGTACGACAACAGCGAAATGGCGGAACTGGTCGCACCACTGCTCGACGGCACCGCCGACTTCGTCACGGGATCGCGGCGGCTGGGCCACGAAGAGGCCGACAGCCGCATGCGCTGGCTCGGCGTGCGCGTGTTCGCGTGGCTGGCTTCGGCGCTGACGTGGCGGAAGATCACCGACACGTCCTTCGGTTTCCGGTCCATGCGCGCTGAGCTCGCGTGCGCGATTCCGCTCAACGAGCCGCAGTACCAGTCTTCGGAACTGTTGCTGGGAGTCACCGCGCGCGGCGCCCGGGTGCTCGAACGGCCGATGAGCATGCGGCTGCGCAAGGCCGGCAAGAGCAAGAAGGGCGGCAGCGTCGTCTACGGCGCGAACTACGCGCGGGTCATGACGGGGACGTGGTGGCGGGGGTACGTGCTGCGCCGCGGGCGAACACGAAGCGGTCGAGCATCGTGAACTTCACCACGAAAACCAGTGCGTAACTGAGCACGTACGCACCGTCGATGAAAACGACCCACCAGGCGTGCGGCAGGTTCAGCGGCGCGAGCAGGTGACCGGTGAGCGTGGTGAGCCCCACGGAGGCAAGCCCGCCGAGCGAGATGACGACGACGTAGGGCAGCAGCTCGTGCCCGAGGGCCGGCTTCCCGCGCCGGCCCCAGACCCAGCGGCGGGTGAGGAAGAAGTTCAGCACCGCGCCCGCGGCAAACGCGAACGCGCTGGCCAGCCACGGAGCGCCGCCGATCGCGAGCACCGTGAGCAACGCCGCCTGGCTGAGCAAAGTCGCCGCGACCGAACTGGTGGCCGCGCGGAAGAACCTTCCGGCGAGGCGACGCCGGCGCCGGGGTGAATCCTCCGTCGTGCGAGGCTCCACCGGGTTGGTTACCGTCGTCATGTCCCCCAGTCTCCCCTCGGGCCGATCCGCCTGCCGTGCGGCCCCCCGACGCACAGTAGATTCACAGCTGTCTGCCAGGTGATCATCAGCACCCGGTCGATAGGTTCGGACGTGTTCAAGGCGTCATGTACAAAGAGGAATCAGCGTGCTTGTCGCGTAAACGATACGGAAAGGCTTTTCAATGCGAGTGCTGGTTCTCGGCGGTGACGGCTACCTCGGCTGGCCCACGGCATTGCACTTGTCGGACAAAGGCCACGAAGTGGCTGTTCTGGACAACTACGCCCGGCGCAAGTACGACGTGGAACTCGAAGCCGACAGTCTCGTCTCGATCGAAGACCTGCCCACGCGCATCGCGGCGTGGGAGGAGGTTTCGGGCAAGAAGATCGCCCTGTTCGAAGGCGACCTGTGCGACGCCGAGTTCACCTATTCGGCCGTGCGCGACTTCGCTCCCGATTCGATCGTCCACTTCGCCGAGCAGCGGTCCGCGCCGTACTCGATGATCGACCGCGAGCACGCCGTCTACACGCAGCAGAACAACGTCGTCGGCAATCTGAACCTGCTCTACGCGATCGCCGAGATCAACCCGGACATCCACCTGGTGAAGCTCGGCACGATGGGCGAGTACGGCACGCCCAACATCGACATCGAAGAAGGCTGGCTCGAGGTCGAGCACAACGGCCGCAAGGACCGCATGCTCTACCCGAAGAAGCCGGGCTCCTTCTACCACCTGTCGAAGGTGCACGACTCCCACAACATCGAGTTCGCTTGCCGCATCTGGGACCTGCGCGCCACCGACCTCAACCAGGGTGTCGTGTACGGCCAGCAGACGGCGCAGACCACCCTCGACCCGCGCCTGGCGACCCGGTTCGACTACGACGCGGTGTTCGGCACCGTGCTGAACCGCTTCGTGATCCAGGCGGTGCTGGGCCAGCCGCTGACCGTCTACGGCAAGGGCGGCCAGACCCGCGGCCTGATCGACGTGCGCGACACCGTGGAGTGCATCCGCCTGGCCGTGGAGAACCCGGCCGACCGCGGCGAGTTCCGCGTGTTCAACCAGATGACCGAGAGCTACTCGGTGGCGCAGATCGCCGACATCGTCGCGAACTGCTTCCCCGGCCCGGTGCAGATCGAGAATCTCGAGAACCCGCGGGTCGAGCAGCCCGAGCACTACTACAACGTGAAGCACACCGGGCTCGTCGAGCTCGGCCTGCAGCCGCACCTGCTGTCGGACACGCTGATCGAGTCGATGTTCGACATCGTCGGTTCGAACAAGCACCGCGTGAACTCCGAGCGGCTGCGCCCGACCGTGCGCTGGCGGGGTGCGGTCAAGTCCTGACCCTGTTTGCTCCCTTGGCACGCTGAAACGCCGGATCGCCGTTGTGCGGTCCGGCGTTTTTCATCGCGGCCGGGCAGGTCTCGGAAACTGTCGGTGGCGGATGAGATGCTTCTCCGGTCAGCCCCTCACGGGGTCGGAAACACGGAGCGGCAAGGGAAACGTGGCCGAACAGGTGGCAGCGCGCTGGAGTCCCGAGCAAGTCGCCGGGCTCGCGCCGGACCCGGCGTCGGCCAAGGCCGGGCGAGGGCTCGCGGCGCCGGCGAAGTGGTCGGGTGCGGGCGCTTCGGCGCGGGCGGTGTGGGGTTCGTGCAAGGGCAGTGGCGCGAAGCCGTACCGCACGGTGGTCGAGCTGGCGGGGCCGGCGTTCAAGTGCACGTGCCCGTCGCGGAAGTTCCCGTGCAAGCACGCGCTGGGGTTGCTGCTGCTGTGGTCGGCGGAGCAGGTGCCGTCCGCTGCCGAGGAGCCCGATGTCGCCACGTGGCTTGCCGAACGAGAGGCGCGGGCGTCGCGCGCGGAACGCAAACCGGACGCGCCGAAGGACCTGGAAGCCGCCGCCAAACGGGCGCAGGAGCGGCTCGCGCGCGTCACCGCGGGCGCGGCGGAGCTGCGCGGCTGGCTGACCGACCGTGTTGGTGCCGGCTTCGCGAGTTTCGAACGCAGTGCGTTCGAGGGCGGTGGTTTCGACGGCGGCGGCGGTTTCGGAGGCGGTGCTGAGCAGCTGCGCACAGTAGCCGCGCGGATGATCGACGCCCAGGCGCCGGGCCTGGCCGGCGGCCTCCGGCGCGCGGCCGGGCTGGTCGGGCGCGGCCGCGACTGGCCGGGTGACCTGCTGGCCGAGCTGTCGCTGCTGTACGTACTGGCGGGCGCGGCGCTGCGCCTGGACGAGCTGCCTTCGGCGCTGGCCGAAACCGTGCGCACGCGCCTGGGGTTCTCGGCTGGCACCGCGCAGGTGCTGGAGTCCGGTGAACGCGTCGCCGACCAGTGGCTCGTGACCGGCGCGGTCGACGACGAACAGGACAGCCTCCGCACCCGTCGCACCTGGCTGCGCGGCCGCCATTCGGGGCGCGTGGCGCTGGTCCTGTCCTTCGCCCCGCCCGGGCGGCCGTTGGACAGCTCGCTGCCCCCGGGCTACGTCGTCCCCGGCGAGCTCGCCTTCCACCCGGGCGCGCTGCCTTTGCGCGCGCTCGTCGCGGATCGCACCGCGGCCGTCCCGACCCCGGTCCCCCGCGGCGACACCGTCGCCGACGCCTTGGCGGCGTTCGCCGAGGCCCTCGCCGTGGACCCGTGGCTCGACCGCTGGCCCGTGCTCCTGTCCGACCTCACCCCCGCCCGCCACGACGGCGGCTGGGCCCTGTCTGATGTGGACGGTGCCGCCCTGCCCCTGCTGCCGGGCGTCGACCCGTGGCCCCTGCTCGCCCTCGCCGCGGAACACCCGGTGACCCTCGCGGCCGAACTGACCCCGGCCGGCCTGCGCCCCCTGACGTGCTGGCACCCGAACGGCGTGGTGCGCCTGTGACTTCGACACTGTGGGAGAGACCGGAAACCTTGGCACCGCAAGCACATCAGCCCGCGCCACGGCCGCACCCACGCCGGTCCGCTGTGCCGACGGCGCCGCCTTCGCGCCACGCGGACCCCGCCCCGCCAAGCCTTCGACCGAACGTCTCGACCGGCGGTCTGTCGCCAGTGCGCCCGACCAACCAGCCCAGGCCGGCAGCACACCCCGCAACCACGTGCCCGCCCGAGACCGGGAGCCGTCCGGCAGGCGCCGCCGGGCAACAACGGCCGGCGCGCCTGAACAATCAGCCCAGGCCGGCAGTGCACCCCGCAACCACCTGCCCGACCGAGTCCGAGCGCCGTCCCGCCAACGCAGCCGAGCAACGGTCCGCGGCGCGCGCGACCAACCAGCCCAGGCCGGCAGCACACCTCACAACCACCTGCCCGGCCAAGGCCGAACGCCGTCCAGCAGGCGCAGCCGAGCAACAGTTCCCCGCGCACCCAACCAAACAACCCAGGCCCGCACCGCACCCCGCAACCACCTTCCCGATCGAGACCGGGAGCCGTCCAGCAGACGCCGCCGGGCAACAACTGCCAGCGCACCCAACCAAACAACCCAGGCCCGCACCGCACCTCACAACCACGTACCCGATCGAGATCGGGAGCAGTCCAGCAGACGCCGCCGGGCAACAACTGCCAGCGCACCCAACCAAACAACCCAGGCCCGCACCGCACCTCACAACCACCTACCCGACCAAGGCCGGGAACCGTCCGGCACGCGCGGCCGCTCAACGATTCCCGACCCGCCCAGTCCGGCCAACCCGGCCGGCCACCGGCTCGGGAACGCATCTCCCGCAGCCGCACCCGCGCTCTACAGCGGCGACCGGCCGTTCCTCCGCGCCCACCATCGCCGCGGGGCGGGGCCCGGGTCGTCTGCAGGCGCGTGCCGGCGGAAAAGCCGAGAAGGTGGTGGGCCGATGAAGGCGTGGGAAGACCTCGTCGGCACGGCGTTGCTGGGCACGCGCCGCCGGAGTCTCGACGTGAGCGGGCTGCCGGACGAGGTGCGGGAGGTCGCGGGCAAGGCCGAAGACCAGGCAGACGCCGTGCTCGCCACCGCGGCGTTGCTCACCAACTACCGCCGTGCGGGCCGCCTCCCCGTGGCGAACGCGCGCCGCGAGGAGCCGGCCAAGCCCGACGGGCGGCGGTTCGTCTCGCCGCTCGCGCGGGAGCGGCTGGCGCGGTTGCTGCACGCGAACCGGCCCGAACTGCTCGAAGAGTGGCTGCACACGGCGGCCGGGCGGGGGTTGCGGGTGGGGCCGGAGCTGCTGCCGGCGCTGGCGGACGCGGCGCGGGCGCGGGTGTCGTTGCGGGCGCCGCTCGGGGAGGTGGCGGGGCCGGTCGGGGCGTGGCTGGGCGAGCGCAACACCGACTGGGCGTTCCTGGTCGCCGAGGTCGAGGACGACAGCGACGACGCCTGGCAGTTCGGCACTCCCGCACGGCGCCAGGCGTGGTTCGAACGGGCGCTCGCGCAGGATCCCGCGGCGGCGCGCGCGGCGCTCACGGCGACGTGGCGCACCGAGCCGGCCGACCTGCGCGCGGTGTTCCTCACGTTGCTGGGCCGCCACCTCACCCAGGACGACGAGCCGTTCCTCGACGCGGCCCTCTCCGACCGGGCGGCGGCGGTGCGCGACACCGCCGTGCGGCTGCTCGGCGGGCTGCCCGACACCGGGCTCGGCAAACGGATGGCGGCGCGGCTGCAGGAGTGCGTCACCGTGCGCAGCCGGTCGCTGCGGGCCGACGTCCTGCAGGTCACGCTGCCGGGGCCGGACGAGTCGCTGGTACGCGACGGCGTCCGCGTGCCCCACGGGCCCGGGCAGGACACCGCGCGGCTGCGGGCGATCATCGCCGCCACTCCGCTTGCCTTCTGGGCGGAGTTCGGCACGCCGGGCGACCTCGTGGGCATGCTCGTGGAGGGCTGCCCGCTCACCGTGGTGCGCGAAAGCTGGGCCACGGCGGCGATCCGGCAGCGCGACGAGGCGTGGGCGCAGGCGCTCGTGGAAGCCGAACCCGGCGGCCGGGCCACGGCGGCGCTCGTCGGTGTACTCGCGCCGGAGAAGCAGGCCGCCACCATCGCGAAGCTGGCGCGCGGCCTGAAGGTCGAAGCGCTCACGCGGCTGATCCTCGACCTGCCGCAACCGTGGCCCGAGGAGGTGGGCCGGGTGCTGCTCGACTGGGTCGCCGCGCAGCAGGACCACCGGCTGGTGGCCCACGCCGCCGCGCTCATCGCCAAAGCGGTGCCGCCGGGTTGCCTGCGCCACCGCCTGTCCCTGGTCCCCCAGCCCGGCGAAGCCGCCCCGTGGCGGCGCGCCGTGGCCGAAACCCTGACTTTCCGCCGCGAAATGCACGAGGAGCTCTCATGACGTCCGCAGTCCTCCGGCCCCACGCCGAGCAGGAGTACGCCGGTGAACTGGCCGCGCTGGCCGCGGCCGATGACCGCGCGAAGCCGCCGTCGTGGCTGCTCTCGCCGTGGGCCGTGGTCACGTACCTGCTGGGCGGCACGCTGCCCGACGGCACCGAGATCAGCCCGAAGTACGTCGGCCCGCGCCGCCTGATCGAGGTCGCCGTCGCCACGCTCGCCACCGACCGCGCGCTGCTGCTGCTCGGCGTGCCGGGCACCGCCAAGACGTGGGTGTCGGAGCACCTCGCCGCCGCGATCAGCGGCGACTCCACGCTGCTCGTGCAGGGCACGGCGGGCACCGCCGAAGAACAGATCCGCTACGGCTGGAACTACGCGCGCCTGATCGCCGAGGGCCCGAGCGAACAGGCGCTCGTGGAAAGCCCCATCCTGCGCGCGATGCGCGACGGCAAGGTGGCCCGCCTCGAGGAGCTCACCCGCATCCCGGCCGACGTGCAGGACTCGCTGATCACCGTCCTGTCGGAGAAAACCCTGCCCGTGCCCGAACTCGGCACCGAGGTTCAAGCACGCCCCGGTTTCACGCTCGTGGCCACCGCCAACAACCGCGACAAGGGCGTGAACGAGCTGTCGAGCGCGTTGCGCCGCCGGTTCAACACGGTGGTGCTGCCGCTGCCCGACACCGCCGAGGCCGAGGTGGAGATCGTCAGCCGCCGGGTCGCGCAGCTGGGCGCCTCGCTCGCGCTGCCCGCCGAAGCGGCCGAGCTGACCGAGATCCGCCGCGTCGTCACGGTGTTCCGCGAGCTGCGCGCCGGCCGCACCGAGGACGGGCGCACGGCGGTCAAGACCCCGTCGGGCACGCTGTCCACAGCCGAGGCGATCAGCGTGCTCACCGGCGGGCTCGCGCTCGCCGCGCACTTCGGCGACGGCGTGCTGCGGGCGCAGGACGTCGCGGCCGGCATCCACGGCGCCGTGGTGAAGGACCCGGTCGCCGACCGCGCGATCTGGATCGAGTACCTCGAAACCGTGGTCCGCGAACGCGACGGCTGGGCCGACTTCTACCGCGCCGGGCAGGAGATCAGCGGATGACCACGCACCTGCTCGGGATCCGGCACCACGGGCCGGGTTCGGCTCGGGCGGTGGCCGCGAGGCTCGCCGAGCTGGAGCCCGACGTGGTGCTCATCGAGGGCCCGCCCGAAGCCGACCAGCTCGTGGGCCTGGCGGCCGACGAGGACATGCGGCCGCCCGTCGCGTTGCTCGCGTACGCCGCCGACGACGTGTCGCGCGCGGCGTTCTGGCCGTTCGCGGTGTTCAGCCCCGAGTGGCAGGCCCTGCGCTACGCCGCGGAAGCCGGGGTGCCGGTGCGGTTCTGCGACCTGCCGGCCACGCACCAGTTCGCGCTCGGCGACGAGGACCGCGTGCCGCGCACCGACCCCCTCGCCGAGCTGGCAGCCGCGGGCGGGTACGACGACCCCGAGCGGTGGTGGGACGACGTCGTGGAGTCGCGGCGCGGCGGGGAGTCGCCATTTGAGGTGATCGCGGAGGCGATGACCGCGCTGCGCGAGGACGAACGCACCGAGGACCTCCACGAGCAGCGCCGCGAGGCGTACATGCGCGGTGTGCTCCGCAAGACGCGTAAGGAAGGCTTCGAGCGCATCGCCGTGGTGTGCGGCGCGTGGCACGTACCGGCGCTGGCCGATCCCCTGCCGCCGGCGACCCGGGACCAGACCGTCCTCAAAGGACTGCCGAAGCGCAAGGTCGTGTGCACGTGGGTGCCGTGGACCCACGGCCGGCTCGCCACGGCGAGCGGCTACGGCGCGGGCGTGCGCTCGCCCGGCTGGTACCACCACCTGTTCACCACGGCCGACGACGTCACCGCGCGCTGGCTCACCGCCGTGGCCGGGGTGCTGCGCGAGGAGGACCTGCCGGTCTCGACGGCGCACGTAATCGAGGCGGTGCGGCTGGCGGAAACGCTGGCGGCGCTGCGCGGCAGGTCCTCGGCGGGCCTGGCGGAGGTCGACGCCGCCACGCGCTCGGTGCTGTGCTCGGGCGACGACGTGCAGGCGGACCTCGTCACGCGCAAGCTCGTGGTCGGCGAACGACTCGGCGAAGTCCCCGAAAGCGTGCCGCAGGCTCCGCTCGCGGCTGACCTGATCGCGACCGCGCGCCGGCTGCGGCTCAAACGCGAGCCGACCGCGCGCGAGCTCGATCTCGACCTGCGCACGCCCGGCGGCCTCGACCGCTCGCGGCTGCTGCACCGGCTCAGGCTGCTCGACATCCCTTGGGGCAGCCCGGAAATCTCGGCGACACGCAGCAAGGGCACCTTCCGCGAGACGTGGACGCTGTGCTGGGAGCCGGGCTTCGAGGTCGACCTGGTCGCGGCCGCCGTGCACGGCACCACCGTCGCCTCGGCGGCGTCCGACCGCGTGCGCGAGGCGATGGCCGGCAAGCCGCCGCTCGCCGACATCACCACGGCCGTGGAGGGCTGCCTGCTCGCCGGTCTCGGCGACGCGCTGCCGGAGGTGCTGACCGCACTCGACGTCCGCGCGGCTGCCGACACCGACGTCGCCGACCTCATGACCTCACTGCCCCCGCTGGCCCGGTCCACCCGCTACGGCGATGTGCGCGGAACCGACATCGCGCAGCTGCGGGAGGTCGCGGACCGCCTGCTCACCCGCGTGTGCGCCGGGCTGCCGCCGGCCGTCCACGGCATCGACGACGACGCGGCCCGGAAGTTCTGCGACCTGATCGACAACATCCACGAAGCCACGACCCTCCTGGGCGACGCGGCGCGCGAACGCTGGCTCACCGCGCTGCGCAAGCTCGCCGGCCGCGACTCCCTGCCGTCGTTGCTCGCCGGCCGCATCGTGCGGCTGCTGCACGACGCCGACCTGTTCGACAGCGCGGAGGTCGAGCTGCGCCTCGGCCGCGCGCTCACCCCGGGTGTCGAGCCGGCCGCGGGTGCGGCCTACGTCGAGGGCTTCTTCGCCGGCGGCGCGCTCCTGCTGGTCCACGACGAGCGCATGCTGCGGGTCGTCGACACCTGGCTGGGCACCATCCCGTCCGACGTGTTCACCGAGGTGCTTCCCTTGCTGCGCCGCACTTTCGGCGCCTTCGCGGGACCGGAGAAACGCGCCATCGGCGAACGCGCCGCCACCCTCTCCGGCGGCGCCCCCGCGACTCGCCTCGCCGCCGACGAGCTGGACGAGATCCGCGCCCGCAGTGCCCTGCCCGTGCTCGCGACCCTTCTCGGAGCAGCGTCATGACCACCCCGGACCCCGATCGTCTGCGCCGCTGGCGCCTCGTGCTCGGCGGTGGCGAGGACGGCACCGGCCGCTCGCTGTCCGAAGAGGACAGTGGCCTCGACGCCGTGCTCGCGGCCCTCTACGACCGGCCCGACGAGCCCGTCCGCTCGGGCGACCGCCGCGGCGCGACCCTCAACTCCTCGGCGCCGCGCGTCGCCCGCTGGCTCGGCGACATCCGGCGGTACTTTCCGGGTTCGGTCGTGCAGGTGATGCAGCGCGACGCCGTCGACCGGCTCGGCCTCACCCGCATGCTGATGGAGCCGGAGCTGCTGAGCGCGGTCGAACCCGACGTGCACCTGGTCGGCACGCTGCTGTCGCTCAACGGCGTGCTGCCCGAGGAGACGAAGGAGACGGCGCGCTCGGTCGTGCGCACCGTGGTGGCCGAGCTCGAGGAGCGCCTGGCCGAACCCACGCGCGCGGCGATCCGGGGCGCGCTCGACCGCGCAGCCCGCACGCAGCGCCCGCGGGCCGCGGACATCGACTGGGCCCGCACCGTACGCACGAACCTGAAGCACTACTCCCCCGAGCTGAAGACCATCGTGCCCGAGCGGCTGGTCGGCTTCGGCCGGCGCGAGCTCAGCGTGCAGCGCGAAGTGATCCTCGCCGTGGACCAGTCGGGGTCGATGGCGGAGTCGGTGGTGTACTCGGGCCTGTTCGGTGCCGTGCTGGCGTCCATGCGGGCGCTGAGCACGAAGTTCGTCGCCTTCGACACGGCCGTGGTGGACCTCACCGAGCACCTCGACGACCCCGTCGAGCTCCTCTTCGGCACCCAGCTCGGCGGCGGCACCGACATCAACCGCGCCATCACCTACTGCCAGGGCCTCGTCGAACGCCCTGAGCAGACGCTGCTGGTGCTCATCAGCGACCTCTACGAAGGCGGCGTGCGCGACGAGCTGCTGCGCCGCGTCGGCGAGCTGGTCGGCTCGGGCGTGCAGGTCGTGACCCTGCTGGCGTTGTCGGATTCCGGCGCGCCGTTCTACGACCACGAGAACGCCGCCGCGCTGGCCGAGCTCGGCGTGCCGGCCTTCGCGTGCACCCCGGACTTGTTCCCCGAGCTGATGGCCGCGGCGCTGCGCCGCGAGGACCTCGGCCGCTGGGTGAGCGCCGCCACCGCGACCGGGGATTAAACCGACCGGTCATCTGGTTGAAAAAGACAGAACGAGACTTCGAAGAGAGGACGGGTAACCATGAAGGTTCGCGCGTCGGTCAGGTCGCTGGCTCGCCAGCAGGGGGCCCAGGTCATCCGCAGGCACGGCAAGATCCTCGTGATCAACCGCGACAACCCGCGGAACAAGGCTCGCCAGGGCTGAGCTGCACAGCGTCGGGCGCCATCCACCTCAGGTGGGTGGCGCCCCTTTTTTACGCTCAGAGTGCGCTCAGGCCGGCGTCGGGATGCGTTCGTCCGCCCGGCGGAAGGCCATGACACCGTCGTCGAGACGGTTGAGACGCATGTCGGCCAGGTCCAGCAGGTAGTTCTGGCGCATCACCCACGGGCGGCGGTCGCCTTGTTTCGGCAGGGCCGAGGTGGCGCGTTTGATGTAGCCCGACATCAGGTCGACGACCGGACGCAGGCCCGTGGTCGGGGCGCGGCCCGGGTCGGGGGCGCAGGCGACGTAGCCGTGGCGGTCCATGTGCGAGATCAGCCGGCAAACGTACTGCGAGGCGAGGTCGGCGCGCAGGGTCCACGAGTTGTTGGTGTAGCCCACGCACCACGCCAGGTTGGGGATGCCGCCGAACATCATGCCTTTGTAGACGAGCTGCTCGCCCGGCTTGATGGCCCGGCCGTCGACGGTCAACGCGACCTGGCCGAACGCGACCACGCGCAGGCCGGTCGCGGTGACGATGACGTCGGCGGGCAGCTCACGGCCGGACTCCAGCTGGATGCCGCCCGGGGTGAAGCGGGTGATGTGGTCGGTGACCACGTCGGCCTTGCCGCTGCGCAGGGCGCGGAACAGATCGGCGTCGGGCACCAGGCACAGACGCTGGTCCCACGGGTTGTAGGCGGGCACGAAGTGCGGGTCGACGGGGATCGACGGTGGCAGCTGCTTCGCCACGCCGTCGCGCAGCACCGCGGCCGCGCGCTCGGGCAGGCGGCGCATGAGCTGGAAGAACAACGTGCCCATCACCACGTTCTTGCCACGCACCAGCCGGTGCGCCAGGTTCTCCGGCAGCACGGCCCGCAGGCGGTCGGCGAGCGCGTCGGCGCCGGGCCGCGCGACGACGTAGCTCGGCGAGCGCTGCAGCATGGTCACCGAAGCCGCTTCGGGCGCCATCGCCGGCACCAGCGTCACGGCGGTGGCGCCGCTGCCGATCACCACCACGTTCTTGCCCGCGTAGTCCAGATCCGCGGGCCAGTGCTGCGGGTGCACGATCTCGCCGGCGAAGTCCTCGCGGCCCGGGAAGTCGACGACGTGGCCGCTGTCGTAACTGTAGTAGCCGCTGCACAGGTACAGGAATGAGCAGGTGAACGTGACCGGCTCGCCGTCGTGCTCGGCCTCGACCGTCCAGCTCGCTTCGGCCGAGGACCACGAAGCGGACACCACACGGTGCCCGAAGCGGATGTGGCGCTCGACGCCGTAGGCCTCGGCCGTGGCGCGGATGTAGCTGAGGATCGACGGACCGTCGGCGATGGCCTTCGGGTCCTTCCACGGCCGGAACGGGTAACCGAGCGTGAACATGTCCGAGTCGGACCGGATGCCCGGGTAGCGGAAGAGGTCCCAGGTCCCGCCGATCGAGTCGCGGGCCTCCAGGATCGCGTACGTCTTGCCGGGAGTCCGCAGCTGGAGGCGGCACGCCGCCCCGATCCCGGACAACCCCGCGCCCACCACGAGGACATCGACGTGCGTGGCGATCGTGATCACTCTCCCCGGCTCGAGCGTGTTCCCGGGATCGTACCGTCGGAAGGCCCTGTCGGCCGGGCCCGGGCAGAACGAGATTCGGAAGTGGGGCCCTGCCGGGCCGGGCGGGGAATCACCGGCCCGGCAGGGAAACCTTGGGTCAGCGCGGCAGGTGGACCACCTGCGTCGCGCCGAAGGTGCCCTTCAGCGGGACCTCCACGGTCTGGCGCCGCACCGTCACCCGCACGCTGTCCTGCGTCTGCGTCGGATCCGAGACGGCGAGCTGCCAGCCCGAGCCGCTGCGCCCCAGGGCCACGGAAGCCGGACCTGAGACAGTCACCTCATCTACAGTATCCGCCTTGTAGAAGTTTGCGAGCAGTGTGTTGTCCCACAGCCGAATCGCCTGAACGGCGGCTGTGTTCGCCCGCACTCGCCACGCGAGCACCGACGCGACGGTGCTCACGACCGAAGCCGCGGGCAACACCGCGTACGCGTATTTCGCGTCCGACGGATTCACTCCGTGCTCGATCACGAGCTTCTGGTAACGCCGTGTGTACGGATCGGTCGTGCCCTTGGTGTTCGCGCCCGTGTCGATGTCACGCCACGCGCCGGTGCGGTCCTCGCGCAGCGCGGTGACGTCGGCCTTGTCGAGCAGCACGTAGCCGGCGACGTCGTCGAGGTGCAGCCAGCGCGGGTTGCGCAGCGACGCCGTGCGGCCCAGCGCGGACGAGACGAGCCGCGCGTCGGCCAGCAGCGTGCCCCGGCCGTTCTCCCCCAGCTTGCGGTTCTCGATCGTGGTCCGCACCTGCTGCCCCGACGTGTCGGTGATCCCCGCGCCGAGGCACACGACGCCCGCCGGCGTGAAGAACCACGACTTCTTCGCGGTCAGCGTGCCGTCCAGCGACACGAAGTCGAAAGCGTACGCACCGTGGCGCGCGTCCCAGCGCACGCCGCCGACGTGGGCCTTGGTCGACATCGGCGTGGACTGCAGCGCACCCGTCGGCCCGGCTTTCGTGGTGGCACCGGGCAGCAGCAGCGGGTCGACGGTCGGCCAGTACGCGTCGGAGTAGTGCCCCTTGGCCTTCGGCAGGAACAGGTACAGCACACCGTCGCCGACGTACCAGCCGTGCTGGTTCATGCCGTTGATCGACTCGTAGCGCGAGATCCGCGTGGATCCCACGGCGAGCGAGCTCGACCAGCCCTCGGTCACGTGCAGCATCCGGTCCTGCTGGCCGAAGATCCGGTGTGTGGCCGTGATCGGCGTCGGCCGCACGTGGGTCGCGAGCATCTCCTGCGCGAACTCGATGCCTGGCGTCGCCACGAGGTCCGGGCCCGGCGCGAACCGCTCCGGGTCGGGGATCTCCAGGAACGGCGCGTACGTGCCTTCGGAGATCCACTTCGCCGCGAGGCCCGACAGCTCGGTCTTGGCTGCGCCGGTGGCCGAGCGCGCCAGCAGGAGCGTGGCGACGGTGAGCTGGTGGCCGATGTCGTGGCCGGTCTCGCCCTGGCGCGAGAGCATCCGCCCGCGCACCGGCTCCATCAGCGCGCCCGCGTAGACGAACGGCGCGAACGTGTCGGGCACCAGCGCGTAGATCTTCTGCTTGAGGTCCTCGGGCAGCGCGTACTCGGTGCCTTCGGTCACGTGGATCGCGCCGGAGAGCGCGGTCAGCAGCACGATGCCGTAGTGCCCGGGGTACGGGATGGTGTCGTGCTGGATGAACGAGCCGTCCACGTGGAAGCCGTCGCTGCCCGCCTTGTCCAGCTTGGCCACGAGGCTCGCCGCACCGCCGCCGGCGACGTCGGTGAGCGCGTCGATGCCCGTCTTGATCCACGCGGTGTCGCCGATGAGCGCGCCGGAGACGATCGAGATCAGGGCCTTGTCGGCCCGGTTGGCGCCGGTCTCGACGGTGCTCGGGCTGTTTGCCCGCACGTTGGGGTTGCCCACGAACCGCTTGATCGGGCTGACGTAGCGCGCGAGCTCGTCGGCCGTCAGCTCGTCGGCGACCGTGACGAGGGTGTGCAGCACGTAGTACGGCACGCCGATCTCGTAGGTGTACCAGTTGCCGATCTCGCCGACCTGCGGGTTGTACTGGCTCGCGTAGATCAGCTCGAGCGCCTTCTTGATGCGGTCAAGCACCTGCGGGTCACCCGAGAGCGTGCCGCCCGGGGTGCCCCAGTCCACGGCGATCGCCCTCAGCCGCGCGTACATCGAGGTGGTGTAGTCACTGCCCGGCCCGAGTGGCAGGTCGGTCCACAGTGGACCGCCGGTGACGGTCATCGTGTCGTTGTAGGCCTTCGCGACGCGGCCGAGGTTCTTCAGCGCGGCCGTGCGCTCGGGCGAAGGCCGGTTGATCCCGGTCTGCATCTCGCGGTAGCCGACCACGATCGCTTTCAGCGGATCCGTGGCGGTGCCGTTCGCGGCGGACCCGGTCTCGGCGGGCGCGGGACCCGCCGCGAAGGCCGGGTGCGCGGCGGCGGTCAGGGCCACCGAGGCGGCCGCGACGGCGCCGCCGCGCAGGGCAGTTCTCCGGTTTACGGGCATGACAATGCCTCCCAGGATCAAGACGTCCTTGGCTTGCGGGATTTTCGGGGAAGGGAATTCAGTTGTGGTTGCGCAGCGGGAAAACGGTCAGCGCGCTCCGTCCGTGCGCCTCGGCAGCTGCCACGGGTTCTGCTCCTGCAGCGGCTCGGGCAGCAGCGCGTCGGGGAAGCCCTGCCACGCGACCGGGCGCAGGAACCGCTCGATGGCGGCGGTGCCGACCGACGTGGTGGTGGGCGCCGTGGTGGCCGGGTACGGGCCGCCGTGCTGCTGCGCCCAGCTCACCGTGACGCCGGTGGGCCAGTCGTTCCACAGCAGCCGCCCGGCGAGGCGGGTCAGCGAAGGCAGCAGCGGGCGGACGTAGTCGGCCTCGTCGTCCTCGCCCTGCACCGTCGCGGTCAGGCCCGGCTCCAGCGTGTCGAGCACGCCGATGAGCTCGTCGGCGTCGCTGTAGGTGACGATCAGCGACGCGGGACCGAAGTGCTCCTCCCGCACCGCTTCCCCGCCGGCCAGGAACTCCTTGGCCGTGGTCGAGAGCAGGCTCGGGGTGAACGACTCGCCCTGGTGCGTGCCGTCGACGACCGTGGTCACACCCGGAGCCTGGCGCAGCTCGGAGAGCTTGTGCGCGAAGCCCTGCGCGATGCGCTCGTTGAGCATCGGCTGCCCGGCGACGGCGCCGACGGCCTCGCGCAGCACGTCGTCCAGACCGTGGCCTTCGGGCAGGAACAGCAGGCCCGGCTTCGTGCAGAACTGTCCGGCACCGAGGCTGAACGACCCCGCGTACGCCTTCGCCACGGCCTCGCCGCGCTGGGCGACCGCGCCCGGCGTGACGACGACCGGATTCACGCTGCCGAGCTCGCCGTAGAACGGGATCGGCGTGGGCCGCGAGACGGCGATGTCGAACAGCGCGCGCCCGCCCGGCACCGAGCCGGTGAACGACGCGGCCTGGACGCGCGGGTCCTTGAGCGCGGTCACACCCTGCTCGAATCCGTGGATCACGGCGAACGCGCCCGCGGGCGCACCGGCGGCGGCGAGCGCGCCGACGACGATCTCGCCCGTGCGCGTGGACAGCTCCTCGTGGCCCGGATGCGCCTTGAGGATCACCGGACAGCCCGCGGCCAGCGCGGACGCGGTGTCGCCACCCGCGACGCTGAACGCGAACGGGAAGTTGCTGGCCGCGAACACCAGCGTCGGGCCGATCGGCACGAGCACGCGGCGGATGTCGGGGCGCGGGCCCATGGGCCACTCGGCGTCGGCGTGGTCGACGGTGGCCCCGAGGAACGCGCCGTCGCGCAGGACCTGGCCGAACAAGCGCAGCTGGAACGTGGTGCGGGCGAGCTCGCCCTTCAGCCGCGGCACGGCGGGCAGGTGGGTCTCGGTGTGGGCGAGGGCGATCAGCTCCTCGGCTTCGGCGTCAAGAGCGTCGGCGGCGGCTTCGAGCCAGCCGGCGCGTTCGGTGGGCGTGCTCGCCGCGAACGGGCGGGCGGCCGCGGCGGCGGCGGCGAGGGTGCGCTCGAGCTCCGGTGCGGAGGTTTCTCGGCTCATGGTGGAACGTGTCTCCTCGGTGGATCGCTCAGGTTCAGGCACGGTTCAGGGCAGGCTGCGTGCGGCCGCCGTGGCCGCGTGCAGGTCCGGCCACCGGCCGGGACCCGCCAAGCCCAGATGGTAGAGGTGCAGCTCGGCCGCGCCGGCCTTGCCGAGCTCGGTGACGTACGCCGCGACGTCGGGCACGGGGCTCGCGGCGACGGCGGTGATGTAGCTGCCCACCACCACGTCCTCCGGCAGCGCCCGCCGGGCCGCGGCCACGGCGTCGACGCTGCCCTGGCCCGGCGCCCAGTTCTGCAGCACGACCACGGCGGCGTCCGCGGCCGCGGTCGGCGTGAGGCCCGGCAGCGCACCGGTGACCCACGGGTCGAGCGCGCCGTGCAGCACGATCCGCATGCCCGGTTCCAGCTCGGCCAGCACCGCGGCCCGCAACGCGTCGGTGGCGCGGTGGCGCCCGGCGAGCACGGTGTCCTTGAGCACGACGGGCAGCCGGTCCTCGGTGACGGTGAGGTCGGCCGTGTCGAGCAGCCGGCGGACCTCCGTGCGCAGCGTCGCGCGCACCTCGGCGGCGTCCAAACCGGTCCAGCCTTCGGCGCACGCGTCGCAGCAGCAGATCGACAGCAGGCGCGCCACGGCGGGCGCCCACACGCCGTCGGTCTTCTCGTGCTGGTGCTGGTGCACCGCGCCGAGCGGGCCGCACGCCTCGAGGATCACCGACGAAAGCTCCAGCCCCGCCACGGCCTCGGCGGTCAGCGTGGCCGCGTACTCGCGCACGGCAGGCTGGGCCGGACACAGTGCCCAAGGGTAGGACTCGCCGAAGCAGTTGCGCACGGTGTACTGCGGGAAAGCCGTGCCCAGCCGGGAATTGTGCGTAAGCACGATCCAGGCAGCGGCGCGAATCCCCGCGGTGTTGAGCAGGCGCACGGCGTCGCCGCCGCTGTCGGGCCGCGCGACCCAGTCCGGAGTGGACGGACGCAGTTCCCTGCCCTGCCACGCTTCTTCACGAACGGGCCGGTAGCTCGCCGCCGTGCGAGCGATCACCGAGGTGCGCTCGGCGGAGTACGGCGTGGCGGCCCGGGCGCTGTGGTAGGTCAGCGCCACGGCGACCTCGTCCACCTCCAGGTCCTGCACGCGCTCCACGAAACCGGGGTCGCCGAGGACGTCCCAGGAGTACGCGTATCCAGTCACCTTCACGGGGTCACCACCGGGCCGTGTTGGGTTCGAAGTCCGGTACGTAGGAGCGCATGTAGGTCACGTCGTCCCGTTTCGTCAGTCCACAACGAACGTAGTCCTCGTGCGCGCGGGCCAGCGCGTCCTGGTCCAACTCGATGCCCAGCCCCGGCTTGTCCGGCACCACCACCGCGCCTTCGACGAACTCCAGCACCCCAGGCACGATCACATCGGTCGTCTTCCACGGCCAGTGCGTGTCGCACGCATACGTCAGGTGCGGCGTCGCGGCGGCCACGTGGACCATCGCGGCGAGGCTGATGCCGAGGTGGCTGTTGGAGTGCATCGACAGCCCGACCCCGAAACTCTCACACAGCACCGACAACGCCTGGGTGTCGCGCATCCCGCCCCAGAAGTGGTGATCGGACAACAGCACCCCGATCGCCCGGGCCCGGAACGCGGCCTCGATGTCGCCGAAGTTGACGACGCACATGTTGGTCGCCAACGGCATGCTCGCCTCGGCCGCGACCCGCGCCATGCCCTCGATGCCGGGCGTCGGGTCTTCGAGGTACTCCAGGACACCGTCGAGCTCGGCCGCGACCCGGATGCTCGTGTCGACGGTCCACGCGGCGTTCGGGTCGATCCGCAACGGGTGACCCGGGAACGCCTCCGCGAGCGCGCGGATGCCTTCGACCTCCTCGTCAGGCTTGAACACGCCGCCCTTGAGCTTGATCGAGCGGAACCCGTACTGCTCGACCATCCGCCTGGCCTCGCCCACTAGCGCCTCCGGCGTGATCACCTCGCCCCAGGAATCCACGTCGGCCCCGACGTGAGCGCCGTACTTGTAGAACAGGTACGCCGAGAAATCCACCGCGTCGCGGGCCTTGCCGCCCAGCAGATCGACGACCGGACGACCGAGCACCTGGCCCTGCGCGTCCAGGCATGCGACCTCGAACAGCGAATACACGCTGGCGATCGTCTTGCGGATGGAGAACCCGCCGATCAACCCGTGCTCGTCGGTCAGCACCGTCCCGGCCAGCACCCGCGTGACGATCCGCTTCAACCCCGGCAGATCGAACACATCGTGCCCGGCCACCTCGGGCACAACCTTGCGCACCTCACCCAGAAACGCCGCGTCACCGTAAGACTCACCGAGCCCGACGACACCGTCGTCGCACACCACCTGCACCACGCTGCGCAACGCGAACGACTCGTGCACCCCCATCACGTTCAACAACGGAGGATCCGCGAACGCGACGGGCGTGAGCACCACATCCCGGATGTTCATCGGCCCTCGATCCCCTTGAGCACCTCGAACCCGCGCTCCACGATTCCGCCGAGCCGGTCGATCTGCTCGGTCGTCGGCTCCACCAGCGGCGGCCGGACCGTGCCGACCTTGTCACCGCGCAGGCGGGCGGCGGCCTTGACCAGCGACACCGCGAACCCCGGCGTCTCATCTCGCAACGCCACCAGCGGCAGGTAGAACCCGGCCAGCAACGTGTCCATCACGTCCGTGTCGCCCTCGGCCAGCGCGCGGTGGAACCGGTGCGCGATCTCCGGCGCGAAACAGTGCACCGCCGAGGAATACCGCGCCACGCCGATCGCCGCGTACGCCTTCGCCGACACCTCCGCCGTCGGCAACCCGTTGAAGAACAGGAAGTCCTCGGACCGCTGCGTGCCCAGCGAGCGGATCGTGGTGACGATGCGCGTCATCACTTCCGCGTCGCCGTACCCGTCCTTGAGCCCGACGATCGACGGGATGTCGAGCAGCCGTGCGGCCGACGGAGCCGTGAACACCCCGGTGCCGCGGTGGTACACGATCACCGGCACCGACGTGTCGCCCACGGCGAACCGCACGAAATCGACCAGCCCCGCCTGCGGCCCGGAAACCAGGTACGGCGGCAGCAGCAGCACACCGTCGGCACCACCGGCCTGAGCCGCGGCCACACCCGCGCGCGCGGCGGCCGCACCGCCACCGGCCCCGATCCACACGGGCACGCGCCCGGCCACGACTTCGCGCGCCCGCGCCAGCAGCGCCGCGACCTCGTCGGGCGACAGCGAGGAGAACTCGCCCGTGCCGCACGCGACGAACAACGCCCCCGCGCCGGCGGCCACGTGGCTTTCCACGTTCTCCGCGAACCGGTCGAGGTGCACCTCGAGGTCCTCGGTGAACGGCGTCAGCGGGAACGCCAGCAGGCCGTCCAGCTCGATCTTGGGCTGTGCCATCAGTTTCTGCTCTTTCCGTCCTCGTCGGGGCGTCCGGGTGGCGTGCCCGGCCACGGGTTCGACGATCCCACCGCCGCCGTCTCCTCGCTTGAGACCGCCCCAGTGTTCACATTCTTGAATGGAGTCTGTTATGCTGATTATGTTCATCCATAAGAATGCTGTTCGGGACGCTAATATGGCCGGAGTCACAAGTCAACGGCCCGGTTGGAGGACGCACATGGCGCAGAAGCCGGCCACCGCGGAGCGGATCGCGACGCCCGGTGCGGAGAGCGCGGGCGTGAAGTCCGCGCGGCGCGCCATCGACCTCATCGAGACGTTCGCGGCCAACGACGTGTGGCTGTCACTGTCCGACCTGCACGCGCGCACCGGCTTCCCGCGTTCCAGCCTCCACGGCCTGCTGCGCACGCTGCTGGAAGCCGGCTGGCTCGAAGCCGACGCGAACACCGCGCGCTACCGCCTCGGCGTGCGCGCGCTGATCTGCGGCACCGCCTACCTCGACCGCGACGCGATCGTCCCGTTCGCCACCGAGGCGCTGGAGCGCATCCGCGAGAAGACCGGGTTCACCGCGCACTTCGCGCGCCGCAACGGCACAGAGGTCGTGTACCTCGAGACCCGCGAGTCGCAGCACTCGACGCACCTCGTCTCGCGCGTCGGCCGCACGCTGCCCACCCACGCCACGGCGCTGGGCAAGGCGCTGCTCGCCGAGCTGACGCACGACGAGATCGAAGAGCTGATGCCGGCGAAGCTCCCGCCGCTCACGCCGCACACGATCACCACTCGCGAGCAGCTGCACGCCGACCTCGCGCGCACCCGCGAGGTCGGCTACGCCGCCGAGATCGAGGAAGGCACGCTCGGCGTCCGGTGCGTCGCCGCCGTGATCCCCTACCGCATCCCGGGCACCGACGCGATGAGCTGCTCGATGCCGGTCGGCCAGGTCACCGACGCCGACGTCCAGCGCGTCGGCGAGCTCCTGGCCGAGACGACCGCCGAGCTCGGGCAGCAGCTGCGCCGGGCCGGCATCCGCTGACCGCCGCCATTCCCCTGTTGCGAAGCGTTTCGAGAGGAACCCCATGGCAGACCAGCGCGTGCTGATCACCGGATCGGCAGGCATCGTCGGCACCCTGATGCGCCCGCGGCTGCGCAAGCCCGGCCGGGTGCTGCGGCTGCTCGACCTGGCCGAGCAGGCTCCGGCCGAGGCGGGCGAAGCCGTCGAGATCGTCACCGGCTCGGTCACCGACCGCGAGACGATGGCGGCGGCCTGCGCCGGTGCCGACGCCCTGATCCACCTCGGTGGCCACAGCCGCGAGAACACGTGGGAAGCCACGCTCGACGTCAACATCAACGGCACCCACACCGTGCTCGAAGCCGCCCGCGAAGCCGGGGTCAATCGGGTCGTCCTCGCGTCGAGCAACCACGCGGTGGGCTTCCGCCGCAACGCCGACGCCGGTGTAGCCGGCCTGCCCGCCGACTCGAGCCCGCGGCCGGACACCTACTACGGCGTGAGCAAGGCGGCCATCGAGTCGCTGGGCAGCCTGTACGCGTCGCGGTTCGACATGGACGTGATCGTGATCCGCATCGGCTCCTGCTTCGAGACGCCGCTGCCCCTCGGCCCGCGCGGGCTGACCACGTGGCTCTCCCCCGACGATGGCGCCCGCCTGTTCGAGGCCTGCCTGAGCGCGCCCTCGCCCGGCTACCGGCTGGTGTGGGGTGTCTCCGACAACACCCGGCGCGTCTACTCTCTCGCCGAGGCCGAGGCGCTGGGCTACAAGTCCCTCGACAACGCCGAGGTCTACGCCGAGCAACTCGCCGACAAACCCGCGCCGACGGGCGCGGCCGCCGAGTTCGTCGGCGGGCCGTTCTGCACCGCTCCGCTCGGGCAGTTCAACCCGCTCTGAGCCACCCCCGCGTGCCCGTGAGGCCCCTCGGCCTGGGCGGAGCCGAAGGGTCGTGGCAACGTGTCCACCGGCTTCGGTCAGAAGTCGGGCCAAGCGCTCGGCTGGGGTGTCCCAGCCGAGCGCATTGGGTGGACGGCCGCCTGAGGCATCCCCTGAACCGGGGTGTTGCGACCACTCCCGGAACCCGAGCTGCCCGGTGGGCCTTCACGCGTCCGGTCGAGCCACGCAGGCGCCTACACTCGTGGTGTTCGGAGACGGCGCGACGAGGAGGACGCGGGTGGGTGAGCTTTCGGCCGCCGACACCAACGGCATCCTCGCGCTGCCCTGGATCCGGCCCGAACGCACCAGCGCCGGTCTCGGCTGGGAGCACCTCTACCTGTCGAAGCAGCACGAACGGCCCCACCGCGGCCTGTTCGCCGCGGCCCCGACCCACCAGCTCATCCTGCACCTGGCCGGGCCGGTGACGGTCCGCCGCCGGGTCGGCACGCCGGGAGAGCAGAGCCGGCGTGTGCCGGCCGGCGGCCTGTTCCTGCAGCCTTCGCACGCGGACTTGTCCGTGGAGCTGGGCGGGGAGCTCGACACGCTGCACGTGTACGTCGCCGACTCGGCCGTGCAGGAGGCCGCGGGCACCGACACGCCGATCCGGCTCTCGGAGGAGCTCGGCACCGTCGACCCGCTGCTGGAGCAGCTCCTGCTCTCCCTCGACGGCGTGGTCCGCGACTGGGAGCCGAGTGCTCGCACCTACGCCGACCAGCTGTGCGCCCTCGTGGCCACCCACCTCACCCGCCGCCACCGTGCCGGGGGCACCACCGCCGAGCCGGTCCCCGCGGCGCC
This sequence comes from Amycolatopsis sp. NPDC051373, assembly GCF_040689465.1. Lineage (NCBI taxonomy): Bacteria > Bacillati > Actinomycetota > Actinomycetes > Pseudonocardiales > Pseudonocardiaceae > Amycolatopsis > Amycolatopsis sp. NPDC051373. The sequence goes on along the minus strand of NZ_JBFBAE010000031.1, from coordinate 49,506 downwards.
CGCCGCGTTGTCGGACCGGCAGTTCGGCCGCGTACGCGACCTGATGGCCGAGCGGCTCGCGGAACCGCTGGGGCTGCCCGAGCTGGCGGCCGTGACCGGGCTGAGCGTGAGCCGGTTCGCCCGCCGCTTCAAGGCCCGCACCGGCCTGCCCCCGCACCAGTACCTGCTGAAGCTGCGCGTCGAGCAGGCCCGGCTGCTGTTGCGCACCTCCAGCGACCCCATCGCCGACATCGCGGCCGGCTGCGGCTTCTCGCACCAAGAGCACCTCACGCGGGTGCTGCGCACGCAGCTCGGCACCACCCCCGCGGCCCTGCGGCGCGAGGGATAGGCGCCCCTGCGGGTGACGCGCGCGTTTCGTGCTGCCTGCGCGGCAGGAACGTGCAGGAAACCGGGCGGCGACATCCGGATACTCGAGGCACCCGCGTGGAAGGACCAACGATGTTCAGCTACACCGCGAACCCGGCCCGGGTCGTCTTCGGCAGCGGCACCCTCGCTTCGCTGCCCGACGAGGTGCGCCGCCTCGGCGCGACCCGCGTCCTGCTGCTGGGCAGCCCGCCGCTGGCCGGACCTGCGGACCGCGTCGCCGACTCGCTCGGCCCGCTGCTCGCCGCCCGCTTCGACGAAGCCGCGATGCACACACCCGTGGACGTGACCGAGCGCGCGCTCAAGGTCGTGACCGAGAACGACGTCGACTGCGTCCTCGCCATCGGCGGCGGCTCGACGACCGGTCTGGCGAAGGCGATCGCGTTGCGCACGGATCTGCCGCAGATCATCGTGCCCACGACCTACGCCGGCTCGGAGATGACCCCGGTGCTCGGCGAAACCGCCGACGGGCGCAAGACCACCCAGACCACATCCAAGGTCCAGCCCGAAGTCGTCGTCTACGACGTGGACCTCACCCTCAAACTCCCGGTCCAGGTGTCACTCACCAGCGGCATCAACGCCATGGCCCACGCCGTCGAGGCCCTCTACTCGCCCGACGCCAACCCGATCATCGACCAATTCGCCCTCGAAGCGATCCGCCTGCTCGCCTCCGCCCTGCCCCGCATCGCCGCCGACCCGTCCGATCCGAACGCCCGCAGCGAGGCCCTGCGCGCCGCCTGGCTCGCCGGCACCTGCCTCGGCTCCGTCGGCATGGCCCTGCACCACAAGCTCTGCCACACCCTCGGCGGCAGCTTCGACCTCCCGCACTCCGAAACCCACACCGTGGTCCTGCCCTACGCCATGGCCTACAACACCACCGGCGCCCCCGACGCCCTGCGCCGCATCGCCGAAGTCCTCGGCACACCCGACGCCGCCACCGGCGTCTACGACCTCATCGCGAGCCTGCCCGTCCCCCACTCGCTGAGCGAACTCGGGTTCACCGAAAACGACATCACCACAGCCGCCGAGATCGCCACCGCCAAGCCCTACCCCAACCCGCGCGAGATCACCCGTGACGGCATCGAGGACCTGCTGCGCCAGGCGTGGGCGGGCACCCGCCCGGCCCCGGCCGAGGGCACCAAGCCGGACCTGCGCGCCCTGACACGGGAGGTCGTGGACAGCTTCGCCTCGACGCCCAGCCCGCGTCTGCGAGAGCTGCTGCAGGACCTGGTGCGCACGCTGCACTCCTACGTGGTCCGCACCGACCTCACCCAGCAGGAGTGGGAGTTCGCGATCGAATTCCTGACGCGCACGGGACACATCACCGACGACAAGCGCCAGGAGTTCATCCTGCTGTCCGACACGCTCGGCGTGTCCAGCGTCGTCGACGTCCTCACCAACTCCCGCACGCCGGACACCACCCCGTCGGCCGTGCTCGGCCCGTTCTACGTGGAAGGCCCGCCGGAGACCGAGCAGGGCTCAGACCTCGCCGCGGGCCTGCCCGGCACTCCACTGTGGACGGACGTGCGGGTCACCGAGCCCGACGGCACCCCGGTGACCGGCGCCGTGGTCGACGTCTGGCAGGCCAACGAGGACGGGTTCTACGACGTGCAGCTGCCGGACCTCGACGGCCCGGTCCTGCGCGCCCGCTTCCGCACTGATGCCGAAGGCCGGCTGCGGTACTGGTCGATCGTGCCCTCGGCCTACCCGATCCCGGCCGACGGCCCGGTCGGTCAGATGCTCGGCGCGGTCGGCCGCCACCCGTACCGCGCACCCCACGTGCACTTCATGATCGCCAAGCCCGGTTACCGGACCCTGGTGACCCAGCTGTTCGTCAAGGGCGGCGACTACCTCGACTCCGACACCGTGTTCGGCGTCAAGGACGGCCTCATCGTCGACTTCACCGAGCAGACCGGCCCGGCGCCGGACGGCCGCGAGCCCGCCCACTGGCGCCGGCTCGACTTCACCTTCCACATCTCCCCCGCTCCCGCTCACTGACGAGGAATCCCGCCATGACAGAGTTCGACACCGACGTGATCGTGGTCGGCAGCGGGCCGGCCGGCGGGTCGGCCGCGCTGGCGCTGGCGACCTACGGCGTGCCCACGGTTCTGGCCACCAAGTACGGCTGGACGGCCAACACGCCCCGGGCCCACATCACCAACCAGCGCGGCATGGAGGTGCTGCGTGACCTCGGCGTCGAGGACCAGGCGCTGGCGCAGGGCACCCCGCCGGAGCTGATGGGCGACACCGTGTTGTGCACCTCGCTGGCCGGCAACGAGATCGGCCGCATCACCAGCTGGGGCACCGGGGAACGCTCGGCGTCCGAGTACGGCGCGGCGAGCCCGTGCCACATGATCGACCTGCCGCAGACCTACCTCGAGCCGATCCTGGTCTCCAACGCGGCCAAGCGCGGCGCGAAGCTGCGGCTGGACACCGAGTTCCTCGACTACACCCAGGACGCCGACGGCGTCACCGCGCGGTTCCTCGACCGCGTGCGCGGCGACGAATTCACCCTGCGGGCGCGGTACCTCGTCGGTGCCGACGGCGCGCGCAGCCGCGTCGCGGAGCAGGCCGGGCTGCCGATCGCGGGTGAGACGGGCAAAGCCGGCTCGATGAACATCACGTTCAAGGCCGACCTCGCGCCGTACGTCGCCCACCGGCCGAGCGTCCTCTACTGGGTAATGCGGCCGGGCGCGCACATGGGCGGGATCGGCATGGGCCTGGTGCGCATGGTGCGGCCGTGGAACGAGTGGCTGCTCGTGTGGGGCTACGACATCGCCGGTGAAGCGCCGGAGGTCGACGTCGCCGAGGCCACGCGGATCGTGCGCGACCTGATCGGCGACCCCGAGCTCGACGTCGAGATCACCTCGACGTCGTTGTGGACGGTCAACCACTCCTACGCCACGCAGTACTCCAGCGGCCGCGTGTTCTGCGCCGGCGACGCCGTGCACCGGCACCCGCCGTCCAACGGACTGGGGTCGAACACGTCCGTGCAGGACTCGTTCAACCTCGCGTGGAAGCTCGCGATGGTCGTGCGCGGTGAAGCCGGTGAGGGGCTGCTGGAGACGTACTCGGCCGAGCGCGCGCCGGTGGGCAAGCAGATCGTCGACCGGGCGAACCTCTCGCGCGACCAGTTCGGCCCGATCTTCGAAGCGCTCGGCATCGCGGGCGACACCGACTCCGACGGCATCGCGGCCGGCCTGGCCGCCTGCGAAGCCGCCACCGAGGACGGTGCGCGCCGCCGCCGCCGGCTGGAGAAGGCGATCGAGCTGAAGAACTACGAGTTCAACGCCCACGGCGTAGAGCTCGACCAGCGTTACGCCTCGACCGCCGTGCTCGCCGACGGCCCGGCCGACACAGCCCCGGTGTCCGGCCGCGACCCGGAACTCTTCCACCACGCGACGACCACGCCGGGCGCGAAGATCCCGCACGTGTGGCTCGTCGGCGCACACGGCCGCCGGGAGTCCACTTTGGACCTGGTGGGCCACGGCAAGTTCACGGTGGTCACCGGGCTCTCGGGCGCCGCGTGGCGCGTGGCAGCGGAAAAGGCGTCCGCGGAGCTCGGCCTGGACCTGCGCGTGCTGACGGTCGGCGCCGACGACGCCCGCGACTCCTACGGCGACTGGACCCGCGCCAGCGAGATCGACGAGGCCGGCGCGCTCCTCGTCCGCCCGGACGGCTACATCGCCTGGCGCCACTCGACCGGCGCCGCGGAACCGGAAGCGACGACGGCGCTGCTGACCGCGCTGAAAACCGTGCTGTCGCGGGCCTGAGCTCGACGCGCTCCCGCCCGCGGGGTCACTTCGGTGGCTCCGCGGGCGGACCGCGTTACAGGGCCTCGAGATCCACGGCTTCGTGCGCGAGGTTGAACCCGTCGGGCGGCACGCCCCTCGGCAACGTGAGCCACGAACCCCGGGCGTGCGGGCGGCGAGTGGCGTCCTTGCCCAGCAGCAGAGCCACGTAACAGCCGTAGTCGATGGCGAAGCCGTCGTACAGTGTGCCGGGCCGGTGCGGATCGGCGAGCCCGCGGCGCAGGACGTGCATCAGCCGCGCGTCGTAGAGGTCGGCGATCACGGCGTGGCGCGGGCCCGGCGAGCGGTCGAGCAGGAAGGTGCGCGAGCGGCGCCGGCCGACGACCTCGTCGACGAGCAGGCGCAGCACTGTCGTGGCCGTCTCGTCGGCGCTGATGGCGCTGTGCTTGTCGCGCAGGTACCAGTCGCGGGCGGCGAGGCGGACCTCGCGCAGCCCGATGGGCTGGTCGTGCGCGTGCTGGGCCGCCAGGGCCGCGATGTTGATCGCGTCGCGCGGCACGCCTTCGGCCGCGCGCACCAGCTCGGCGAACGCGGTGCCGCGGAAGGTTTCCGCGACGAACGCCTCGGCGTCGGACGGCGGTGCCGGGAGTGTGGCGACCAGCCGGACGGCAGCGTGGTTGTGGAACAGCTGCGCGAAGAACTCGAGCGCACGGGTGCGGGCGTCGTCAAGGATCATGATGTCGTCGAGGCTCACGGCCGAAGCGGCGTCGGCGCCGACCTCGATGCCGAGGTGATCGCCGTCGGCGAGCCGTTCCCGAAACCGCGAGCGCCGTTCGATGGCCGCGATCTTCACGGTGACGCCGGCCGTCGGCAGGAACGTGCGGCGCAGCAGGTCGGCCAGCAACGGCTGCAGCTGCAAGGGAAGCGCGCTCCACTCGTCGAGCAGCAGCCACAGCCGCCGGCCCTCCAGCGCTCGCACCACCGCCCGCAACGCGCGCCCCAGTGGGCCGAACACCACGTGGTGGCGCTCGGTACCGGTGCGCCGCAGGCGGCTCTCGCGGCCGGCGGAACGCTTGTGCCCCAGCGAGATCCGCGCCGCGGGCGGCAGCCCGACCTCGACGCCGAGGACCGCGTCCTCCGACGCACTCGCCCGCGTCTCGCGCTCCACCTCCCCCACCACCTCGACCGCCGTGGCCGCCTCGGCGAGCGCGTCGAGTGCCGGCAACAGCGTGTCCGGGTTGCCCAGCTCGCGCTCCACGGCCACGGCCAGCAGTTCCTCGTGCACCGCCTCGATCGTGTCGACGAGCAGTTGCGTCCCCCGGACGGCCGCCGAAGTTCCGCCGTCCGAGTACAACCCGCCCGCACTGCCGAGCGTGCGCAGGTCGACGTAGACCGCGATGTCGCCGGTGCGGTCCACGAGATCACTGAGGTACAGCAAAGCGTGCGTCTTACCCGCGCCGCGGCGGCCGTAGAGCACCTGGTGGTCGGTCGAGTGCAGCATCGCCGAAAACGACCCGGCCGCCACGAACGTCCGCGTCAGCGTGGCCCGATCCGACGACTCCGCCCTTCGCGGGATGCCCATGAACGCCTGGTTCAGATGCCGTTGCCGCCTGACGGAAGCCATCGGAAGAGCCTGCCGTCCCAGCCAGCGGGGCCACAGCCGCCGTCCGCGTGACGGCCGGGGTGACGGCCGGGTGCTCGACTCCGGACGGCCGGCCCCGGACTGCTCAGCCCTGGACCGACACCGCCGTGAAGGTGACGGGGATCCGCGGCCGTCCCGTACCGTCGCCGTACGCACCCGCCGACGACGTGTCCACGCCACCACGCGCGACCTTGTCCAGAACGGTGAGCCCGGCGTCGGAGACGGTGCCGAACACCGTGTACGTCGGCGGGATCGGCGTGTCGCCGAACATCAGGAAAAACTGGCTGCCGCCGGAGGCGGGCTGGCCCGTGTTGGCCAACGCGACCAGGCCGCGGCCGTAGGTCAGCTGCGGGAAGAACTCGTCCGGCACCGTGTACCCGGGCCCGCCCGTGCCGTCGCCGGCCGGGTCGCCGCACTGCAGCATCTGCAGATCGGTCGTGCCGAGCCGGTGGCAGCTGGTCCCCGTGTAGAAGCCCTCCTTCGCCAGTGTCACGAAACTCGCCACCGCGCACGGCGCGAGCGCGCGGTCCAACGTCAGCCCGATGTCCCCGGCCGTGGTGGCCAAGGTCGCGCCGACGGTGCCGCTCGCGGGCTCCGGCCCGTCGGCGGGCGGCGTCGCGGGCTTGGCGGCGGGTCCGTTCGGGTCGGCCGGGTAGCTGCAGCTCGACGGGTCGGCCAGCGGTTGCGGGCGATGCGGTTCCGCCGTGCGCGCGGCCGGGATGGAGACCGGCGGCCCGTCGCCCGCCGACGGCGCAGCGGCGTCCGAAGACGGCGGAGCCGCCACGGAAGCGCCCGGCACCACCTGTCCCACGCCCGACACCGTGCGCGTCGGGCGGAGGAACCCCGGGGCGACGAACGCGGTCACCCCGAAAGCGACCACGACCACCACCACCGCGCCGAACACCACCCAAGCGCCGGTACCACTTCGCCACGGCGGACCGGGCTGCTGCGGCCATGTCATGGACGCCCCCTTCGTCAGGCCGCCATTCTGCCCGCTCCGGCTCGCGCGAGGGAACGGGTTACAGCTCCGGCAGCGCGGGTGTCTCCAGCCAGGAGGTGAAGAACGGCCGCAGGGCGCGAGCCGCGTAGGCCTCGGCGGACGCGACGAACTCCTCGGTGCTCACCGTGGCGTGGCGGTGTTCCGAGGTCCACGCCTTGACGAGCGCGAAGAACGCCGGGTCACCGATCTCGCCGCGCAGGGCGTGCAGCGTGAGCGCGCCGCGTTTGTACACGCGCTCGTCGAACATCCGCCCCACACCCGGGTCGCTGATGCGCACGTCGGCCGGCCTGGCCTTCATCCGTGCGTGCCACATCCGCGCCAGCGACTCCGCCGACTGGCCGCCGGACTCCTCCGACCACAGCCACTCGGCGTATGTCGCGAAGCCCTCGTTGAGCCAAATGTGGCGCCAGTCGGCGACGGTGAGGCTGTTGCCGAACCACTGGTGCGCGAGCTCGTGCACGACCAGGCGCTCGTAGGTGCGCCGGCCGTCGACGTGGTTGGCGCCGAAGATGGACATCCCCTGCGCCTCGATCGGGTCGTCGAGCTCGTCATCGGTCACGACCACCACGTACTCGCCGAACGGGTACGGACCGAACAGGCGCTGCAGCACGTCCATCATCCGGCCCTGGCGGCCGAAGTCGCGCGCGAACGCCTTGCGCAGCCGCGGCGGCACCGCGGCCCGCTGCGGCACGGTCGACACCACGGACTCGACGCTGCTGGCGCGCCCGAACCCGAGGCGCAGCCGGAACGCCCGCGCCTCGGGGTGCGAGAACCAGCCCGCGCCGGCCCCGGCCACGAGCTCGACGTCGTCGTAGCGCCCGACCTGCACGCTCATCAGGTACGTCGCCGTCGGCTCCGGCCGCTCGAACACCCAGGTCGCGGTGCTCGCCGACTGGTAGCGCGACACGAGGTTCCCCGTCACCGCGACCAGGTACGACGACGAGGTCGTCACCGTGACGCGGTAGGTCGCCTTGTCTGCCGGGTGGTCGTTGCACGGGAACCACGACGGAGCGCCGATCGGCTGGCTCGCGACGAGCGCGCCGTCGGTGAGTTCGTCCCACCCGATGTCGCCCCAGCGGCTCGGCACCGGCCGCGGGTTGCCGACGTAGCGGACCTCGACACGGAACTCCGTGCCGGCCGCCATCGACCGGATGGGCTTCACCTGGAGCTTCAGCCCGCGCCGGACGAACTTCGCCGGCCGGCCGTCGACGAACACCCGCGAGACGCGGAACTCGCCGAGGTCGAGCGACAGCCGCGACAGGGCCTGCGTCGCCACGCAGGTGAGCACCGCGGTAGCGCTGAGCCGGTTGGGCCCGACGCGGTAGTCGAGGTCCAAGTCGTAGTGGCGGACGTGGTAGCCACCGTTGCCGTGACCGGGGAGGTACGAATCTGCGGAGGTTTCCGCGCCGGGTGCCGGCGCGGCAGCCTTCGACGTCACGCGAGCAGAACCCCGCTTTCCGTGAGGTAATCGTCTTCCAGCAGGATCGCGCGGATCTTGGCGCGCCGCAACGGTCCCGGGCTCACCGACGCCAGGTCGAAATCGGGTTGCCGAGCCAGCGCGTGTCGGCCGGCACCGCGTCGCCACGCGTGACGAGCGAACCCGGGCCCACGGTGGTGCGCGCGCCGATGCTCGCGCCCGGCAGCACGATGCCGTGCGGGCCGAGCGTGGCGCCCTCGTCCAGCTCCACCCGGGACATGCTCATGATCCGGTCGTGGAACAGGTGCGTCTGCACCACGCAGCCGCGGTTGATCGTCGTGCCGTCGCCGAGGCGGACGAGGTCCGACTCCGGCAGCCAGTACGTCTCCAGCCACACGCCGCGGCCGATCTTCACGCCCATGGTGCGCAGCCAGGCGGTGAGCAGGGGCGTGCCGCCGACCGATCCGATCAGCCACGGCACCGCGAGCGTCTCGACGAAGGTGTCGGCCAGCTCGTTACGCCACACGAAGGAGCTCCACAACGGGTGCTCGATCGCGCGGAACTTCCCGACCAGCAGCCACTTCACCACGGTGGCGGTGAGCGCGGCGACGACACCGGCGGCCAGCAACACCGGTCCGGCCAGCAGCGCGGCGATGCCGAACCCCCAGAGCGACGCGATCGCCAGCAGTGAGAACGCGACGCCCACGGCGAGGGCGACCCCGCACATCACCGGCACGATCCGCAGCAGCTCCACGAACGCCCGCGCGGCCTTGAGGTGCAGCGCCGGGGTGTAGGTGCGGCTGGTGTCGGCGTCGCCGACCGCCCGGCGGACCGGGAGCGGCGGCATGCCGAGATAGGACGAGCCCTTCTTGGCCTTCAGCGGCGTCGAGGACAGCACGCCCACGAGGCCGCGCTTCGGCACCGAACGGCCCGGCGCCGTCATACCGGAGTTGCCGAGGAACGCCTGCTTGCCGATGCGTGCCGGGGCGACGTGCAGCCAGCCGTGACCCAGCTCGTAGGTCGCGACCATCGTGTCGTCGGCGAGGAACGCGCCGCTGTCGACCTTGGTCATCTTCGGCAACGCGAGCACGGTCGACGCCTCGACGTTGCGGCCGACCTTCGCGCCGAGCAGCCGCAGCCACACCGGCGTGAACAGGCTGGCGTACAAGGGGAACAGGCCTTCGCGGGCCATCCCCATGAGGCGCTCGGTGGCCCACACCTGCCACGCGACGCGGCCGTGAACCGGGTGGTAGCCCTCGACCATGCCGACGCCGAGCGCCCGGACGCCGGCCAGCACCAGCAGCGCGTAGGTGAGGAAGTAGGCGACGGTGGCGACCGGGGCGAAGATCAGGGCCTGCGTGAGGGCGGCCGGCAGCGTCGGCGCGCCCCAGATCGCGTAGCCGAGCACGGCCACGCCCGGCAGCGCCGCGATGCCCGGCAGGAACCCGAGCACGAACGAGGTGATGCCGTACACGGTCGCCCAGAAGCGCGACCGCGGCGGCCGGCTGCCCGGCCACTTCAGCGCGTCCTTGGCGTTGCCCGAGCGCACCGCGGGCGAACCCGCCCAGCGCTGCCCGGCCGGCACGGCACCGCGCACGGTCGAACCGGCGGCGATCTCCGCGCCCTTGCCGATGCGGGCGCCCGGGAACAGCGTGCTGCGCGAACCGACGCGGGCCTCCGCGCCGATCCGGATCTTGCCGATGTGCACGAGGTCGCCGTCGACCCAGTGGCCGGTCAGGTCCACCTCGGGCTCCACGGCGGCACCGCGGCCCAGCTTCAGGAAGCCGGTGACCGGCGGCGGCGAGTGCAGGTCCACGTCCCTGGCGACCCGGGCACCGAGCGCCTTGGCGTACGTCGTCATCCACGAAGCACCGGCGACGCTGTCCGCGCCACTGAACTCCGCGAGCTTCTCGGCCGTCCACAGGCGCAGGTGCACGCTCCCGCCACGCGGGTAGCTGCCGGGGCGCACGCCCGACAGCAGCACCCGCGCGCCGCCCGCGGCGATCGCGATGCGGCCGGCGGGGCTGAACAGCACCAGCCACGCGAGCACGAGCCACGCCCAGTTCAGCGTGGGCGCCCAGGAGAACCCGAGCAGCGACAGCACATTGGAGGCCACCGCGGCGAGCGACGCCCAGCGCAGGCCGACCAGACCCATGAGGGGGAGCATCAGCAGCGTCTGGACCACGCCCGCGCGGCGCGGCGTCGGCGCGATGTCGCGGCGTTCGGTCTCCTGGCCGCTGAGCTTGTCGAGCATCGTGGCCAGCGACCCGAGCCTCGGGTGCTGGTAGATGTCGTTGACCGACACCTCGGGGTGGCGGGTGCGGATGCGCGCGATGAGCTGCGCGGCGGTGAGGCTGCCGCCGCCGTGGGTGAAGAAGTCGGCCTTCGGGTCCGTCACGGACACGCCGAGGATCTCCGACCAGCCCTCGGCCAGCCACGCCTCGGTGGCGGACAGGCCGGCGGCCCCGACGTCCACAGTGGACAGCGGCCACGGCAGCGCGGCGCGGTCGACCTTGCCCGAGGTGCGCGTGGGCAGGTCGTCGATGACCGCGAGCAGCGGCACCAGCGCGGCCGGCAGCTGCTCGCGCAGCCGGGTGGCGGCGTCGTCCGAATCGAAGGTGGCGCCGGCGCTCGGCACGACGTACCCGACGAGGACCTGGTTGCCGGCCTTGGTGCGGCGGACCGCGGCGGCCGCGCCCTGCACGCCGGGCAACGACTGCAGCGCGGCGTCGACCTCGCCCAGCTCGATGCGGCGGCCGCCGAGCTTCACCTGCTCGTCGAGCCGGCCGAGGAACAGCAGGCCTTCGTGCTCGGCGCGGACCATGTCCCCGCTGCGGTAGGCGCGCTGCCAGCCCAGCGAGGGCAGCGGCGCGAACTTCTGGGCGTCCTTCTCGGCGTCGAGGTAGCGCGCGAGACCGACGCCGCCGATCACGAGCTCACCGGTCTCACCCATGGCGACCGGATCGCCCGCCTCGTTGACCACGGCCAGCTGCCAGCCCACGAGGGGCAGGCCGATGCGCACCGGGCCTTCGCCGGTCATCTGCGCGGCGCAGGCGACGACGGTGGCCTCGGTGGGGCCGTAGGTGTTCCAGACTTCGCGGCCTTCCACGGCCACGCGCTCGGCCAGCTCCGGCGGGCACGCTTCGCCGCCGAAGATGAGTAGGCGCACGTCCTCAAGCGCGTCGGCGGGCCACAGCGCGGCCAGCGTCGGCACGGTGGAGACGACGGTGATGCGCTGCGCGACCAGCCACGGGCCGAGGTCGACACCGGTGCGCACCAGCGCGCGCGGCGCGGGCACCAGGCAGGCGCCGTGGCGCCACGCGAGCCACATCTCCTCGCAGGAGGCGTCGAACGCGACGCTCAGGCCCGCGAGCACGCGGTCGCCGGGGCCGATGGGCTCCTCGGTGAGGAACAGCTCGGCCTCGGCGTCCACGAAGGCCGCGGCGGAGGCGTGCGTGACGGCGACGCCCTTGGGCTTGCCGGTGGACCCGGACGTGAAGATGATCCACGCGTCGTCGGCCGGGCCGGGGCGGCCGTCACCCTGTCCCAGAGTGGTGCCGGCGACGGTGATGATGCCGTCGGTGACGATCGCGGCCACGCCGGCTTCGCCGAACACGAGCTCCGCGCGCTCTTCGGGGTCGTCCGCGTCGACCGGCACGTAGGCGGCGCCGACGGACAGGGTGGCGAGGATCGCGACGTAGAGCTCGGCAGTGCCGGACGAGACGCGGACGCCGACGCGGTCTCCGAGGCCGACGCCGTGTGCCCGCAGGCGGCGGCCGTAGGTCTCGATCTCCTCGAGCAGCCGGCGGTAGGTCAGGGTGGTGGTGCCGTCGTCGATGGCAGCGGCGTTGGGGTGCTGCTCGGCCGTCTCCATGAGGATCTGGAGCAGCGTGCGCTCGCTGGCGCCGAGCCCGGACCAGAACAGGGCGCGGTCGGCGATCGGGGTGTCGGAGGGAGCGTGGGTCACCTCGGCGACACAGGCCAGTGCGGTGGTTGCCTCGTCGGCGGCGAGGGCGAGTTCGGTGGTGGGGGCGTGGTCGGCGGTGAGAGTCACCGGGCCACCCCGTCACGCCGCGTAGCCGCGGGTTTCGAAAAAAGGCCGTAAAGGGTCCTACCGTGGGCGCGCAAGCCCATCACTCACCTTCCGCGAGCGTCATTCGGGCTGGCTCTCCGAATGAGGCGCCCGGTGCAGCCATCCACCATACGCGGAGGTGAACGTCAGATAGCGCAAGGGTCACGGTCGAGTGTCGGGCGTCACCGGTTCCGCATTCGGTGACAGAGCGCGAAAACGCGCCGGGGAAACGATCTCCCCCGGCGCGTCCGAACCGCGTCCGATCAGCGTCCGACGAGGTCAGCGGCTCTTCGCGGCCTTGCCCCCGACCTTGGGCTTCGCCTTCTTTTCGCGCACGCGGACGTTCACCCGGACGGGACTGCCCTCGAAGCCGAACCGCTCGCGGAACTTGCGCTCGATGAACCGTCGGTAACCGGCCTCGAGGAAACCGGTGGTGAAAAGCACGAGCGTCGGCGGGCGGATGCCGGCCTGCGTGGCGAAGAGCACCTTCGGCTGCTTGCCACTGCGCACCGGCGGCGGCGTGGCGGCGATGAGGTCCGACAGCCACCCGTTGAGCTGGCCGGTGGGCACGCGCTGGTCCCACGACTTCAGCGCCGTCCGCAGCGCCGGCGCGAGCTTGCGCACGGACCGGCCGGTGAGCGCGGAGATGTTCACCTTCTCCGCCCACGGCACGCGGACCAGGCCGCGGTCGAGCTCGCGCACCATCGCGTGGCGGCGGTCCTCGTCCACGAGGTCCCACTTGTTGAAGGCGAGCACGAGCGAGCGGCCCGCCTCGACGACCATCGTGAGCACCCGCAGATCCTGCTCGGACAACGGCTCGCCGGCGTCGAGCATCACGATCGCGACCTCGGCCGCGTCGATCGCCGTCTTGGTGCGCAGGGAGGCGTAGTACTCGGCGCCGTTGGCGGAGTTCACCCGCTTGCGCAGACCCGCCGTGTCCACGAACCGCCAGGTCTCGCCGTCGAGGTCGACCAGTGAGTCGACCGGGTCGACGGTCGTGCCGGCGACCGAGTCGACCACCGAGCGCTGCTCGCCCGAGAGCTTGTTGAGCAGGCTCGACTTGCCCACGTTCGGCTTGCCGACGAGCGCGACGCGGCGCGGGCCGGTGCTCACGGTGCCGGCTTCGCGCGGCGCGGTGGGCAGGGCCTCGATGATCGCGTCGAGCAGGTCGCCCGAGCTGCGCCCGTGCAGGGCACTGACCGGGTGCGGTTCGCCGAGGCCGAGGCGCCACAGCGACGCGGTGTCGGCGAGCAGCCGGTCGTCGTCCACCTTGTTGGCGGCCAGCAGTACCGGCTTCTTCGAGCGCCGCAGCACGCGGGCCACGGCCTCGTCGGTGGCCGTGGCGCCCACGGACGCGTCGAGCACGAGCAGCACGGCGTCGGCCGTCTCCATCGCGATCTCCGCCTGCGCCGCCACGGAAGCCTGCAGGCCGGTCGCGTCGGGCTCCCAGCCGCCGGTGTCGACGAGCGTGAACCGCCGACCGCCCCAGTAGGCGTCGTAGGCGACACGGTCGCGCGTCACACCCGGCACGTCCTGCACCACGGCCTCGCGCCGGCCGAGGATGCGGTTGACCAGAGTGGACTTGCCCACGTTGGGCCTGCCCACCACGGCCAGCACCGGCTGCGCGAGGTTCGCCTGCTCGGCGGCGCCGTCGGCCTCGATCTGCGCGTCGAGCGCGGCGAACTCGGTCTCGTCGGACCAGGTGCCGTCGATCTCTCCGGCACCTTCGAACCCGGCGTCAGCGACGCCGTCAAACCCTGTCATCGTGTTCCCACTTCACCTACGGCGAGCCGATTCGGTTCTCGGCGCGCCAATCGTCCAAAGTCTTCACGAGCCCCGCGAGCTGCAGGCGCAGCTCCTCGGTGCCCTCTTCCAGGCCGGTCCGGCCCGGGCCCACCTTCGGCGTGAACGGCTCCCCCACGAGGATGTCCACGCGCGGGCGCCAGCGCCGCTTCCCGTTCGCGGGCTTCAACGTGCCCCGCGTCGCGACCGGCAGCACGGTCGCCCCGGCGGCGCGGACCAGCCAGGCCGCGCCTTTTTCGGCCACGCCGACGTCGCCGGCGCCCCGGGTGCCCTCGGGGAAGATGCCGACGACCCCGCCGGCCTTCAGCACGCCGACCGCCGTCATCAGTGGTGTGCGGTCGATCTCACCCCGCTTGACCGGGATCTGGCCGATCGCCCGCAGGAACCACCCCGACGCGCCCTTGAACATCTCGGCCTTGACCAGGAACGCCGAACGCCGCGGCAGCATTCCGAAAATCAGCTGCGGCTCGATCATGGAGCTGTGGTTGGCGATCACCACGACCGGGCCGGCGTCGGGCATCCGGTCGCGCCCGTGCACCCGGATCCGGAAGACCGATCGCAGATGGTACCGCCCGAAGACACGACCGGCGTCGTGCAGGAGGCCGATCGCACCCTCGGGGAGAGCGCCACCGGTCATGCCCGCGCCTCGACCTCGGCTTCGGCGGGACAGTCGTCGAGCAGGCCGCGACGGCAGGCCAGCTCGGCGAGCGCCACGATCACCTGGTCGATGGACAGCTCCGAGGTGTCGACCGGCACGGCGTCCTCGGCCGCGCGCAGCGGCGACGTCGCCCGCGTGGAGTCGAGGCGGTCCCGGCGTTCGACGGACTCGCGCGCCGCCTCGACGCTCGTGTCGCGCCCGGCGGCGCTGTCCTGCCCGCTGCGGCGCGCGGCGCGGACGTCGGCCGACGCGGTGAGGTAGACCTTGAGCGGCGACTCGGGCGCCACGACCGTGCCGATGTCGCGGCCTTCCACGACGATGCCGCCGGTGTCGGCGAGCACGTCGGCGATGATCCGGCGCTGCCGCGACACGAGCAGCTCGCGCACCTGCGGCACCGCGGAGACGGCCGACACGGCCTGCGTGACCTCGGGCCCGCGGATGTCGGCGGCCACGTCCTCGTCGCCGAGGCGGACCTCGGGGCGCTCGGGGCTGGTGCCGATGCTGAAGTGCACGTCGTGGGCGAGGTGACCGACGGCGTCGGTGTCGGCCGGGTCGGTGCCCGCGCGCAGCACGGCGAGCGTCACGAGCCGGTACATCGCGCCCGTGTCGAGGTAGCCCGCGCCGAGCCGGTCGGCGAGCTTGCGCGCGACCGTGGTCTTGCCGGTTCCCGACGGGCCGTCCAGCGCGACCACACCACGTAGGGCTCCCGTCACCGAAACTCTCCTCGCGTTCGTCCTGCTCTGCGTGATCGGCGTTCATTCTGCCCGCCGCCCGGCACGGCCGGTGAGGCGGCTCTGCCGGGCTGTTCGTCCGGGTCCGGCAAGGGGTCCGGCAAGGGTCCGGCAACGGTTCCGGCGGCGCGCCCGGCGGGCCGCTCAGCCGCCGAAGCGCGACACCAGCACGGCCAGCCGCTTTTCGCGGTGACCCGGGCTCAGCCGGTGCCCGCGGTCGAGGATGACCAGGCCGTGCAGGGCGCCAGCGCGGCGGCCGCCATGATCGCGTCCTTGCCGGCGAAGTGGCTGTGCAGCACGGGCTGGCTGTACTCGATCAGCGCGGCGAGCCGGCGCGTGGTGACCGCGTCCCAGCCCTGCGCCTCGGCGAGCTCGCGGGCGGCGGCGACGATCCGCCGTTTCCGGTCCGCTCGGCCGCGCTCCTTGCGCAGTCGCCGGTTCATGAGCAGTGACTCTAGCACCGCTAGACAAACTATCTCAGCTAAGTTAGCGTTGACGGGGTTCCTAGCATCGCTAGATTCACTGGAGGACCCTGTGCTCGTCACCGCCTACGTCATCGCCGGAATCGTCGCGATCGGCATCATCTACGTGGGACTGAGCTACCTGCTGGCGCCGGAGAAGACCGCCGCCGGCTTCGGCCTCGCCACGATCCCGACCGGCACGACGGCGTTCTTCCACATCAAGGGCGTGCGCGACATCGCGTCCGGGCTGGTGGTGGGCGCGGCGATGCTCGCGGCCGGTCCGCACGTCCTCGGCTGGATCCTGCTCGCCGAGGCGTTCATCCCCGTGGGCGACATGCTGATCATCCTGCGCCACAAGGGAAGCCGGGCGATCGCGTTCTCCGTCCACGGCGCGACGGCGGCCGTCATGGTCGTGGCCACGCTCCTGCTCGAGCTCTCCTGACCGGCGGCACCGTGGGGCTGCGCCCCGGCACGTGGCGCGGCCGGTCAGCCGGTGCGGTTCAGCCAGCCGCTGATGCGGTCGTTGAGCTCCTTCGGCCGCTCGACGAGCATGAAGTGCCCGACCCCCTCGATCAGCTCCGACTCGGAGCCCGGCCCGCCGAACTCGGTCACCCGCTCGACCTGGGCCGCGGTCATGCCGTGGCAGCCGTCGTTGGTGCCGTGCAGGTAGAGCAACGGCTGGGGCACACTGCCACCCCACGCGGCGGCCTGCTCGGCCATCCACTCGGGCGTGCCGAAGCGCGTCGGGTCGAACTGGCCCCAGTAGTAACCCAGCGCGGCGTGCAGGTGGTCGGGATCGGCGAGCGCGGCCCGCAGGTAGCCCAAGTCCTCGTCGGCCGGGTAGCCGGGAGACCAGTCGCCCCAGATGTCGCGGATGAAGGCGAAGTCGTCCTGGCGGATCCGGTCCTCGATCGCCCGCTGCATCTGGAAGTACCAGAAGTAGAAGCTGCGCTTGATCTGCGCGTAGGTGCCCAGGTTCTCGCCGAAGATCTCGAACGGCGGGATGTTGAGGATCACCGCGCGCCCCCACAGCTCGGGAGCCCGCCCGAGCGCGCCCCACGCCCCGACCGCGCCCCAGTCGTGCGCCACCAGCAGCGCGTCCGGACCACCGCCGAGCGCCCGGGTCAGCGCGATCTGGTCGGCGACCATCACGCTGGAGTGCACGAAGTGGCGCAGCGGTGGCAGTTCCGTCGGCGCGAACCCGCGCACGAACGGCGCGACCGCGTGGAACCCGGCCGCGGCGAGCGCGGGCAGCAGGTGCCGGTAGGTGAAGGGCGTGTCCGGGAACCCGTGCATGCACAACGCGAGCGGACCCTCACCGGCCTCGAGGTACTCGAACGTGATCCCGTTGGCGGTGACGCGGTCCCGTGCGAACTCGGCCATCGTGGCCTCCTCCCGGCACGGGGAACCCTAGGCGAGCACGACCGTGGTGCTCCAGACCTCGTGCGGGGCGGGAATTTCACCGGGCCGCCACGGTCGGCGACGCGCGCGGTGGTCGTGACCACCGGCTGCCGGAGCTCGTCTGAGCCTCGCGAATCGGACAATGGGTTACCGTGGCCGGTGTGAACGTGGAAGTGACTCCCCTGCCCGGAATCGGTGTCCGGAAGGACTTCGCCACGCGTGCGGGACGGCGCATCGGTGTCGTCACCCAGCGGGACGGCAAGATCGAGCTGATCGTGTCCAAGGCGGATGACGTCGACGCCTGCCTCGCCTCGCTGCCGCTCACCGCGGACGAGGCCGGCGCGCTGGCCAACCTGCTCGGCGCGCCGCAGCTCGTCGCGCAGCTGACCGAAGAGCACCGGGAGCTGCCCGGCATCCACACGCGCCAGCTGCCGATCACCGAGGACGGGCCGTTCGACGGCCGCACGCTCGGCGACACGGCGATGCGCACCCGCACCAGCGTGTCGGTGGTCGCGGTGGCGCGCGCCGGCCAGGTGCACCCGTCGCCGACGCCTGACTTCACCTTCACCGCGGGCGACCTGCTCGTCGCGGTCGGGACGTCCGAAGGTCTGGACGCCGCCGCCAAGATCCTCAAGCAAGGCTGATGGACCACACCGCGCTGTCCCTGATCGAACTCGGCGGGGTCTTCTTCGTGCTCGGCGTGCTGGGCAGGCTCGCCGGCCGCATCGGCCTCTCCCCCATCCCGCTCTACCTCCTCGGCGGCCTGTGCTTCGGCTCCGGCGGCCTGATCCCGCTCACCGACATCGGCGACTTCACGCACCTGGCCAGCGAGATCGGCGTGGTGCTGCTGCTCCTGCTGCTGGGGCTGGAGTACTCGGCGGCGGAGCTGTTCACGGGCCTGCGCCGCTCGTGGACGGCGGGCCTGCTCGACATCGTGCTCAACGCACTGCCCGGCGCGGCCGTCGCGCTGCTGCTGGGCTGGGGCCCGATCGGCGCGATCGTGATGGCGGGCGTCACCTACATCTCGTCGTCCGGCATCGTCGCGAAGGTGCTCGGCGACCTCGGCCGCCTCGGTAACCGCGAGACGCCGGTGGTGCTGTCGATCCTGGTGTTCGAGGACCTCGTGATGGCGCTGTACCTGCCGATCCTCACGGCGATCCTCGGCGGCGTCAGCTTCCTCGGCGGCCTCGAAGCGGTCGGCATCTCGCTCCTGGTGATCACCGTGGTGCTGGTGATCGCGCTGAAGTTCGGCCGCTACGTCTCCGCCATCGTGGACAGCGACGACCGCGAGGTGTTCCTGCTCAAGATCCTCGGCGCCGCGCTGCTCGTAGCGGGCCTCGCGTCGGCGATGCAGGTCTCGGCTGCCGTCGGCGCGTTCCTGCTCGGCATCGCCGTGTCCGGCTCGACGGCCCACAACGCCACGCGCCTGCTCGAACCCCTGCGCGACCTGTTCGCGGCGGTGTTCTTCGTGGTGTTCGGCCTGAACACCGACCCGGCGTCGATCCCGCCGGTGCTCGGCTGGGCCGTGGTGCTGGCCGTGGCGACCACGCTGACCAAGGTCGGAACGGGCTGGTGGGCCGCGCGAAGACAGGGCATCGGCAAACTGGGCCGCGCCCGCGCCGGGGCGGCCCTGGTGGCCCGCGGCGAGTTCTCCATCGTGATCGCCGGCCTCGCCGTCACCGCCGGCGCGGTCGACGGCGAGCTCGCCGCCCTGGCGACCGCCTACGTGCTGCTCATGGCGATCCTCGGCCCCACGGCAGCCCGGATCGTGGAGCCGGTCGCACGGGCGCTGCAACGGAAACCGCGCGAGGCCCGCACGGAAGCCACCGCCTGACGCGTGAGGGATGGCGCCGGCGGGAACCGGCGCCACCCCCCACAAACGCGTCAGCGGAGGTCGAGCTGCGGCCGGTTCGCCACCGACGACAGCGCGGTGCGCGGCAGCGCCGCACCCGGGCCGGCCGGCGCCGTACCCACCAACGGGATCCGCACCGACGTCTTCGCGAGGTCGATCGTCAGCTTCGGTCCCTTCGCCGGGCCCGTGATGAAGTCGGCGTCGGTGCCGCCGATGACGAGCGCCAGCGTGTGGCCCGCCGGGACGACGTGGTCGGTGGTCGCCAGGCGGAAGGTCATCGTGTAAGGCTTGCCGGGCGTGAGCGGCGACTCCTTGCTCAGCGACCGGTAGTTCGCCAGGTCCGCCCAGCCGCGGCTGATCACCGTGAAGCCGACGTTCGTGGTGTCGGCGCTGGTCACCTTGTAGCAAGCGTCGTCGCCGGGGGCGGTGGAGCCCCAGCACGTCTCGGTGGTGCCGGTCTTGATGCCCTCGCCGCCCGCGGAGTAGTTGCGGATGGTGGCGGGGCCGTAGTCCACCAGCATCGCCGAGAGCCGGGCCGACGACGTGCTCGGCGCGGCCGTGACGGTGATCGACGACGTGCCCGAAACCTGCAGCGGCGCGGAAAGTGAGCCGGTGCTGTAGACGACGCGGTTGGGCGAGGTCGCCGACGGGTTGGCCGCCCAGCCGTTCTCGCTGCCGTCGAGGTTGTCGGTGAACGACGCCGTGCCCGAGGTCGCCGCCGTGCTCAGCGTGCCGACGCCCGCAGTGCCTCCGGCGTGCGGGCGCAGCGTGGTGGCCTTCACGCCCGCCGCCGGGTACGAGGACTGGTCGACCCACTGGTCCGGCTGCCGCTCGACGGTGGCCATCGGCTGCTTCTCGATGCCGTTGTCGATGCCCATCAGGTAGTGGTCGAACCACTGGTGCAGCGTGTCCACCCACTCGGTGCGGCGGTAGTCGAACGGGTCGACGTGGCCGGTCTGCGCGAGCCAGATCTTGCGCTGCACGCCGGCTTTCGCGAGCGCGTCCCACCACTGGCCGAAGTTGATCGTCTTCACGTTCAGGTCGTTCACACCATGGGAGACGAACACGCTCGCGTGCACGTTCTTCGCCTGCGCCGCATAGTCGCGATCGGCCCAGAACGGGCCGAAGTCGCCGTTGGCGGTGGCGCCCTTGGCGAGCTTCGTGTTCTGCGCCGAGCAGTCCTGGCCGCCGTTGCGCGTCTCGACGGTCTCCGCGAGCCCGTCCGGGTCGAAGCCGAACGACGCGCCGTCGGAGCGGTAGTAGTCGTACCAGGAGCTGATCGCGGAGATCGGGACGATCGTCTTCAGCCCGGCGACACCCGTGGCGGCCACGCCGTTGGCGATCGTGCCGTCGTAGGACTTGCCGATCATCCCGACGCCGCCGTCGCTCCAGCTCGCCGCGACCTTGCTGCCGCCGGACTTCGCGCTGTAGCCGGTGGCGCGCCCGTTGAGCCAGTCGACGACCTTTTTCGCCGACTGCACGTCGGAAGCACCACCGACGTCGACGCAGCCGGTCGACCGGTTGGTGCCGGCCAGGTCCACGAGCACGACCGCGTAGCCGCGCGGCACGAAGTAATTGTCGTAGTACAGCGGGAAGCCGACCGGACGGCCCTGCTGGTCGTAGGTCTTGAACTCGCTCTCGTTACCGCGCCCGAGCGAGGAGTAGTACGGGCTCGCGTCCATGATCACAGGGATCTTGCGCCCCTGCGCCGCGGGCTCGGCCGGCCGCACGATGTCGGCGGCCACGCGGTCGGGTTTGCCGTCGCCGTCCCCGTCGCGCCCGACGTCGACCCACACCGTTTCGCGGATCGCACCGGCGAAGTCGTACACGGGTTCGGAGCCGACGGCGGGTCGTTGCACCGCCGACGCCGCCTGCACCGGAACCACGAGCCCCGCGGCCACGACCACCGCCGCGCACAGCCCTCTGAACACCCGCATCCTGCGTCCCCTCCAGCCGTCTCGCCGATCTCGATCAAGCTAGGAGGACGCGGACGCGGTGCACCAGGGCGGAAAGTGGGGACCGGAGAGGGAAACCCCCGAACGGCTCAGAGCTTCGTGAGCGTCACAGCTCCACGTTGCGGTACAGCGAGCCGACCTCACCGCGGTTGAGGCGCCGGATCGTGCCGGGACGCTGGGCGCCCAGCTGCACGTCGCCGACCGCGGTGCGCACGAGCTTGCGCACGGGGTGCCCGGTCGAGGCCATCAGGCGGCGCACGATGTGCTTTTTGCCCTCGTGGATCACGAGCTCGATCATGCTCCGGCCGGAGTGCATGTCCTTCACGCGGAACTGGTCGACCTTCACGATGCCGTCGGGCAGCTCCCAGCCGGCGCGCAGCTCCTTGCCGAGCCCGCGCGGCACGAGACCCTCGACCTCGGCAAAGTAGGTCTTGAGCACGTTGTACGACGGGTGCATCAGCCGGTGGCCGAGGTCGCCGTCGTTGGTGAGCAGCAGCAGGCCCTCGGTGTTCTCGTCGAGCCGGCCCACGTGCACGACGCCTGGGGTCTCCTCCCAGCGGCCGCGCAGGTAGTCGCCGACGCACGGGCGGCCGCGGTCGTCCGACATCGTCGAGTGCACGCCCTTGGGCTTGTTGAAGGCGAGGTAGACGAGGTCGTCGCGCAGGTTCACGCGCGTGCCGTCGACATGGATCACGGCCTCGACCGGGTCGACGCGGCGGCCCAGCTCGGTGACGATCTGGCCGTCCACCTCCACCCGGCCCTCCACGATCAGGTCCTCGGCCGCGCGCCGCGAGGCGATCCCGGCCTGGGAGAGGACCTTCTGCAGCCGGACGCCGTCGGGGTGCTGGTCAGATGTCATCGATGGTGTCCACTTCGGGTAGCAGCGGAGCGATCGGGGGCAGGTCGTTCAGCGACGACAGCCCCAGTCGCTCCAGGAACAGCTCGGTCGTCACGTACAGCGTGCCCGTCGTCTCGGGGTCGGTGCCCATCTCTTCGATGAGGCCGCGGGCCAGCAGGGTGCGGATCACGCCGTCGACGTTGACCCCGCGCACCGCGGCGACCCTGGCCCTGGTCACCGGCTGCCGGTACGCGATCACGGCGAGGCTCTCCAGCGCGGCCCGGGTCAGCTTCGACCGCTGGCCGTCGAGCAGGAGCTTCTCCACGAACGGGGCGTACGTGTCCCTAGTGTAGAACCGCCACCCTTCGCCGACGCGCCGCAGGTCGATCCCGCTGCCCCGCTCGGTGAGCCGCTGCGCCATCGTCCGCAGCGCGACGGTGACCCGCGCCACCGGCTGCGCCACGGTCTCGGCCAGCATCTGCTCGCCCGCCGGCGAGTCGACGACGAGCAGCAGCGCCTCGAGAGCGGCCTCCAGCGCCTCGTCGGACGTCACGTCGGGCAGGTCGCTGACCGGCTCGACACCTTCGTCCGCGTCCGGCCCGGCTTCGGCTTCCGCCTCGGCGGGCTCGCCTTCGCCCGATTCGGCGTCGGGGCTCGCGGAGTCGGTTTCCGGCTCGGGGGGCTCGGCCTCCGCGTGCGACTCGCTCGCCTGCGCGGCTTCCGGCTCGGTGCCGGCCGGAACCTCGGTCGCCTCCGCGGACTCAGGTTCCGGCTCGGCTTCCGCCTGAACCGCGGCCGCCTCGGACTCCGGCTCCGGCTCTGGCACGCCGCCCTCGTCCGCGTCCGCGGTTGCGTCGGCTTCCTCCGGCGTGTTGTGGCCGTCGGCGGCCTCCACCGGCTCACCCTCGCGCGATTCGGCTTCGGGGCTCTCGGCGTCGGACTCGGTTCCAGGCTCGATGCTCGGCTCGGCGGACTCGGGCTCCGGGTGTGCCTCGCCCGCCTCCGCGGCTTCGGCCTCGGTGCCCGCCCGAACCTCGCTCGCCTCGACGGCCTCAGATTCCAGCTCGGGTTCCGCCGGGGCCTCGGTCGCCCCGGGCTCAGTCGCGTCCGCGTCCGCCTCGGCCTCTTCGGGCGCGCTGTCGCCTTCGGCCCGTTCGCCGGTCGTGCCGGGTGAAGTCTCGACAACGTCCTCCTGCGGAGAACCTTCCGGCGCGACACCGGGTTCGGGCGGCTCGGGCACCGACGCGTTCGGCGGCACGACCTCGTCGAGGTCGATCGCTTCCACGGCCGGCGTCGCGGCGCGGTCGTCTTCGGTGCTCACCCGTACTCCTCTTCGTCGGCCGCCGCGCGGTCGTGGGCCGCGGCGGCCGAGGCCTCCGCGACGCTGCCGCCGGTCCAGCGCACGTGGAGCTCGGCGAGCGCCTCGAGCTGCTCGAACTGCACCGTCGACTCGCGGTACAGCTCCAGCAGCGCGAGGAACCGCGCGACGATCTCCACGGTGTGCTCGCAGTCCTCCACGAGCTCCTTGAACGTGGCCTGTCCCGCCTCCGCGAGCTTCAGCCGCAGCAGCGCCGCGTGCTCGCGCACGGACACGCGGCCCATGTGCAGGTGCGCGAGCGACACCGTCGGCGGCGGCTTCGGTTTGAAGACCGCAACGGCGATGTCCGCGAACTTCTGCGGGGTCACGCCGAGCATCACCTCAGGCAGCAGCCCGACATAACGCTCCTCCAGCGCCACCGAGCGCGGGTAGCGCCGCAGGGCGCCTTGCTCCAGCTCGCCGAACAGCGCCGCCACCTGCTTGTACGCGCGGTACTGCAGCACGCGCGCGAAGAGCAGGTCGCGGGCCTCCAGGAGCGCGAGGTCGTCCTCGTTCTCCACTTCCGCCGAGGGCAGCAGCCGCGCGGCCTTGAGGTCCAGCAGGGTCGCGGCGATGACCAGGAACTCCGTGGTCTCGTCGAGGTTCCAGTCGGACCCGAGCGCGCGCGTGTAGGCGATGAAGTCGTCGGTGACCGTGTGCAGCGCGACCTCGGTGACGTCGAGCTGGTGCTGCGAGATCAGCTGCAGCAGCAGGTCGAACGGCCCCTCGAAGTTCTTCAGGCGCACCTTGAACTTCGAGGTGCTGAGCTCCTCGGCGTAGCCTTCCGGGATCGTCCCGCCGTGCACGGTCTCGTGCTCGACGGGCTTCTCCTCCTGGCCCGGCGTTTCCTCCGGGGTCGCAGATCCGCCCTGGCCCGCCGTCTCGTCCTGGCTCGGAGTCTCGTCCGGGCTGGGGGTTTCCTGCTGGATCGGCGTCTCGGTACCCGGGGCCGCGGCGTCCGGCTCCGGCTGCTCGGCCGATGCCGGTTCGTCCATCAGCCCTCGGTTCCGCCTTCTTCTTCCATCGCCTGCAATCGCTGGACCAG
Organism: Amycolatopsis sp. NPDC051373; assembly: GCF_040689465.1. NCBI lineage: Bacteria > Bacillati > Actinomycetota > Actinomycetes > Pseudonocardiales > Pseudonocardiaceae > Amycolatopsis > Amycolatopsis sp. NPDC051373. Next base: position 25,159 of record NZ_JBFBAE010000031.1, on the reverse strand, counting down.
CACCGAATCTTCGCCGCGCTGGTCGAAGTCCGCGATCAGCACGGCCACGGCCTCGCGCACCAGGCGGCCGCGGTCGACCACGAGGTTGTGCTTGGCCCGCAGGTTCAGCCGGGTCTGCTCCATCGCGAGCAGCTCGTCGCCCGAGACGTACACGGTGATCTTCGCGTCGTGCTTCGTGCGGCCGGAGCCGCTACGCGCCGCGGCGCGGCTGAGCTGGTCGGAGTCCGCGCTCTTTCTCGGGAGCGGTTCGGCCGGTGCGGGCGCCGCCGGGCGGTCGAGTGCCGGGCTGACAGGGCTGGAGGTGAGGCGGAAGAGTTCCGACGCTCCGGGCAGGGAAGCGCGCCTGCTCACCGAGCGATCACCTCGCGAGCCAGCGCGCGATAGGCTGCCGCGCCGGCCGATTTGGGGGCCCAGGTCGTGATCGGCTCGCCCGCGACTGTCGTCTCGGGGAACCGCACAGTGCGGTTGATCACCGTGTCGAACACGATGTCGCCGAATGCCTCCACCACGCGAGCCATGACCTCCTTCGAGTGCAGGGTTCTCGGGTCGTACATCGTGGCGAGAATCCCCGTGATGTCCAGTTTGGGGTTGAGGCGTTCCTGCACCTTCTCGATCGTGTCGATCAGGAGCGCGACGCCTCGCAGACTGAAGAACTCGCACTCCAAGGGGATGATCACACCGTCCGCAGCGGTCAATGCGTTCACCGTCAACAGGCCGAGCGAGGGCTGGCAGTCGACAAGAACATAGTCGTAGTCGTTCATGACCGGTCGAAGGACCCGTAACAACGTGTGTTCGCGCCCTACCTCTGCGACGAGCTGGACCTCCGCCGCGGACAGGTCGATGTTGCTCGGCAGCAGGTCAACGCCGTCGACGCGGGTTTTGCGGAGCACGTCCTCGATGCCGACGGAGCGCTCCATGATGACGTTGTAGACCGTCTGGTCCAGCTCGTGCGGCTGGATGCCGAGACCCACCGACAGGGCGCCCTGCGGGTCGAAGTCCACGAGCAGCACGCGGCGCCCGCACTCGGCGAGCGCCGCACCCAGGTTGATGGTCGACGTGGTCTTGCCGACGCCGCCCTTCTGGTTGCACATCGCGAGCACCTTGGCCGGACCGTGGTGGTCGAGCGGCGCGGGTTCGGGGATCTCGCGCAGCGGCCGGCCCGTGGGACCGATACCGCTCTCTTCGCGCTCCTTCGCACGCAACCGGGCTCTCTCGGCGCGGCTCAGGCGCGGGCCTTCGGACGGCTCGTCCCCGTCGTGGTTGGCGGGGGTGGCGATTCGCGCTTGGGAGAGGCTCGCCGCGGCCGAACCGGCGGACGCGGCCGGGCGCTCCGGCTGGTTCGGTGTCGACATGGCGGGAAAGCTCCTTGTTTCGGCGTCCCGGGCAGCCTATGCGCGGAGTCGGAGCCCCGGCAAAGCGCCGCGCCGGGCCGGGCGCGCGAAGTCACCACTGGTGGCTGATGCCCTGAGGCCGGTTCAGCCCAGCGCGCGCGGGTGCGCCGTGGCGTAGACCTCGCGCAGCGTGTTGACCGTGACGAGCGTGTAGACCTGCGTCGTCGTCACCGAGGCGTGGCCCAGCAGCTCCTGCACCACGCGCACGTCGGCACCGCCTTCGAGCAGGTGCGTGGCGAACGAGTGGCGCAGGGTGTGCGGCGAGACGTCGGCGATGATCCCCGCGCGTTCGGCGGTGTCCTTGAGGACCTGCCACGCGCTCTGGCGGGACAGCCTGCTGCCGCGGGCGTTGAGGAACATCGCGGACGTGCCGCGCCCGTGCGCCGCGAGCGCCGGGCGCGCCCGCACGAGGTAGGCGTGGAGCGCCTCGACCGCGGGCCGGCCGATCGGGACGAGCCGTTGTTTGCCGCCCTTGCCATCGAGCAGCACGGTGCGGTCGGTGTCGTCGACGTCGTCCACGTCGAGCCCGACGGCTTCGGAGATCCGGGCGCCGGTGGAATAGAGCAGTTCGAGCAGCGCCCGGTCGCGCAGCGCACGCTCGCCGTCGGGCGGCGGGGTCTCGAGCAGCTTGAGGACGTCGGTCACGGGCAGCGCCTTGGGCAGCCGCTTCGCCGGCGCGGGCGGGCGGACCTCGCGCGCGGGGTCGTGCTCGGTGATGCCGTCGGCGTGGGCGAACTTGTGGAGCCCGCGCACGGCGACCAGCGCCCGCGCGGCCGAGGACGCGGCGAGCGGCCGGTGCGCGTCGTCGCCTTCGCGCAGGGCCGCGCCGAACGACGTGACGTGCGCCGGCGTGACATCCGGGAACCGCGTGATGTCCGCGGCGGCGAGGTGCGCGGCGTAGCGGCGCAGGTCGCGGGCGTAGCTGTCGAGCGTGTTGCGGGCGGTGCCGCGCTCGACCACGAGGTGGTCCAGGTACGCGGCGATCACGTCCCCCACCGCCGTCCTGCCCGTGCCCGTCACGGGGTCACACTCTAGGCCGCCGGGCCGTCCGTGCCCGCCGACGCGCGGCGGGCACGGACGGGCAGATCAGCCTTCGGCTCGGCGCCGGGCAAAACGGGTGGGCCGGTCCCGCCACGGCGCGTCGGCCGGGCGGGCCTTCGCCGCGCCGGTGACCACCGCGTGGGCGGCCAGCACACCCGAGACGGTCGCGCCGTTCACCAGCTCACCCGAGAGCGCCATGGCGACGGCTTCGGCGAGCGGGAACTTCTTCACCACGAGGTCGGCCTCCTCCTCGCCGAGCACCTCGCGGTCCACTTCGGACAGGCCGCGGGCGAGGAACACGCGCACCACCTCGTCGGTGAACCCGGGCGAGGCGGCAACGTCCACGAGCGTCGACCACTCGTCCGCCGCCAGCCCGACCTCTTCCACGAGCTCGCGCTTCGCCGCGTCGACGGGGTCCTCCCCCGGCTTGTCGATCAGTCCCGCCGGCAGCTCCCACAGCCGGTGCCCGAGCGGGTGCCGGTACTGGTGGACCATCGTCACCGCGTCCTCGGCGTCGAGCGTGAGGATCGCGACGGCACCGAGGTGCTCCACGACCTCGCGCTTCGCCGTCCCGCCGCCGGGCATCACCACGTCGTCGACCCGCAGGCCCACGACGCGTCCGAGGTGGACGACCCGGGTGCCGGCGACCGTGAACTCGTGCGTGCCGGGCTCGGTCACCGGGCCGCCACGGGTGCCTCGGCGAGCTCCACCGGCAGCCGCTCGGCGACCTTGCGGTCCACCACGGCCTTCACGAACGCGCTGAAGAGCGGGTGCGGCCGCGTCGGGCGGCTCTTGAGCTCCGGGTGCGCCTGCGTGCCGACGAAGAACGGGTGCACGTCGGCCGGCAGCTCCACGAACTCGACCAGGCGGTCGTCGGGCGAGGTGCCGGAGAACACGAGCCCGGCGTCGGAGAGCTGCTTGCGGTAGGCGTTGTTGACCTCGTAGCGGTGGCGGTGGCGTTCGGAGACCTCGGTGCTGCCGTACGCCTTCGCGACCTGCGAGCCCGGCTTGAGCTTCGCCGGGTACGCGCCCAGGCGCATCGTGCCGCCCATGTCCCGCTCGCCCGCGACCACGTCACGCTGGTCGGCCATCGTCGAGATCACCGCGTGCTCGGTGTCCTCGTCGAACTCCGCCGAGTTGGCGTCCGCGATGCCCGCCAGGTGCCGCGCGCCCTCGATGACCATGCACTGCAGGCCGAGGCACAGCCCGAGCAGTGGCACGCCGCGCGTGCGCGCGTACTCGATGGCGCCGACCTTGCCCTCGATGCCGCGGATGCCGAACCCGCCGGGGATCAGCACACCGTCCACATCGGACAGCACCGAGGCGGCGCCCGACGCGGTCTGCGCGTCGTCCGAGGCGACCCACACGATTTCGACCTTGGCGCGGTGGGCGAACCCGCCCGCGCGCAGGGCCTCGGTGACCGACAGGTACGCGTCGGGCAGGTCGATGTACTTGCCCACCACGGCGATCCGCACCGTCTCGCTCGGGTTGTGCACCCGGTTGAGCAGGTCACCCCACACCGTCCAGTCGACGTCGCGGAACGGCAGCCCCAGGCGGCGCACCACGTAGGCGTCGAGCGCCTCGCCGTGCAGCACCTTGGGGATGTCGTAGATCGAGCGCGCGTCCGGGCAGGCGATGACCGCCTCCGAGTCGACGTCGCACATCAGGCCGATCTTGCGCTTGAGGTCCTCGGGGATCTCCCGATCGGCCCGGCAGACCAGCGCGTCGGGCTGGATGCCGATGTTGCGCAGCGCGGCAACGGAGTGCTGGGTCGGCTTGGTCTTGAGCTCACCCGACGGCGCGAGGTAGGGCACGAGCGACACGTGCAGGAAGAAGCAGTGGTCCCGCCCGACGTCGTGGCGCACCTGGCGGCACGCCTCGAGGAACGGCAGCGACTCGATGTCGCCGACCGTGCCGCCGACCTCGGTGATGACCACGTCCGGGGTGTTCCCGTGCTCGTCCGGACCGGCCGCGGCGGTGATGCGCGACTTGATCTCGTCCGTGATGTGCGGGATGACCTGCACCGTGTCGCCGAGGTACTCGCCGCGGCGTTCCTTGGCGATGACCTCCGAGTAGACCTGGCCGGTCGTGACGTTGGCCTTGCCGTCGAGGTCCCGGTCGAGGAACCGCTCGTAGTGCCCGATGTCGAGGTCCGTCTCCGCACCGTCGTCGGTGACGAACACCTCACCGTGCTGGAACGGGTTCATCGTCCCAGGGTCGACGTTGAGATAGGGGTCGAGCTTCTGCATCGTGACGCGAAGCCCGCGTGCGGTAAGGAGCTGGCCGAGGCTCGAGGCCGTCAATCCCTTACCCAGAGAGGAGGCGACGCCTCCGGTGACAAAGACAAACTTGGTAGCCCGCGACTGATGTCCCACGGGCCGCCAGCATATCGCACGCACGCCGATCCGCTCGTTCGCGCCCGTTTCCGGCGCGGCGGCGTTGACGGAGACCGCCACGCTAGGCTTCGGTGCGTGACGGATGCGCACAAGGACGACCACGCCGACCACTGGGCCGCACCGGTCGCGGCGGCGGCACTCGACGCGCGGGTGCGCGTCCCGGGCTCGAAGTCGATCACGAACCGCGCCTACGTGCTGGCCGCCCTCGCGGGCGCGCCCACGCGGGTGCGCGTGCCGCTCGACTCGCGCGACACGCGGCTCATGCTCGGCGCGCTGGCCTCACTGGGCGCCCGGTCGGAGGAGACCGCCGACGGCTTCCTCGTCCACCCCCTGGGCGCAGGCGGCAGCAGCCACGGCGAGCCGGTCGAGGTCACGCTCGGCAACGCCGGCACCGTCGCCCGCTTCACGCCCGCGCTCGCCGCGCTCGGCGACTCCCCCGTGCTCTTCGACGGCGACGAGGCCATCCGCCGCCGCCCGATCGGCCCGCTGCTGGCCGCGCTGCGCCGCCTCGGCGTGCGTATCGACGACGACGACCGCGGTGCCCCGCCCTTCACCGTCCACGGCGACGGCGGGGTCCGCGGCGGCACGGTCGACCTCGACTCGTCGGCGTCGAGCCAGTTCCTTTCGGCGTTGCTGCTGGCCGGTCCGTCCTTCGACCGCGGCGTGACCGTGCGCCTGGTCGGCGACGCGCCGCCGAGCGAGCCGCACATCGCCATGACGCTCGACATGCTGCACCGCTTCGGCGCCACCGTGGAGCGCGAAGGCGCGGAGTTCCACGTTGCACCGGCGAAGCTGTCGTGCCCCGAGTACGTCGTCGAGCCGGACCTGTCCACGGCCGCGCCGTTCGTGGCTGCCGCCGTGGCCGCGGGCGGCACCGTGCGCGTCGCGGGCTGGCCGAGCACCACGACCCAGCCGGGAGACTGGCTGCGCGGCTTCCTGCCGGCGCTCGGCGCGTCGGTCCGGCTCGAGGACGGCGGCCTCGCCGTCACCGGCGGCTCGCACATCCCGGGTGTCGAGCTCGACCTGCACGAGGTCGGCGAGCTGACCCCGGTGGTCGCCGCGCTGCTGTGCTTCGCCGACGGCCCGTCGGTGATCAGCGGCGTCGCGCACCTGCGTGGCCACGAGACCGACCGGATCACGGCACTGGCCACGGAGCTGTCGGCGCTGGGCGGCGACGTGTCCGAAACCGACGACGGCCTGCGCATCACGCCGGCCCCGCTGCACGGCGGTGTCTTCCACACCTACGACGACCACCGCCTCGTCATGGCCGCGGCCGTGCTGGGCCTGCGCGTGCCCGCCATCCGTGTCGAAAACCCCGCCACGGTGGGGAAGACGTTCCCGGCGTTCGTCGAGACGTGGACCGGGATGCTCGGCTCAGGCCAGTAGTCGCCTCCCGGTCAAAGTTAGGGTTACCTCAAGCGGTCAGCCGGAGTGCGGGAGCCGCCCGCTTGAGCTCCAGGCGCGGCCGGCCCGTCAGCGCTTTGCTCCACGGCAGCCGCCGCAGCACCTCGACGAGCACCAGCGTCAGCGCCACCGTGGCCGGGTAGACGACCACGGTCGTCCACGGTGCCCCCACACCGTCGCCGACGAACGCGATCAGGGGGCTCAGCAACGCCAGGGCGAGGGGATGGGTGAGGAAGATCGCGAACGACCGGTCGACCGCCCACGACACCACCCGGCCACCGGGCCGGCCCGCCTCCGCCCAGCGCGTGCCCGCGAGGAGCAGGCACGCGATGGCCGCGACGCACCACGGCACGAGGTAGGGCCGGAACGCGTCGCTCGCCAGCTCCGGCCACAGTCCGTTGTGGACACTGACGAAGTAGCCCGTCTCGGCCACGGCGAGAGTGACCATCAAACCACCGGCCACGAACCACCGGTGCCGCCGCACCCACGCCTGCACGGCTTCGAAGTGCACGGCCGCGACGGCGCCGAGGACCGAGTAGAACTGGTACGGCAGCAGCGTCGTGAAGAACCGGCTCACAGTCGAGTACTCCACGCCCTCGGGCGGGTAGCTCAGGAAACACGTGACCGCGATCTGCACCGCGCCGGAGATCCCCAGCACGAGCCACGGCCGGCGCTCAAGCGTGCGCACCAGCTTCATCAGCACGGGGAACAGCAGGTACACCTGCAGCGTCACGAGCAGGAAGTACAGGTGGTACCACGCTGTCCCGTCGGCGATCTCGATCCCGAGCGCGCGCAGGGCCGCGGCGACGGAGCCGACGGGCTGCTCCGCGGTGACCAGCGAATAGCCCCAGTAGAGCACCGACCAGACCACGTACGGCACCGCGACCAGCGGCACCCGCCGGCGCCAGAACGCCATCGGTCGAGGCGGGCGCGAGCGGTAGGAGAACACGAGCACGAACGTCGTCAGCGCGAAGAACGCCTCGCGGGTGAGGTGCAGCGGCATCTCGAGCGCGTCGGACCCGACGCCCTGCGGGAAGGTCGTGGCCCCCAGCACGTGCATGAAGATCACCAGTGCGAAGGTGATCACGCGATACAGGTCGAGCTGGTACAGGTGGGCCGCCCGCGCCGGGGCCGCCGCGGGGACGGGGGCGATCTCGGTCGTGGTCATCGTGCGGCCGGGCGCCCGGGTGCGGAGTGGATCATGCGACCACATTTGCCGCACTGCCTGTGAAGCAGCCATGAAGTGGCTGAGAACCCGCTTTACCGCTGGAAAACGGGCGTAACGAAGATCACGTCCGTCCACGGACCGGGATCCCGGCCACACCGCGGTGGTACATACCACTGAGGCCCTGCGCACCTGAGTCCCGAAAAGGGAGTGCGGAGCGGGCGAGGGCGGGCGTAGCGTCCGACGGCCATGGGCGATCGAGACGATCCGGCCGACGGCTGGTTCCCGGAGAGTGTGGCCGCGGGGTACGACGATCCGGGTGGCGCGAACTCGCTTGAAGTGGTGACGCCCGCGGTGGATGTCCTCGAAGAGCTGGCCGACGGCCCCGTGCTCGAATTCGCCGTCGGGACCGGGCGCATCGCCGCCCCGCTGGCCGCGCGCGGCGTGCGGGTGAGCGGCATCGAGCTGAGCCGGGCCATGGCGGCGCGGATCGCGAGCAAGCCGGGCGGCGACGCGGTCGCCGTCACGATCGGCGACATGACGTCGGCGCGGGTGGCCGGTGAGTTCTCGTTAATCTTCCTGGTGTTCAACACGATCGCCAACGTGACCACACAGGACGCGCAGGTCGCCGTGTTCCGCAACGCGGCCGCGCATCTGCGGCCGGGCGGGCTGTTCCTCGTCGAGGTGGGTCTGCCGGATCTGCGCCGCCTGCCGCCCGGGCAGGACACCGTCCCGTTCGCGGTGGCGCTCGACCACGAAGGCGCCGGCTACGTGGGGTTCGACCAGTACGACGTCGTGACCCAGGAGTTCACCTCGAACCACCTCACCGTGTCACCGGACGGAACGGGGCGGTTTCGCCGCATCCCTTTCCGGTACGCCTGGCCGGCCGAGCTGGATCTCATGGCCCGCATCGCCGGGATGAGACCGAAGTACCGCTGGGCGGACTGGGATCGTTCGGAGCTCACGGCCGGCAGCACCAAACACGTGTCGGTCTGGGAGAAGCGCTGAAACACTCCCGGCTCTCGGCCGAGCCTCAGTCCGTCTTCCAGGGCCGGAGTTTCTCGGGGTTGCGGACCACCCAGATGTGCTTGATCCGCCCCGCGGCCAGGGCGAACGCGTACACCGTCTCGACCACGCCGGCGCGCTGGGCCACCAGGCCCGGCTGACCGTTGACCGTGCGTTCGAGCAGCGTCACGGTGCCGAGCGCCCGCTGGGCGAGCTCGACCCAGGCCCGGGCGATCCGCTCGCCGCCCTCGATGGGTTCCAGGAACGTCAGGGCGCGGCCGCCGCCGTCCGCGATCGCCGTGGCGTCGGGGGCGAGCAGGCCGATCAGCGCGGTGATGTCCTGGGTTTCCCACGCCCGTTTGAAGTCCCGGACGACAGCGGCGTGCGCGGCCGCCGGACCCGCGGGGGCGTGCGCGTCGCGGATCCGCCGCCGGGCCGAGGTCGCGAGCTGCCGGCACGCCGCCGGGCTGCGGCCGACGATTTCGGCGACTTCGGGAAACGAGTAGCGGAACACGTCGTGCAGGATGAACGCCACGCGTTCGGCCGGGGTCATGGCCTCGAGCACCACGAGGAAGGCCATGCCCACCGACTCGTCCAGCGTCACGCGGTCGGCCGGGTCCGCCTGCTCACCGGGCAGCGGCTCGGGGATCCACTCCCCCACGTACGTCTCGCGCCGGACCCGCGCCGAGCCGAGCAGGTTGAGGCAGATGCGGCTGGCGACCGTCGTCAGCCACGCGCCGGGAGACTCGACGGCGTCCTGCTGCTCCCGCGACAGCGCGTACCAGCGGGCGTAGGTCTCCTGCACGGCGTCCTCGGCCTCGGCCAGCGAGCCGAGCAGGCGATAGGCGAGGTTGATCAGGTGCCGGCGCTCGCTCATGATCGCGCTCAGGCCCGGCTCGGGATCGGATGGGGTGGTCATCGCGCCGGCGGCTCCCTCGGTCTCGGCTGTCCTCAGTAGTACGACAGAACAGCACCTCGAAGTGTGAGCGCCTCACACTTCGGGGGCGTGAGTTGTCGGAGAACCGAGACTGGCCACCACGATCGGGAGACTCCCCATGACCGCTCCGACCTTCACCGCCCCCGCTTCCGAGCAGACCCTGCACCGCACCGCCACCGCGCTCACGGCCCGCGGGTTCGCCGTCGAGATCCTCGACGACGTCGCCGCGGCGCGCACCCGCGCGACCGATCTGATTCCGCAAGGCGCCAGTGTCCTCACCGCCGCCAGCGAAACGCTGCGCTTGTCCGGCCTCGACGACGACCTCAACACCGGTGGGCGGTACGAGGCGATCCGGCCGCGCACCCTCGCGATGGATCGCGTCACCGACGCCGACGACATCCGGCGCCTGCGCGCGAGCCCGGACTTCGTCATCGGCAGCGTCCACGCGGTCACCGAGACCGGCTCGCTCGTGATCGCCTCGGGCAGCGGCAGCCAGCTGCCTGCGTCCGCAGGCGGCGCCGCCCACGCGATCTGGGTCGTCGGCGCGCAGAAGATCGTGCCGGACCTCGACGCTGCGCTGCGCCGCGTCGAAGACCATTGCCTGCCCTTGGAAAGCGCCCGCGCGCAGGCGGCCTACGGCTGGCCCAGCGCGGTCAACCGGCTGCTGGTCCTCAACGCCGAGCCCTTGCCCGGCCGCGCCACCGTGCTGCTGCTGCGCGAAGCGATCGGCTTCTGACGCGCGTCTGCCGGATTGACACCGCCTCGCGCGGCCCAGCAGAATTCCCGGCGCCACGACCGCACCGCCGCCCGGTCGCCGTGGGGATCCTTGGCGTCCCCGGGAAAACGAAGGGCGAAACAGTGCGAAGGCAGTTACGCGTGCTCGGCGCGACCGTGCTCACGGCGGTGCTGGCGGTGGTCCCGCTGAGCGGCACGGCCACCGCCGCGCCGGCGCCGCACACCGTGGTCACCGACGGCAAGAAACTCGCGCAGATCCGCACGGCGCTGACCCACGGGCACGCCACCGCGGCGCAAAAAGCCGCGCTGAAGACCTTGCTGGGCAAGGCCGACGAGGCGCTGACCGCCGGTCCGTGGTCGGTCATGGACAAGCCCACCACCCCGCCGAGCGGCGACAAGCACGACTACCAGAGCCAGGCGCCCTACCAGTGGGCCAGTCAGCCGAAAACACCGGACAACCCGCAGGGCTGCCCGTACGTGAACCGCGACGGCGAGCGCAACCCCGAGGCCGACGCGATCACCGACCACACCTACCGCATGGTGGCGTGGGACGCGATCTACTACCTCAGCACGGCCTGGTACTACACCGGCGACGCGAAGTACGCCCAGCGCGCCGCCCTCGACATCCGCACGTGGTTCCTCGACCCGGCGACGCGGATGAACCCGAACATGACCTACTCACAGATCGTGCCATGCAAGAACACGATCAGCGGCACGGGGATCATCGACTCCACGCAGTCGTTCAGCCAGTTGCTCGACGCGTTCGCCCTGCTCGACTCCGGCGCGCCCGGCTGGACCGGCCACGACCGCTCGGCGATCCGCGCGTGGCTCGGCCAGTACCTCACTTGGATGCAGACCAGCCCGCAGGCGAAGCTGGAGCTGGCCGCGACCAACAACCACGGCACGTTCCTCGACATGCAGAACGCCACCATCGCCGCCTACCTCGGCAAGACGGACCAGGCGCGCAAGATCGTGACCGACGCGCTGCACAAGCGGTTCCCGGTGCAGTTCGACGCCGACGGCAACCAGCCGCTCGAGCTCACGCGCACGATCTCGTGGCACTACGTGAACTTCAACCTCACGGCGTGGGGGCGGATGGCCGAGGTCGGGCGCACCCTTGGGGTCGACGTGTGGGGCTACCACGCGGACAACGGCGTGACGCTGCGCAAGGTCGTCGACCGGCTCATCCCGGCGGCGCTGCACGGTGTGCCGTCGTGGCCGTACCCGCAGATCGCCCCGCTGGACCAGTCGATCGCCGCGGACATCTTCCACGCGGCAGCCGAGGAGGCTCACGACACCGACGCGGCGAAGGCGCTCAAGCAGATGCCGCTGCCGGCCGGTGGGGACACGTGGCCGGTGCGCGTCACGTGCTTCCCGCTCGACCCGCCGCTCAAGTGACGGGCCGACCTTCGGTGGGCTTTTCCGGACGAAACACCCGATAGCGCCCCTGGCCTCGAAATTGGTCTAGTCCAAAGTATTGACTCTCCCTGTGCACTGGTTCACATTCTCTGCAACGGGCCGGTACCGCTCAGGCAGTGATCCACACGTCGCGTCGGTCCTCCGCGCTCCCCCGGGCGCGGAGGACCGTTCGCCTGCGCGAGGGAGAACACATGCAGCACAAGGTATCCAGAAGAGCCGCGTGGCTCCCGGCCGCCGCGGCGGCGGTGGTCGTCGGCGGGCTCACGACGCTGGCCGGCCCGCCGGCGGAAGGCGCGGGCGTGGTCCCGGCCGCGAGTGCACAAGCCGCCTCGTCGGGCGGCCTGCGCGTCGCCTACTACGACCAGTGGAGCATTTACCAGAACGCCTACTACCCCAAGAACGTCGACGCGCTCGCGGGCAACCTCGACTACCTGATCTACGACTTCGAGAACATCGACCCGACGAACCTCACCTGCTTCGAGGCCACGAAGGCGAGTGACCCCGACCCCGCCGGCGAGAACAACCCGAACGCGGGCGACGGAGCGGGCGACGCCTTCGCCGACTACCAGAAGTCCTTCGGCTCGGACATCAGTGTCGACGGCACGGCCGACGCGTTCGGCATGCCGATCGTCGGCAACTTCCACCAGCTGCAGGAGCTCAAAGCGCGCCACCCGAACCTCAAGGTGGTGCTCTCGCTCGGCGGCTGGACGTACTCAAAGTACTTCTCCGACGTGGCGGCCACCGACGCGTCGCGCAAGAAGTTCGTGAGCTCGTGCATCGACATGTTCATCAAGGGCAACCTCCCCTCGCAGGGCGGCTACGGCGGCCCCGGCACCGCGGCCGGCATCTTCGACGGCTTCGACATCGACTGGGAGTACCCCGGGTCGAACACGGGCCACCTCGGCAACCACGTGAGCGCGAACGACACGGCGAACTTCACCGCGCTGCTCAGGGAGTTCCGCACCGAGCTCGACGCATTGGGCGGCAAGCACTACTCCGTCTCCGCCGCGCTGCCGGGCGGACAGGACAAGATCGCGAAGCTGCAGACCGACAAAATCGGCCAGTACATGGACTTCGCCGACGCGATGACGTACGACATGCACGGCGCGTGGGACGCGACCGGGCCGACGAACTTCCAGGACCCGCTCTACGGTTCGCCCAACGACCCCTCGGGCACGATCCCGCCCGGCACCGAGAAGTACACGACCGACTCGGTGATCAAGGCCTACACCCAGGGCTCGTCCGCGTACGGCATCCCCGGCGGCTTCCCGGCGAACAAGCTCACGCTCGGCATCCCGTTCTACTACCGTGGCTGGACGGGTGTGCCCGCCGGTTCCAACCACGGGCTGTACCAGTCGGCGTCCGGGCCCTCGGCCGGGAAGACGTTGAGCGGCAACGTGCCCGGCATCGCGATGTACAAGGAACTGGGCGGAATCGTCGACAACCCGGCGGACACCTTCTACGACCCGACCACGCAGTCGGCGTGGTTCTACGACGGCACGAACTTCTACGGCGGCTCGTCGGCGCAGTCCATCAAGGCCCGCACCGACTACATCCACTGCAACAACCTGGCCGGCGCGGTGATGTTCTCGCTCTACGACCTCGATCCCAACGCGACACTGTTCCACGACGTCGTCAACGGGCTGGCGAGCTCCACGGCCGGCTGCGGCACCACGCCGCCGACCACACCCACCACCCCGACGGCTCCCACCACGCCGACGACCCCGACGACGCCGACGTCTCCGCCCACGACCCCGACCGCCCCGGCCGGCGGCTCGTGCTCGGCGGCGGCGTGGAGCGCGACGCAGGCGTACACCGGCGGTGCGGTCGTCTCGTACAACGGGCACCAGTGGACGGCCAAGTGGTGGACGCAGGGTGACACCCCCGGCGGCAGCCAGAACGTGTGGACCGACAACGGCGTCTGCTCGCAAGGCGGCACGACCACGCCGCCGGTGGGCTCCTGCCCGGCCGCGTGGAGCGCCACGCAGGCCTACAGCGGTGGCGCGGTCGTGGCCTACAACGGGCACAAATGGACCGCGAAGTGGTGGACCCAGGGCGACACCCCCGGCGGCAGCCAGGGCGTCTGGGCCGACAACGGCTCCTGCTGAGCGCAAATCGGCGGCGAGTCCGGATCTCTCACCCTCCAAGAGATCCCGGCCCGCCGCCGACGTGCGTGGTGCTAGTTCCCGGTCGAAGACCCGACGCCCGGCGCGGGGGCCTGGGCGTTGCCGCCGGTGCCGTAGCGGCCGGAGCCGCCGTCGAGCTGCTCGCGCAGGGCCAGCAGCGTCGCCACGCGGCCGGCGGCGGAGTCGACGTTGTCCACAGTGGACAGGATGGACGTCGCGGAGGTGTCTGCGCGCACCACACCGATCGGGCCGGAGCCGTCGGCCGAACCCGGATCACCGGCGAGCACCGTGCCCGCGCCGGAGCGGTCGAGCTGCGTCGCGAACCGCGCGATCGTGGCCGCGCGGTCGCCCGCGCCCTCGCCCGTCTGCTGCGACCCGGTGAGCACGATCGCCAGCTGCGCCGGCTGCACGCCCTGGCTGGGCTTCACGAAACCGCCGTCGGTGAGGCCGCCAAGCGCAGCGGCCAGCTCGTCGCCCGTGGACTGCGGCTTCGCCGTGGTCTTGTCGAGCAGCAGCACCGAACCGAGCAGCGCGCCGGCGAGCGTGCCGGAGTCACCCGCGGTCGGGAACTGCGAACCGGCCGGCTGCAGGCGCGTGACGACGTCGCGCAGCTGGTCGGCCTTCTCGGGATCCGTGAACGAGTCCGTGAGCTGCAGCTCCCCCGTGACCGAGGCGCCGGACTGCTGCACGAGCTGCTTGATCGCGTCGCGGTCGGCCGGGCGCGCGTCTTCGGTGGTCACGAGCACCACCGTGCGCTTGTCGAGCGTGCCGGCCACGACCTTCGGGCCCATCGACCCGGCGAACGCGTCGGAGTCGGCCAGGCGCGCATTGAGCGCGTTGCGCTGCGCCTCGAGGTCGGAGACCTGCGTGCCGAGGTCCTTCTTCTGGTCCGACAGGCCCGAGAGCAGCGAGCCGTTGAGCGCGGTGGAGCCCAGAACCACGCCGACGGCCAGCGCGAGGAAGCACGCCGTGATGGAAACGATGTGGTACCGCAGGGAAATCACGTGAAGAGCCCCTTCACCCAGGTGGTGAACGTGGTCCAGGTGTGCTGGATCCAGTCCAGGTAGACGGAGCCGACGTCGGAGACCAGCAGCGCGGCGACCACCACGACGACGGCGGCGAGGACGAGCAGCGCGACGGCGCCCAAGGACACCCGGCTGCGGTGCAGTGTCGCGACGGCCTTGCCGTCGACCAGCTTCGTGCCCAGCTTGAGCCGGGTGAGGAACGTCGACGGGTTCGAGCCCGACCGGCCGTGGTCGAGGAACTCCCGCAGTGTGGCCTGGAACCCGACGGTGACCACGAGGCTCGCGCCGTGGGCGTCGGCCAGCAGCAGCGCGAGGTCCTCGGAGTTGCCCGACGCGGGGAACGTGACCGCGCCGATGCCCAGGTCCTGGATGCGCTCGACACCGGGCGCGTGGCCGTCGGGCTGCGCGGGCACCACGACCTCGGCGCCGCTGCGCAGGGTCGCGGTGCCGATGCCGGTCGGGTCGCCCACGATCACGTCGGGCGTGTGGCCCTGCGCGCGCAGCGTGTCGGCCCCCGCGTCGACGCCGACGAGCACCGGCCGGTGCTCCCCGATGTACTTCTTGAGCCGCTTGAGGTCTTCTGCGTGGCCGTTGCCGCCCGCGACCACCAGCACGTGGCGGTCGCGCATCGGCAGCCGCAGCTCGGGCACGCCGACCCCGTCGAGGATCAGCGTGCGCTCGCGGCGGAGGAACTCGATGGTGTTGGCCGAGAACGCCTCCAGCTGCGTCGACATCCCGGCCTTGGCCTCGATCATCTGGTCGGCGACGCTCTCGGGCGTCTGCTCGTCGCCGGAGGCGATCTGCCGCTCCCCGATGTAGACGACGCCCTCGTGCACCCGGAGCTTCGTGCCGTCCTTGACCGTGCGCAGCAACTCGCCGCCGACCGAGTCGACGAGCGGGATGCCCGCGGCCAGCAGGATCTCCGGGCCCAGGTTCGGGAACCGGCCGGAGATCGACGGCGACGCGTTCACCACGGCGGCGACCTCGGCCTCCACCAGCGCGTCGGCCGTCGCGCGGTCGAGGTCGAGCTGGTCGAGCACCGCCACGTCGCCGGCGCTGACGCGACGCAGCAGCTCCCGGGTGCGGCGGTCGACCCGCGCGACGCCGGTGATGCCGGGGAGGGCTTCGTGGTTTCGCGCGAGCAGACCGGTGAGCTTCATGTGGCTGATGGTGACAAATTTGTGGGTGGGACGAGCGCCGACGCGCCGAAGGGGACGTGACTCATTGTGGTGAGCGGTGTCGCCGTGAGCGTCCGTTCAGGGTTGGATGGTGGGTTCCGCCGCGGCGAACGCGAGGTTCAGCCAAGGACTGGCAGGATCTTGAAGCAGCAGGTGATGGACTCGCACGGCCGAGGTGTACTCCTCGCCGAACTCCTCCTCGTCCAGCGCGAGGGCCCGGCCCATGACGTAGCTCGCGGACAGCTCGGCCCATGACTCGTGGTAGCGACGCGCCACCGCGCCGGCTTCGAGCACCATCAGCTCGGCCGTGAGCGGATCGCAGTGACCCACCGCCAAACCCCAGCGCGCCATCGCCACCGCACGGGCGACGTCCCACCCGATCGTGGTGCCGACGACGCCGGAGGGTGGCAGTAATCCGTCGGCTCGGAAGCGCTGCTCGTACCGCACGACGCGCCGCAGGACGTCGGTGAGCGCGGGCGCCTGGTCCCGCGCGCCGTTGTCCGCGCACCAGCCGGCCACGAGCTCGGCCCAGGACCACGAATCGAGCCCCGCGCCGTAGCGGGCGCGCAGCACGAGGACGAGGTTGCCGGGCGTGAGCGTGTAGCCGGGGCCGACGAGGTCGTTCATCGCGGCGCGCCAGCCGGCCGCGTCGGACACGCCCCACCAGTCGCGCAGGCCGCGGACCTCGGCGACGTAGTCGTGGTAGCGCGCATCGAGCACGTTCCACGGCTCGGCGGTGAGCACCGCTTGGTGCGCGCCGCACGCGAGCGCGTGGGCCAGCGGGCCCTCGAAGTGCCCGTAGCGAGCGGTGTTGAGCCGTTCGACCTGCTGCTCGACCGCCGTGACGCGGTGCGGGTTCGCGTCGAGCCACGGCACCACGGCCGAACCGGGCACGCGCCACTCGCCGAGGGTGCCGGCATTGAACACCACCTGCTCATCGGCGCCGACCCCGTGCAGGGCCCAGTCGAGGTCGCCGCTGAGGAACACCACGTGGGCACCGAGGTCGGGCAGGGCGCCGCGCGTGAACAACCGCAGCGAACGCTCGCGACAGCAGGCCTTGGCCGACGACCAGCCCTGTTCGCTCGCGAGTTTTTCCGCGTCTTCCCGGAGCACCGGCACGAACAGCTCTTCGTCGCCGAGCAGCCCGAGGAACCGGTCGAGATCGCCGTCGCGCCGAGCCCGGGCGAGCTCCGCCTCGACGTCGGCCACCGCGGCCCAGATCATGGAGTGTGGTCAGCCCTTCTTGGCGCGCTTGCGTTTCGGCTCGGCGGCGGCCTTGTCCTTCTCGGCCACGGCGAGCAGCTCCTCGGCGTGGGCGCGGCCGGTCTCGGTGCCGTCCATGCCGGCGAGCATGCGGGCCAGCTCCTTCACTCGGTCCGGCTGCTTCAGCGTCTTCACGCCGCTTCGCGTGACGCCGCCGCTGGTGCCCTTGTCCACCACCAGGTGCTGGTCGGCGAAGGCCGCGACCTGCGGCAGGTGTGTCACCACGAGCACCTGGTGCGTCCGCGCGAGCCGGGAGAGCCGGCGGCCGATCTCGACCGCCGCGCGCCCTCCGACGCCAGCGTCGACCTCGTCGAACACCAGCGTCTGCACCGTGTCGGCGTGGGCGAGCACCACCTCGATGGCCAGCATCACGCGTGAGAGCTCACCGCCGGAGGCGGCCTTGTGCACCGGCAGCGGCGGCGCGCCGTTGTGGGCGCGCAGGAGCAGCTCGACCTCGTCGATGCCGTCCGAGCCGGCGTGGACGGCGTGGCCGTCGATCGCGAGCGCCTGGCGGTCGCCGTGCTCGGCGGGCTTCTGCTCGACGGTGATCTCCAGCTCCGCCTGCCCCATCGCGAGACCGGAGAGCTCCTTGGTGATCGCCGACGCCAGCTCGGCCGCGGCCTTGCCGCGCGCCGCCGACACGGCGGTGGCGAGGTCGCCCAGCTTCACGGCGAGCTCGTCGCGGCGGCGGGCCAGCTCGGCGAGCGCCTCCTCGGAGGTGTCCATCGACTCGAGCCGGCGGCGGGCGTCGTCGGCCCAGGCCAGCACTCCGTCGACGTCGGCCGCGTACTTGCGCGTGAGCCGTTTGAGGTCAGCCTGGCGCGCCAGCACCTTCTCCAGCAGCGCCGGGTCGGCGTCGAGGCCCTCGATGTACCCGCCGAGCTCCGCGCCGACGTCGGTGAGCAGCATCGACGCTTCTTCCAGCCGCGGCACGAGCTCCCGCAGCGCCGCGTCCTCGGCCGAGGCCAGGCGCCGCAAGGCTTCGCCGACGAGGCCGAGCGCACCGGGCGCGTCGGGGTCGCCGTCCTGCGAACCCGAGACCGCGACGTGCGCTTCGGTCGCCGAAGCGCGCAGCTCGTCGACGGCCATCAGCCGCTTGATCTGCTCGGTAAGCTCGACGTCCTCGCCCGGTTCGGGCGCGACGGCGTCGATCTCGGTGAGACCGTGCTTGAGCAGGTCGGCCTGCTGCGCCATCTCCCGCGACCGGGTGGAACGCTCGGTGAGCTCGCCGATCACGGCCAGCCACTCCTCGCGTACCTCACGGTAGGCGGCGAGCGGTTCGCCGACCTCGGATCCCGCGAACCGGTCGATCACCGCGCGCTGCTCGCTCGGGCGCAGCAGCCGCAGCTGGTCGTTCTGCCCGTGCACGGCGATCACCTGCTCGGACAGGTCGGCCAGCACGCCGACCGGCACGGACCGGCCGCCCAGGTGGGCTCTCGACCGCCCGTCGACGGCCACCGTGCGCAGCGCGATCACGCTGCCGTCCTCGTCGATGTCCGCGCCCGCGTCGGTGACGATGCGGCTCGCGGTGTCGGCCTTGTCGAGGGTGAAGCGCCCCTCGACGAAGGCCTTGAGCATTCCGTTCCGGACCTTGGACGCTTCGGCCCGCCCACCGGAGAGCAGGTGCAGCCCGGTCACGACCATGGTCTTCCCGGCGCCCGTCTCACCGGTCACGACGGTGAAACCCGGGTGCAGTTCCAGCAGGGCGTCCTCGATGACTCCGAGGCCCTGGATGCGCATCTCGGCCAGCACGACGCCTACGGTAGCCGCCCCCACCGACCTTCCGTGCGCTCGACCGGTGCTAAACGTTCTTTTCCCTGGTCGAACACCTGTGCGGACGCTTCGGCCCGGGCGTGTCACGGGTCACCTCGCGCACACCCTGCGTTGCAAAGGAGAGCGCCGCACGTCGTCGATCACCGCACGCCCGTACCCGGTCAGACCGAGCGGCCGCCGGTACGCCGTTCGCGCCAGCTGCGCACCGGCAGGCCGAACTTGTGCACCAGCCGGTCGGTGAACACGCCATCCCACAGCCGCACGAGCCGCACCGGCCGGCGGCCGCAGACGACGCGCACGAGCGAGCCCGGCGGCATGTCGAAGCTGCGCAGCCCGTCGCAGGTCAGGACGGCGCTATGGCCCGAGGGGTCGATGCCGACGGTGATCACGGAGTCGGGCGAGACCACGAGCGGACGTGCGAACAGGGCGTGGGCGTTGCTGGGCACCACGAGCAGCGCCTCGACGTCGGGCCACATGATCGGGCCGCCGGCGGAGAAGGCATACGCGGTGGAGCCGGTGGGCGTCGCGCACAGCACGCCGTCGCAGCCGAAGGACGAGACCGGGCGGCCGTCGACCTCGATCAGCGCGTCAAGCACGCGCTCGCGCGAGAACTTCTCCACGCTGGCCTCGTTGAGGGCCCACGTGCGGTAAAGCTCGACGCCGCCGTGGGTGACGGTGACGTCGATCGTCATCCGTTCCTCGACCTGGTACTCGCGGTCGACCACTCGCTGCACGGCGTCGGCGAGCGCGTCGGAGTCGGCCTCGGCCAGGAAGCCGACGCGGCCGAGGTTCACCCCGAGCACCGGCACGCCCGCCGGCCGCGCGAGCTCGGCCGCGCGCAGCAGCGTGCCGTCGCCGCCGAGCACGAACACGAGCTCAGCTCCGCGCGCGGGGTCGTCCTGCGGCGCCACGACGGTGCAGGGCATGTCCATGCAGCCGTCGGGGTCGATGAGCTGACGCACCTCTTCGTCGGTCACGCGCAGCCGGATCCCGGCCTTCGTGAACCGCGCGGACACCTCGCGTGCGGCCTCCCGCGTGTGGTCCCGGTCCGGGTGCGCCACGAGAAGCACTTCACGTTCGCTGGTCACTGGGGTCCTTCCTGGACGGCGGCCCGCACGAGCCGCTCGACACCGTCCACAGTGCCATCGGCGGCCGGGGGTTCGCCCGGATCTTGATGCCGAAGATCTCGGCGCAGCCACACGAAGTACTCGACGTTGCCGGAGGGGCCGGGCAGCGGGCTCGCGACGACCCCGCGCAACGCGAGCCCCAGCTTCGCGGCTTCGGCGATGACGTCGACCACGGACTGCACGCGCAGCTCGGGATCGCGGACCACGCCGCCGCTGCCGAGCCGGTCCTTGCCGACCTCGAACTGCGGTTTGACCATGGGCACGAGGTCGGCGCCTTCGCGCGCGCAGTCGGCGAGCGCGGGCAGCACGAGCTTGAGCGAGATGAAGGACAGGTCGCCGACGACGAGGTCGACTTGGCCGCCGAGGGTCTCCGGCGTCAGGTTGCGTACGTTCGTGCGGTCGAGCACGACCACGCGCTCGTCGGTCCGCAGGCGCCAGTCGAGCAGGCCGCGGCCGACGTCGGCGGCGATCACGGTGGCGGCGCCGCCCCGAAGCAGGACATCGGTGAACCCGCCGGTGGACGCGCCGGCGTCGAGGCAGCGGCGGCCCTCGACCGTGAGGCCTTCGGGGCCGAACTTCTCCAGTGCACCCAGGAGTTTGTGCGCGCCGCGGGAGGCCCAGCCGGGGTCGTCCTCGTCCTTCACCACGATGGGCGCGTCGGACTCGACGCCGGTGGCGGGTTTGGTCGCGACCATGCCCCGCACGGAGACCTTGCCGCCGGTGATCAGGGCCGACGCCTGTTCCCGCGAGCGGGCCAGGCCGCGGCGAACCAGCTCCGCGTCGAGGCGGGCCCGTTTGGGCACGCCGGTCAGACCCTGTCGATGCTGGACAGGGCCACGGTGAGCTCGGTGTGCACGGCTTCGAACCGGTCGACGTGCTCGGCGAGCGGTACCGAGCTCAAGTCGTCGATGCCCGCCACGGCTTCCTCGATCCCCGCGCGGGGATCGATCTGCTGCGGGCCGGGTCCGGGTACCGGCGGAGGGCCAGGAACAGGTCGCGGGACGTTCGGGTGCACGAGCTCAAACTACCAGTCAGGCCAGCTGCAGCCCGGTCAGCGCCGCCTCGGCCGCGTCGCCTTCGGCCCGGACCTCGGTCACGCCGCTCGCCCACGCCGCGTGGCACAGCGCGCGCAGCAGGTCGAGGGCTTCTCCGCTGCCGCGCACGGTCAGCACGTCGCCGGACGTGATCTCCCAGCCCGGCCGGGGACCGATCTTGAGGTCTTCGGCGCGCTGCGTGAGAGCGGTCAGGTCGGCGGCCAGGTGCGTCGGCCGTTCGGCGGGGATCGCGGTCAGGAGACCGGCCGGCGTCGCGACGCCGGAGAGCACCGCGAGCACGTCCATGCCCGCGGCGACCGCACCGGCGATGTCGGTGTCGAGCCGGTCGCCCACCACCAGCGGCCGGCTCGAGCCGGCCGACCGTGCGGCCGTCTCGAACAGCAGCGGCTGCGGTTTGCCCGCGACGACCGGTTCGGTGTCGGTGGCCGTGCGCAGCGCGGCGACCATGGAACCGTTGCCCGGCAACAGGCCTCGCTCGGTGGGCAGGGTCGCGTCGACGTTGCACGCCACCCAGAGCGCGCCCGCGCGGATCGCCAGCGCCGCCTCGGCGAGGTCGGCCCACGCGGTCTCCGGCGAGTGCCCCTGCACGACGGCCGCGACATCGTCGTCGACCTTCCGCACGGTGCCCAGCCCGGCCGTTTCCACTTCGGCGGCCAGCGAGTCGGTGCCCACGACCAGCACACGCGCACCGGCGGACAGGCGCTCGCCGAGCACCGCGGCCGCGGCCTGGGCACTCGTGTGCACCTCGTCGACGGCCGCGTCGAGGCCCAGCGCTCGGAGATGCTCCACCACGTCGGCCGGCGCTTTGGACGCGTTGTTCGTGATGTACCGGACGGCCGCGCCGTGCTCCCGCACGGCCCCGACCGCCTCCGGCGCGCCCTCGATCACCTGCGAGCCGTGGTACACGGTGCCGTCCAGGTCGAACAGCACCGCGTCGTAGCCCGCGAGGAGCGCGTCACTCATTCGAGAGCTCCGCCGCCCGCTCGGCGGCGTCGGTCTCGTCTTCGTTGTCGGCCTCGGCGGCGTTGAGGAACCAGCGCACGGCCTCATCCTTGCGCCCGGCGGCCACGAGGTTGTCGGCGTAGGCGTAGAACAGGCGCGCGCTCCACGGGTCCCGCTTGCTGGGCACCAGGTCCGGCCCCTGCAACGAGACGACCGACGCGTCCATCTGGCCGAGGTCGCGCCGCGCCCCGGCCGCGACGATCGCGAGCTCGACCTGCGTCGCCTTCGAGAGCTTCGCCGTGTCGGTCTCCTTCGCCAGGTCCAGCGCCCGCTCCGGCCGACCCAGGGCCCGCTCGGAGTCGGCGATGATGGCGATGTGCTCGTCGCTGCGCGTCATGCGCCGCACGGCCCGCAGCTCCGACAGCGCCTCCTGCCAGTTGCCCGCGTGGTAGGCCGCCAGCCCCAGCGCCTCCCGCACGATCGGCACGCGCGACGCCTTGAGCTTCGCGTACTTCGCGTGCTCCAGCGCCGCCTCCGGGTCGACGTCGATCAGCCCGCCCGCCGCGACCAGGTGCTTCCCGACGGTCTCGGCCAGCCCCTTCGGCAACGTCCGCAGCTCACGCCGCACCTCTTCGTCCAGATCGGAGTACTCGATGCCCTCCGGCAGCTCCGGCGCTTCGAGCAGCTCTCTCGCCAGCGCCGCGTCGTCCAGCGCCTCCGCGCCGGCACGCGTGCCGCGCATCGGGCGCTCGTCCCGCCGCGGCCGCGAGTCGCGGCCCCCGCGCGCGTCGCGGTCGTCCCGACGGGGCCGGTCGTCTCGGCGGTTGTCTCGGTTGTCGCGGCCTTCGCGGAAGTCACGACGGGGACGGCCGCTGCTACCGCGGTCTCCTCGGTCGTCGCGAGAGGACCGCTCGCCACCGTTGCCACGGTCGCCACCGGTTCGGCGGTCGTCACTCGAGCCGTTGTCGCGAGAGGACCGCTCGGCGCGGTCATCGCGAGCCGACACCGCGGTCCCGTCGCCATTGTCTCGGCGGTCCTCGCCCGAGTTGTCACTGTCGCGGTCTTCGCGAGCGGACTGCGTGCCACCGTTGCTGTCGTCGCGGTCGTCAGGCGAAGCGTGCTCGCGACCGCTGCGGTCACCGTTGTCGTCGCCCTCGGGCGCGTCGTCTCGGCTGTCCCGAGCGGACCGCTCGCTGTCGCGATCGGCCGAGTCGTCAGCCTGCGACCGGACGACGTCGCGCGAAGCCGGCTCCTCGCGATCGGAGTCGCCGTCATCCGCGCGGTCGGCGCGCGGTGCGGCGTCGTCCCCGTCCGCGTGGTCGCGTGCGGCGTCGCCGCCGGCGGTCACGTCAGAGCGCTCGCCGCGGCCGCTGTCGCCGGGCTTCGCGAAGTCATCGCGGCCGGCGGTGTCGCCGGCGACGAAGCCGTCGTCGGTGATGTCGAAGTCGTCGTCGGAGGCGGCGCCGCGGGTGTCCGCGCGGTCGAAGCCGCGGGAGTCACCCGAGTCGCGGCGGTCGCGGGAGCCGCCGCGGTCGTCTCGGTTGAAGGAGCCTCGGCTGTCGCGCGGGCCGTTGTCGCGGCGGTCGGAGCCGCGCGGGGCGCCCCGATCGTCACGGCGGTCCGAGCCGCCCCGGTAGCCGCCGCGGTCGTCCTTGCGGAAACCGCTGCCCGAGCTGCGGTCGTTGCGGAAACCGCCCCGGTCGTCGTGGGACCCACCCGAGCTGCCGCCCCGGTAGCCCGAGCCGCCACGGTCGTCACGCGAGCCACCGCTGCGGAAGCCGCGGTCGTCACGGTCCTTCTGGAAGCCACCCGGCCGGCGGTCGTCGCGGGACCCACCGGTGCGCGGGCCGCGGTCGTCGCGGTCACCCCGGTAACCACCCGACGCGCCGCGGTTGTCCCGGTCACCCCGGTAACCACCCGAGGTGCCCCGGTTGTCCCGGTCACCTCGGTAGCCGCCCGAGCCACCGCGGTCATCGCGGTCGCCCCGGTAGCCGCCGGAGCTGCTGCCGCCGCGGTCGTTGCGGAAGCCGGACCCACCGCTGCCACGGTCGTTGCGGTACCCGCCCGAGCTGCCGCCACTGCGGTCGCCACGGAAACCGCCCGAGCCGCCGCCACTGCGGAAGGAGGAGCCACCGCGGTCGTCGCGCGATCCACCCGAGCTGTTGCCCCGGTAGCCCGAGCCACCACGCTCGTCACGCGAGCCCGAACCGCTGCCGCCGCGGTAGCCACCGCGGTCGTCACGCGACCCACCCGAATTGCCGCCGCGGTAGCCAGAGCCACCGCGGTCGTCACGGTAGCCCGAGCCGCCGTGGTCCTTCCGGAAACCGCCGGAATTGCGGTCGTCCCGGTCGTTGCGGAAACCGCCGCCGCGATTGTCGCGGTCGCCGCGGAAACCGCGGTCGTCGCCACCCGAATCGCGGTTGGGGCGGAAACCACCGGAGCCGCCCCGGTCGTCACGGAACCCGCCGCGGTTGTCGCGGGGGCCGCCGGAACCACGGGAATCACGGAAGCCGCCGCCGGAGCGGTTGTCGTTGCGGAAGCCGCCGGTCGAGCCGCTCGAACCGCGGTCCTCCCAGCGACGCCCGGACGCGGACTTGCCCTGCGGCCGGCCGGAGCGGTTGTCGTAGCCGCCGCGCGATCCGCGGTCGTCAGAGCCTGCGCGCGGGCCGCCGTCGCGGTTACCGGCGTATCCGCCGCTGCGCTGGTCACGGGGGTTGTCGCCACCCGAGGGGCGGCCCTGGTACCCACCACCGCGCGCACCGTGGTCGTCCCGCCGGGGGCGTCCCTGGTAGCCACCGTCACGCCCGCCGCGGTCCTGCCGCGCGCCACGCCGGTCTCCCCGGGGCGCGTCCGACCGGTTGCCGCGGGAGCCCTGGTCGCGGCGAGCCGACCGGCCGGACCCATCATCCTCTGAGTCACGTCGACCGAACTCGGACACCTGGCCTCCTGCCATAGAAAAATCTTGTGTTCTCACGGGCCACCCGCTATGGGGGCCGACTGACCATCCTACGGGGCTGTTGAGAGCACCCCGCGCGCGCATGGCGCTCCGTCATGGGCGCCGCACAGCACGCCACATAGAGATAGGCCCCGGGAGAACCGTGAAGATTCTCGACCGGGGCCTACTCTAAGTAAGTTCGGCGGCGTCCTACTCTCCCACAACCCTTCGGTTGCAGTACC